>JBGUSX010000122.1:0-22553 GCA_045132775.1 Eubacteriales bacterium
GTGAAAACCTTTTATAATCAACGAAACGGCGGGAGCAAGCCCCCGCCCTACGTTGGTGTAACTCCCCGACAAATCAAAATTTGATTATCTTATTTTCCGCAGATCTTATCGGCTACGAAAAGTCCCATTGCGCCGCTCTGAGACAGTCCGCGCGTGATTCCGCTTCCGTCTCCTATAAGGTATACGTCGTCAAGTATTTCAAAATTTCCGTTGTGCTCGGGTCGGATGCTATAATACTTATTCTCACATCCGTAGAGCAATGTATCGGGATTTGCCGTTCCAGGTGCTACCTTATCAAGCGCGTATATCGTCTCGATAATATTGGTGAGCGCACGGTAAGGAAGGACTATCGACAGGTCTCCCGGGAACGCTTTAAGCGTAGGTGTGACGCTGTTTGCAGCCAATCTGTGCTCGTTCGTTCTGCGTCCTCTTACAAGGTCACCGAATCTCTGCACGATGATATTTCCGTCGCCTGCGAAGTTCATATTTCTCGCTATATTCTCTGCGTACTCGGTGGGTTTATTGAAGTTGCCCTTGAAGTGAATAGACGAAAGGATCGCAAAGTTACAATTCTCCGTCTTCTTTTCGGGCTCTGCAAAGCTATGTCCGTTTGCGGTTATTACTCCGTGGTTATTCTCCGCCGAGACAAGTCCGCCCTGGTTGAAGCAGAACATCCTGGTCCTATCCTCGAAGGTCTTTGTTCTGTAAAGGATCTTCGGCTCATAGATCTTCTCCGAAAACTCGCGCCAGATTATATCCTTCATCTCGACTCTGACTCCTATATCGACGGAGTTTGAATTCATCCTGACTCCGAATTTACTGCAGAATGAGCTTACGAACTCCGCGCCGCTTCTTCCCGTCGCGATTATCAGCTTTTCGCACTCGATAACGTCGTCATTTTTACCGTGTGTTACATTGAGGACATATCCGCTCTCAATTTTATCCACGCTTTTACAATCGGTTCCCGAGAGCATTTTTACCCCATTCTCGCGTATCCACTCGATAAGCTTCTGCATCGTTTTGAAGTTCTTATCGGTGCCGAGATGGCGGACGTTCATATCGAGAAGTCTTAAGTTATTCTGCAGACATTTGAGCTTCAATTCCTCGTTTGAGCGGTAGAGGGGCGGATAATCGTCCGCAAAGGACTCGAGCACCTCGTCCACTCCGTTTATATATTTCATAGCGGTAAATTCGCCGAGCTCCTCGCCCATGCTTCCGCCATACGCGGTTCCGATATTGAATTTTCCGTCTGAAAATGCGCCTGCGCCCGCATATCCGCCTGTTATTGAGCAGACCTTACAGTGTACGCACGCTTTATCGTGTCCTGCGGGGCATTTTCTTTTTTCAAGCTCAAATCCGCGCTCTACTATTGTTATTTCTATATTCGGATCGTTCTTTTTCAGTCGGTACGCTGCCATAAGGCCGCCTATACCGCCGCCTATTATTGCTACGTTTGTTTTCATATCTTTTTTCCTTTTTGTTTTCAAATTTTGATTTAGCGAATACCCTTCTCCCGCGGATAAGGGGGACCACGAAGTGGTCCCCCTTCCCCGCTGGGGAAGGCTTATAATCTGCAATTTTGCGTAAAAATAGGGGAGGTGTTTATTTCTGACTCTTCTCCCCTTTTTATTAAAGTGATTTTAAAAATCCTGCAAGGCGCGATGCTATTATCTTATGTCCCGCATCGTTCGGATGAAGTCCGTCAGGGCAATACTTTTCACGTAAAACCTGTACCTTGGGCCGTATTCCGCTCACGCTCCATAGATCGAGCACCGGTAAGGAATAAAAGCAGGCGACCTCCTTAATGATATCAACGTATACGGAAAGAGGTGCCATACCCTCGCCATCCTTTTTAAAGCCATCTCCTCTTGGATCATCCTCCTCAATTCTGTGAAGGGGGGTCATTACTACTATTTCGGCTTTCGGATATTTATTGATAACTCCTTTGAAAAGTGTGTGACACGCTCCGTAAAAGGTGTATGGGGTGCGGTCGTTCATCTCACCTAACGGTGCGTCTCCGTGACCAAAATCGTTTGTTCCACCGAAAATTACGACAACGTCTGCGTCGTCGCTCATTTCTGTGTATCGCCCGATAAAATCAAGATCCCAATGAGGTTTTACGGAAGGAGTCCTCCTTTTCGCAAAGCATGTACCGCTCACTCCGTATCCACGCGCCTCTGCAAGTCCTTCGTTTCTTTTGAGCAGATTCCAATACGTGTTTTCAACACTGCTTACTCCGTGTCCCTCGGTTATGCTGTCTCCGAGAAAATTGATCTTTAATCCTTCGAGCTTCATTTTGACCTCCTTTTTGCCGCCTGATACGGCTCAGATAATTTTAATAGGTCGGTGAATCGAGATACCAATCTCCTCTTTCATACACGAAGGTCAAAGAAATATTCTTTACCTTTTTATCCTCAAGCGTATAGGTATCTATCGTTATATTGATATATTCGCTGTTTGAAGGCTTTACGATCTTCATGCTTGAATAATCGTATATGCGCTCGGAAAGCTTGAAATCCGTTGCATAGAGGTTCTGATAGAGCCAATCCTCGCTCTCGTAAAACCTCATATACGCTGACGAGCTTCCCGTCATAACTCCCTGGAACGCGGTCTCGTACATTGCCTCGAGATACTCGGTTGAATATATCTCCTCCGAGCGTTCCTTTATCTCGTTTACCGTGAGAAAGCGCGAGAGCTCCATTACCCTTTCGTGAGAGGTATATGTATCGTTATAATAGACTCCTTTTTTGTCCGACAGCAGATTATCCCTTTCATAAACCGGGAGTCCCGAGCCGAAATAGACGGTATTTATCTCCTTTGAGTTTTCTATAAGGTAGATAAATCTTTCCTTTACGTCCTCAAGCTCGGGAGCCTTGCCCGAGCAGGACACTGTACACATAGCGGTCAGTATTACGGCAATTACAAGCATGGCTGATATTATTGCTTTTTTCATACTCGGGCACTCTCCTTTGTTAATTTTCCCCTCATCCGTCAACTGCGTTGCCACCTTCTCCCCAAGGAGAAGGCTAACGATAGTTTTTCGTGAAGGTAAAGTGTTTTTATATTTCTGTTTCTTCTGCTGTTTCTATTACGGTCTCTTCGACGCTCTCGATCGCTTCAATCTCTGCACTTTCACCCTCAACTGTTTCTGTCTCCTCGGGCTCTTCTTCCTTTGCGGTCTTGGTGATATTTACAAGCTTCTGTCCCTTTTCAAGTCTCATCACGATTACTCCGGATGCGGTTCTTGAATAGGTCGAGATATCTGTAGCGGGGGTTCTGATGATGATTCCCGAATCTGTGATCATCATTACGTCATCATCATCGCCGACGGCTATGATGCCTGCGAGAAGTCCTGTCTTCTCCGTGAGATTATGGCAGGTCACTCCTCCGCCTCCGCGGTTCTTCATGAGTCTGAAGTCGTCAAATTCGGTTCTCTTACCAAATCCGTTTTCTGTAATGGTGAGCAGCTTCTTATCATCTTCAACGCTTACTACGCCGATAACGTAATCCTCTTCTTTGAGACGGATTCCGCGGACTCCGCGCGATACGCGTCCCATTGCTCTGACCTCACCCTCGTCGAACTTGACCGCGCTTCCGTTTCTCGTTGCGATAATAAGCTGCTTATTTCCGTCTGTCTTTGTAACGAAGAGAAGCTCGTCTCCATCGTCAAGATTGATGGCGATCTTTCCGCCCTTTCTCTGATACTCGTACTCGGAGAGGAGCGTTTTCTTGATAACACCGTTACGCGTTACCATTGTGAGATACTCGTTATCGGTAAACTCGTTTACTGCAATTACTGCGGTCACCTTCTCTTCTTTTTCAAGCTCGAGGAGATTTACTATGTTCGTTCCCTTTGCGGTTCTTGATGCCTCGGGGATCTGGAATGCTCTGAGTGCCTGAACGCGTCCTCTGTTTGTGAAGAACATCATCGTCGAGTGGCTGAATACCGCGTCGACTCTCTCGATGAAGTCCTCGTCTCTTGCGGTCATTCCCGTGATTCCCTTTCCGCCTCGGTGCTGTGCGGCATAGGTATCCGAGGGAAGTCTCTTGATGTATCCTGCCTGCGTCATTGTGATGATGCAGTTATGCTTTTCAATAAGATCCTCAAGGTCGATGTCGTCAAGAGCCTGCTCGATATTAGTGCGTCTTTCGTCGTTATATTTTCTCTTTATCTCGAGCATTTCTTCCTTGATGATGGCTACTATCTTGGATTCGTCCGCAAGGATGCCCTCAAGCTCTGCGATAAGCGCGTGGAGTCTGTCGAGCTCGTCCTCGATCTTCTGTCTCTCCATACCGGTAAGACGTCCGAGAGTCATTTCAACGATCGCCTGCGCCTGAATATCGGTAAGTCCGAATCTCTCCATCAAGGTGACCTTGGATGCGTTTATCGATTCGCTCGTCTTCATTATCTCGACGATCTCATCGATATTGTCGTTTGCGATCTTATATCCCTCGAAGATATGTGCTCTTGCGCGTGCTTTTTCAAGATCAAACTCTGTACGGCGGCGGATGACCGACTTCTGATGCTCGATATAGTAATCGAGTATCTGCGCGAGATTGAGCACCTTCGGCTCCTGTCCTACGACCGCCAAGAAGTTTGCAGAGCAGGTATCCTGTAGCTGTGTATATTTATAGAGCTGATTGAGAATTACCTGTCCGTTTGCGTCTCTCTTGAACTCGATGACTATTCTCATTCCGTCTCTGCCCGACTCGTCGCGCAAATCGGAGATTCCGTCTATTCTCTTATCCTTAACGAGATTTGCAATAGCCTCGCAGAGCATTGACTTGTTTACCATATAGGGAATCTCGGTGACGATGATCTGTCTCTTTTCCTCGTCTATATGTGCTTTTGCTCTGACGACTATTCTTCCCTTACCCGTGGTATAAGCATCGATAATTCCGCTTGTGCCGTGTATCGTTCCTCTGGTAGGAAAATCGGGACCCTTGATAAACTGCATAAGGTCGGCAATTGAGCACTCGGGGTTCTCCATACGGTATATCGTTCCGTCAATTACCTCGCCTAAGTTATGAGGCGGAACGTTCGTTGCCATACCTACCGCGATTCCGACGCTTCCGTTTACAAGGAAGTTCGGGAAGCGCGAGGGGAGCACGCTGGGCTCACGGAGTCTGTTATCGAAGTTAGGAAGAAACTCAACTACCTCTTTTTCAAGGTCGCGTGTCATCTCGTCCGCGATCTTATCAAGTCTTGCCTCTGTATAACGGTAAGCTGCAGGCGGGTCTCCGTCAACTGAACCGAAGTTACCGTGTCCCTCGACGAGCGGATAACGAAGCGAGAAGGGCTGTGCCATTCTTACCATAGTTCCGTATACCGAGCTGTCACCGTGAGGATGGTAGCGTCCGAGAACGTTACCGACTGTGGTTGCAGACTTGCGGAAGGGCTTATCGTGGGTCAGATGATCCTCATACATAGCGTAGATTACTCTTCTCTGTCCCGGCTTCATTCCGTCTCTTACGTCGGGAAGTGCTCTGGACATGATTACAGACATGGAATACTCGATAAAGGATTTCTTTACCTCCTTTTCCATGTTGATGTCAACGATCTTCTGATTTTCAAACAAATAAACATCGTTGTCGTGCTGCTGCTTACTCATTGATATTTCCTTTCTTTAGGACAGGGACATTCTTCCCTTGCCTTTTCCTTGTGTTTTTCCTTTAAGTAACGTATATATTCCTAAAACCGCGAGGTACGCGGGGATCATACAAATTACACTTGTTATAAAATCGGGAATTATCATTTTCCCAATAACGCTCCATATCTCACTCGACTGCGAGAGCATCACGTAATAGATAAGTGAGAAAAGCGTGTGTATTCCGCCCATCATCGCACAAAAAACGAGATAGGAGAGAAAATTTCTTCTTAAAATGACGTCCGGCAGGGCTCCTGCAAGATATCCGCAAAGTGTGAAGCATATCGGCGCCAGCGATATCCCTGTGCCTCCCAGTGCCATTACAAGCACTCCGCCGACAAGTCCGAATATCGCGCCGTATCTTTCTCTTGCCACAAATCCTATCGCACAGACCAGGGCAAATGTGAAATCGGGGATTCTGCCCATTATCCGTATATCCGCGCACTGAAGTACTACCGCAATTACGGTAAGAAGTGCAAAAGATGCCGATATTGCTATATGACTTAATATTGACAGCTTCTCTTTTCTATCGTTATCTGCCATATCAGTCACCTGCTCCCGAGTCGGTTATAACGATAACGTAATCGAGATTTTCAAAATCCACTGCGCACTCTACCGTCGCGGTCTTTGATCTTGAAAAACCGTCACTGTTTACTTTCGTTACCTTACCTACGTATATTCCGCTCGGATAAACGCTTCCTTCGCCGCTTGTGAATATGAGGTCGCCCTCCTCAACGTCGGCGTTTTCGTCAAGATACTTTAAGGTACACAAAAGCGTATCCTTATGGGCTATATCGCCGCACAAAACTCCGATCTCTCCGCTCCTTTGCACGTACGCGCCGACAGATGCAGATGCCTCGTTTATGACTCTGACTCTTGACCAGCTTGAGCCTGCATCACATACAGAGCCGACGAGTCCGTCCTTTACCATTACAGCCATTCCAATCTCTATTCCGTCACGCGTTCCCTTATTCAAGGTGAAAAACGTGGCGTGATTTTCGCCCTCTCTGCCGATTATCAAGGCTTCCTCGAGTTTAAAATCCTGATATTTCTCTTTCATCTCAAGGTATTCGCGCAATCTTTTGTTCTCTTCCTTGGTAGCTTCCTTATCGGCAAGCTCGCCCTTGAGAGAGTTGATCTCTTCACGCAGGCTCTCATTTTCCTCGTGGAGCTTTTCAAGTGAGGTAAAATAGCGGCCAAAGCCGTCTATTTCCTCGCTTATCTTCTCCCCTGCGTATCTGAATGGAAGTGTCAAAGTGTTGAGCGCGTTTTTGATCGGGTCGGTCTGACCCATCATTGAAAGGGTCGCTGTAAGGATGGTTAAAAACAGTGCGATCGATAGGGTTATTATGAAAAATTTGTTTTTAAAAATTTTCATTCGTTTTACCCTTTTTTCGACATTTTTTTAAGTTTTGCTCAACGTTTTCAACAGTGATTTCCACAGGCTGTGGAAAACTTTTTTCAGGTGTTGAAAAGTTATAAAAAACTGTTTATAAGTTGTTTGTTTTCGTGTGAACGGTTGAGTTTGTTAATTTTTTCTCGTTGTGGAAATCTTTTGGGGATTTTTGTTTTTTCACGGATTGTCAACAGGGAGAAAATGGAGTTTTCAACACGTTTAGGGCGGGAGGAGCAAGCCCCTCCCCTACGTTTTTAGATTAACGTCCCATCGAGTGGTGGACTTTGATCTTAATTTGTAATTCACACGAGGTTAAAGTTTCTTTGGTTACTTTCTTTTCAAAGAAAGTAACACGCATCCCCGCATTCTTATATATCTAAATTCTCGGCTAACTTCGCGTTCTGCTCGATAAAGATACGGCGGGGCTCGACCTTGTCACCCATGAGGAGCGAGAACATCTCGTCGCATGCTATTGCGTCCTCGACGGTGACCTTAAGGATGGTACGGGTCGAGGGGTCCATCGTTGTCTCCCAAAGCTGATCCGCGTCCATCTCACCAAGACCCTTATATCTGTCTGCTTCGATATTATCGGTTCTTCCGCTCTCGCCTGCGAGCTCGGCGATTATTCTGTCACGCTCTGCATCTGAGAACGCATATCTTTCGTTGCCCTGCTTTGAGCCCTTCTTATAGACCTTATAAAGCGGAGGCTGTGCGAGGTAAACGTGACCTTCATCGATAAGCTGGCGCATGTGTCTGAAGAAGAAGGTGAGGAGAAGTATTCTTATATGAGATCCGTCTACGTCGGCATCCGCCATGATAATTATCTTGCCGTAACGGAGCTTTGCAATATCGAATTCATCGCCTATTCCGCATCCGAGCGCCTGAATTATCGGGATGAGCGAGAGGTTTCCGTAAACCTTGTCCGCTCTTGTTTTTTCAACGTTCAGCACCTTACCGCGAAGAGGCAGGATAGCCTGGAACTTTGAGTTTCTTCCCTGGGTCGCAGAGCCTCCCGCAGAGTCTCCCTCTACAAGATAGAGCTCTGTGAGCTCCGCATTTCTCTCGTTACAGTCACGGAGCTTTCCCGGGAGTGAGCTTCCCTCGAAGAGTCCCTTACGTCTTGTAGCCTCTCTAGCCTTTCTTGCAGCCTCACGGGCACGCGACGCGGCAAGCGCTTTATCCAAGATCGCCTTTGCGGTCTGAGGATTCTCCTCGAAATATTCAGCGAGCTTTGCATTTACGGTATTTTCAACAAGCGTTCTTATCTCACTGTTACCAAGCTTCGCTTTCGTCTGGCTCTCAAACTGCGCGTTCTCAAGCTTGACCGATACGATAGCGCAAAGTCCTTCTCTGACGTCCTCGCCTGAGAGGTTCTTTTCACTGTCCTTAAGTATTCCGCTCTTTCTTGCGTAGTCGTTTATTACTCTTGTAAGACCTGCCTTGAATCCTGTCTCGTGCGTACCGCCCTCGATAGTATTCATATTGTTTGCGAATGTCATTACATTCTCGTAATATCCGTCGTTATACTGAAGCGCGATCTCTGCAACGCTTGAATCCTTCTCCGCCTTCATGTAAATAACGTCGTTATGAACGGGGTCGTTATTTCTCGTCTCGGTAAGATAGCTTACAAAGGACTTGATACCTCCTTCATACTGAAGGTCGGTAACAACCGGCTCGTTTCCTCTGTCGTCAATAAGGACTATTCTGATTCCTGCGTTCAGGAAGGACTGCTCTCTCATACGGTTGAGAAGAGTATCGTAATCAAACACAGTCTCCTCAAAGATCTCAGGATCAGGCTTAAACGTTACCTTTACACCGTGGGGACGCTCGGGAGAATCACCCTCACAGACGAATTTTCTTGCTACAGCGCCGCGCTCAAATCTTTCGGTATATCTCTTGCCCTCATAGCAGTCGTCAAGCTCTACCCACAAGGAAAGCGCGTTTACGACCGACGCACCAACTCCGTGAAGTCCGCCCGCGATCTTATATCCGCCGCCGCCGAATTTTCCGCCTGCGTGAAGTATCGTATAGACGACCTCGGGCGTGGGTATTCCTTCCTTGGGGTGAATTCCCGCAGGGATTCCTCGTCCGTTATCCTCTACCGTTATACTGTTATCATAGTTTATCGTTACGGTGATCTTATCACAATAGCCGGCAAGTGCCTCGTCTATCGAGTTGTCGACTATCTCGTATACAAGGTGGTGAAGTCCGCGGATAGAGGTGGTACCGATGTACATACCCGGTCTTTTTCTTACCGCCTCGAGTCCTTCAAGGACCTGTATCTCGTTTTCGCCGTAATGATTCTCTTCGGTTTTAAGAGTGCTTTTGATCTCTTCTGACATTTTTATTTCCTCATTCTAAGATTGTGTTTTTTCGTTTACACCGTGTCCGTGCGTCCCATGAGCGACGCGGTGGAGATCTGCGAAAAGCAGATCATATATTTTCCGTTTTCTTTATACAGAATAAATGATTTCGGTATCTCGTCCTTTGCCGTGATAACTCTTTCTTCCTTCTCGGCATCGGCGAGATATTTTCTCGTTATATAAGACAAGGTCGAATTATCGGCATCGAATATGCCGATGATATCCTTCTCTCTTATGTTTTTGTTATTTCCTGCGTGAAGGTACATATCCTTACCTCATATTTCGCAAAATTCGCCGTTTCTGACCCCTATGACCTTCTCGGCGTTTATATCCTTTTTCTCACAGGAGGTCATTATCACCTGCTTACCCGAAAGGTTTGAAAGCAGATAATTTCTTCTTCCCGAGTCAAGCTCGGAGAGCACGTCGTCGAAAAGGAACACAGGGTAATCTCCTCCGCATTCGTCGCGGATTATCTCGCCTTCGGCGAGCTTAAGTGCAAGGGAGAGTGATCTTTGCTGTCCCTGCGAGGCGAAAATTCGCGCTCTGTTGCCGTCAAGGCTTATTTCAAGGTCATCCTTGTGGATCCCCCACAAGGTCGATTCTGCGGCGATTTCGCGCTCGTGGCGGCTTGAATAAAGCTCAAGGTATGCTCTCTCGCATTTTTTCTCATCAAACAGATCATCCGACATAAGCTTTGAGGTCGACACGTATTCAAGTCTGGGTGTTTCCCTCTGTCCAGTCATATCCGAAAAGCATTCGGATACGTATTTTTTCAGGCTCTCTATATATCTGACTCTGTACCCCGTTATTACCGCCGCCTCGTGTGCGAGCTGTGAGGAAAAGAGGTCTATCGTTGAATCAAAGGTCTCTCTGTCCTCGTCAGCACTTTTGATAAGCGCGTTTCTCTCTTTGAGTATGAGGTTGTATCTTTGCAACGATCTCATATAGAGCGGTCTTATCTGCGATATAGCCACGTCGAGAAAGCTTCTTCTCTCTCCCGGTCCTTCCTTGATGATAGAAAGATGCTCCGGGCAGAACAGAACCACCTTGAATCCGCCTACCATATCCGACGTTTTCCTTATCCTGACTCCGTTCTGCTCTATCTGCTTTGCCCGTCTGTCCGAGAAGATGCGCATACTCACCGTCATATCCCTGATATCGTCCACGTACGTGTTTTTTATATACGCGTACTCCTTATCAAAGCTTATTACGTCCTTATCGTTCCCCTGTCTGAAGCTCTTTCCGAGCGAGGTCATATAGATGGATTCGAGAAGGTTAGTTTTTCCCTGCGCATTCTCGCCGAGCAGCACGTTAGTGCCTTTGCAAAAGCTTACGCTTGCGCTCTCTATATTTCGGAAGTTCTCTACCGTTATGTTTTTGCAGAACATTCCCGTGTCTTTTTATTCTCTCGTTCTTACGGGGAGAAGCATGAAGAGCTCGCTTCCCTCTTCCTCGTCACAAGGCTCTACGTTGATGCTCATAAGAGGCGAGGACATTGAGATCTTGACCGTCTGGCTTCTGCAGGCTCTTATACTGTCGATAAGGAAGCGGTTATTGAACGCAATGGAGAGGTCGTCTCCCTCGTGGTCGATCTCAAACTCGTCATAAATGCTTCCTGCGGCGGATACTGCGGATACCTTCATAACATCGCCCGCTACCTCTACTCTTACGTGTGAGCGTACGCTTCCCGCGATCCTTTCCTCGGTAATAAGTGCCGCCTTTTCGAGTGCCGCAATTATCTCCTGCTTCTGTGCCTTTACGGTGATCTTGTGGTTCTTGATGATTATTCTGTTATAATCAACGTACTCACCGTTGATAAGTCTTGTAAAGAATATAAGATCCTCGAATACGACTACCATATTCTTATGGCTCATATATACCGTTACCTCGTCGTCCTCGTTGTCAGACAGCAGCTTTGTAAGCTCGTTTACGCTCTTTACGGGGATGATGAAGGAATACTCTACTCCGCGGTCGGAATTTGCAAGCTTTTTGAGCTCTGCGGCATAAGAGCAGACTGCAAGCTTAAAGCCGTCGCAAGCGACGATATTGATCTTATCAGCCTCGGTCTTTACAAAGCATCCGTTGAGCACGGGACGTGGCTCGTTTACACCCATCGCGTAGGACACCTTTGAGAGCATTGTCTTAAGCGCGTTTTCCTTTACGACAAATCCCTTTTCTGTTACGAGGTCGGGGATCTCGGGAAATTCCTCTGCTCTGAGTGCGCCCGTCTTATGCGAGGACTTTCCGCACTCGAAGGTAGCTGTAAGTCTTGAATCGACGGTCAAGGTGATCTCCTCACCGTCCATTACCTTCAAGGTCTGGTTGAATTTCTGTGCGTTGATGATATACGAGCCCTGCTCGAGTACATCTGCCTCGACCGTGATCTTCATACCCTTTTCAAGATCGAATGCAGTGAGTGTGCAGCTATCGGGGCTGTTTGCCTCGATGAGAATTCCCTCGACTGCGGTAAGTGTGCTCTTTCCCGAGACTACACTCATGATAGGAGAGATCTTATTGCTTATTTCCTGTCTGTTGAATACTATTTTCATATTAAGCCTTTCCGAGCGGCTCTGCGCTCTTTCGGTTGATCTTCCCGCTTGGGCGGGAGAAGGAATGATATATTGATTTAATTCTAAAAGTAGGTATATTAGTGCCTGTTGGGTTGTTGAAAAGCGGGTAAAGCCTTTATGCGACAAGAGAAATTTTTGATATGTCGCCTTGTTGAGAGAATGTGGAGGGCTGTGGAAAAGTTTTCGCTGTTTTCGATCTTTTTCTCTGTTTTGAGCCTTATTTCTTGCTTTTCTTGCCTTATTTGTCGGATCTTTACATTTCAACGTTGAAGAAGCATTGTTGAAATGTGGAAAAGTCGGTAAATTCTTTTGAGTAAAGGAAAATCAGGAAATGAAACGGTGTTGAAAAGCTGTTATTCCTTGATCTCCTTGATGAGATTGTTTATCTCTGCCTCAAATGCGCTCGAGGATGCCATTTTCTTATCTATCGTGTCAAGTGACGAAATTACGGTCGAATGATCTCTGTTAAAGAGCTTTCCGATCGCCGGCAGTGACATCTCCGTGACGGTTCTTATCAGATGTATAGTCACGTGTCTTGCCTGCGCTACCTCCTTGACTCTCGACTTACCCGTGAGGTCCGCCTTTGCAACTCCGTATTTCTTTTCAACCGCGGCGAATATCTTATCCACCGTGACTCCGATAGGCTCTGCACCTCCGAGCAGCTCTGACATACATCCCTTGACGATATCCATCGTTATCTCGTTGCCCGAGAGGTATTTGAGCGCTACAAGCTTCTTGACCGCTCCCTCTATCTGTCTGATATGCGAGCGGAGGTTTTCTGCAAGGTAGGTGATTATCTCGTCCGAGACACTTATTCCCGCCTGGTGTATCTTTGTTTTGAATATTGCTATTCTCAGCTCGAGATCCGGGGGCTGAATGTCCGCTATAAGTCCCCACTCGAATCTCGTCTTGATTCTGTCCTCGAGCGTTTCTATATCTCTGGGCGGTCGGTCGGATACCAGGATTATCTGTTTTCCGTCCTCGTAGAGTGCGTTGAAGGTATGGAAGAACTCCTCCTGCGTTGACGTTTTTCCCGCGATGAACTGTATATCGTCCACAAGCAACACGTCGCAGGTGCGGTATTTATCCCTGAACTTCGCCATCGACTTCTTTGCAAGGCTCTCTATCATCTGATTTGTGAAATCCTCACCCTTTATGTAGATGATGTTTGCAAAGGGGTTCTTTTTCTTTATCTCGTTCGTTACTGCATATAGCAGGTGTGTCTTGCCGAGTCCCGACGGTCCGTAGATAAAGAGCGGATTATAATCCTGCGCCGGTCTGTCCGCTACTGCCACGCACGCGGCATGCGCGAACTTATTTGAGCTTCCGACGATGAAGTTATCGAAGGTATATTCAAAATTGACCGTTGGCATTGTGGAGCCGAGGTTCAAAGTACTGTCCGAGCTCTCTTCCTTCTCTGCCGTTGACTCGGGAGCGGTATCTGTGATCTGTTTCTTTATATCGTCCACGTTGGGCTGTGAGCTTTTTGATTCGACCTCTATTTTGATATCAAAGCCCATGAACTCCTTGAAAAGTGTTTCTATCTCGGGTGTATATCGCTCGGTTATGATCTTTTTCTTGAAATCGGTTCCGACCGCGAGCTTTAGTACGTTATCGTCAGAAAATGAGACGATCTCCGCATCGCCAAACCAAAGATTCATTGCTGTCACGCCGAGCTTTTGCTGAATTCTGTTTTTAACCATTGACCATATTTCGTTTATTTCGTTCAAATAGTCCATACGGTTGTCCTTTCATTTAAAAATTCGGGTATATTAGAATAAATATTATATTATTAAATAGTGTATACGAAAATTATATCATAAATATGAAGAAAAATCAAGTTTTTTATATACAGAAAAGCTTTTATTTATAAGGGTTTTAAGCTAATTTACAAAAAATTAACATTTATTTGGAGAGACATAACTGAAAAAGGGGATAAAAATCCCCTTTTTGCTCTGTTTATTTTATATTATTTTTTATTTTTGGAAGCAAGCTTACCAATGACTACTCCCGCTGCAACAACGGCACCTGTTACTGCTGCGCCTATTGCTACTGCCTTCTTTGTCTTTGCGGCTTTAGCCTTCTCTTCCTCTGTCTTCGGAACGGGCTTTTTGATGCGGTTGAGCTGCTTATTGATCTTAAGGAGCTCTTCCTTTGTGAAATTGACGTTAGCCATTCCCATCATACTGGAAAGACGAAGGAGTGTGAAGCTTCCCATCATTTCCATCATTTCGCTGCCCATGCTCTTCATATCAATGTCAAATCCGCCGCTCTTGCCGTCCTTGTCCTTCTTTCCTGCGCTCATCTTCTTCTTGAGCGAAAGACCAAACTTGACGAACCACATCTTGCCTGCCGGGCAAGCCATGATGTCTGCGAGCTTATCATTGAGAGAGAAGCGTCCCTCAGGTGCGTCGATATCGAACCAGTTAAGGACTGCTCCCTTTTCTACGAGCACGTAATCCATATTCATCTCGTCTACCTTGCGGATATTGCCCTCATCGGTCAATTCTCCCGCTTTAGCGACGATAGTGGTCTCACCCTCGTTCTTTACGTCAAAGTAGAAGAAATGGTCTTCAGCTCTCTTTTTGCCTATGCTCTCGCCGTTGACGAAGAGCTCTACCTCGGGAAGATTGGAGTAAACGGTTACCTTTGTAATATCCTCTACTCTGTCTACGTATCTCTTTCCGCAGAGGTGAACGAAGGGATCAACGTCGGGAGACACAAGCCATGCCTTATATGCGTAGAATGCATCCTTCTTGTACTTTCTATCCATGGTTATAAGACCCTTATGGTTCTGTCCGTTCTCGCCGCCCTCTGCTCTTGCGTCAGCTCCGAAGTCAAACATATTCCATACGTGAGTAGCCCAGATATACTTACGTGTGAAGAGCTGCTTAATAAGTTCCTCATGGTAGTACGCCTGATATTCCTCTGTATAGTCGCCCTGCTTTGGGTCGCTTGTGTGCCAGTTGAGAGCCTCGCATCCGTACTCGGAAATACCGATCGGGATGTTCGGGAACTTTGCGTGGAACTTATCGAACCAAGGTCCGTTCATGCTCGTCTCACCGCCGTACCAGCCGAAATAGTGGTTATAGGATACAACGTCGGGGATCTGGATATAAGGATCCTCCATCTTACACATAGAAACTGCCGCGATGGTTGTAAGACGGGTCTTATCCATCTCGTGAACGAGGTCATTGAGTATTCTGTGGTTTTCAAGCAGATCGTCGTCCGAGCCTGCAATAGAGATCTCGTTTGAGAGTCCCCATACTACGATACAAGCGTGGTTATAATTCTGTGTGATGAGCTCCTTCATCTGCGAGATAGTATTCTCACGGCCGCCGGGCATGTGTCTTGAAATATAGGGGATCTCTGCCCAGATAACAAGTCCCTTTTCGTCACAGAGATCGTAGAAGTACTGATCGTGCTGATAGTGAGCAAGACGTATCGTAGTAGCACCGACCTCCATAATGTAGTCGATATCCTCTGCGTGATGCTCGGGGAGAAGTGCGTTACCGAAGCCGTATCTGTCCTGGTGGCGCGATACGCCGCGGAGAGGGTATTCCTCACCGTTGAGGATAAATCCGTTCTCGGGATCGATCTTGAAGGTACGGCAACCGAATCTTGAGCATACGTTATCAAGAACTGTCTCACCCTCTACTATCTCTGCCTCACAGCAATAGAGATAAGGATCCTTGCGTCCGTTCCAGAGGTGTACGTTCTCTATCGTGAATACTGCCTTCTTCTCTGTGGATTCGATCTTCTGGAGCTCGTTCTCTTCCTTGTCGTAGATGGTGTAAACGATCTTCTGTCCTTCCTTGAGGTCGGTAGTGTATACGTCAACGGTTACGGTTGCATTCTCACCGTTTACCTCGGGGGTGATCTGGAGACCTGTGCCGCCGTAGTAATCAAGGTCGAAGTGTGTCTCGTTTACGCAAACGAGGTTTACGTTTCTGTAAAGTCCGCCGTAGAAGGTGAAGTCTGCCATCTGGGGATAGACCTGCTCGTTGGGAGAGTTATCCACTACGATAGCAACGTCGGTCTCGTCGGAAAGCTTTTCTGTAAGGTCGACTCTCCAGGTGGAATAACCGCCGTCATGGTGTGCAAGCTTCTCTCCTGCGACGTATACGTCTGCAGAGGAGTTTGCGCCGCGGATCTCGAGGTAGTATCTGTCAGCCTCGGGGAGATCTGCCTTCTTGAGTGTCTTTACGTAGAGGCAGGAGCCGCGGAAATAGTCGTTTCCGCCGTCATATCCGTCCTCTGCGTTCCAGGTGTGAGGGAGGTTGACTTCTACTCCGTCACGGGCTGTGATATCTGTCGTATCCTTCTTGAAGAGCCAATTTTCGTTAAGATTTAATATCTGTCTCACTTTTTTGTTCTCCTGTACTTAAATTTTTTATCAACTTTCATTATATTGTACAATTATTAATTCGATATGAATAATTGCGGTAAATCTTAAAAAAGCGGTGTCCGACCGAGAGATCGGACACCGAAGATGTTAAATATTATTCCTCGACGGAAGAATCAGCAACTTCTTCTGCTGCTCTTCTCGAAGCGAGCTCGTCTGTCATCTTTGCAAGGGTCTTCTTGTCAATGTTGTAAATGAGTGCAACACCTACGAACTGGCAAACTGCACTGAACATGTAGAGACCTGCAACGAGCCAGCAAAGTCTGCTTGCTGTCTCTGCGGACTGACCGATTGTACCGAGTGCGGACTGGTAACCGATGAGTGATGTACCCATGATAGCAATAACTGCTGCGGGTCCGACACCCTGAGCGAGCTTACGGAAGAAGGAGTGAAGCGCGTAAACAACGCTCTCTTCTCTCTTACCGAACTTCCACTCCTGATAGTCGATAGCGTCGCCCATCATAGCCCAGGATACGCAGTTGTAGAATCCCATTCCGAGTCCGAAGAATATAAGACCTACCATGTAAACGATAAGCTGGATATTCTTGGGGCAAAGCGGGAATACGCAAAGGATAGCGCCGCCGATAAGACCTGCGATGGATCCTATGGAAGCAACCTCTTTCTTACCGTACTTCTTAACAAGCTTGGTAGCAAAAGGCATGAAAATGAACATGGGAAGGAATCCTACCATCATTACAAGACCGGAGAGAGAAGCCTGTCCGAAGTGAGTTGCAAACATGATGGTATTTGCTGTGGTTGCAGACTGCATACCAAGGAACATACCCATAGCAGCGATCGTACATCCAACTGCGGGACGGTTCTTCATGAACGTACCGAAGGACTTGAAAAGATTTACCTTTTCGCCGCTTTCCTGGTTAAGCTGTGCGTACTCGTTTCCGCGGATGGTAATATTCTTTATCATGAAGATGAAGAATACGAATGCGAGGACACCCATAATAAGAGCTGCCCAGAATACCTTTTCACCCTGAAGAACCTCGATCTGGCTACCTGTCAAAGGGCTGAGAACCTTATCGCCTTCCTTATAAAGCTCACCGGTAACGGGGTTCTTTAAGAAGTTTTCGGGAGCAAACTGACTCTCTGCACCCTCGGGGATCTCGATCTTGTCAAGGAACCATGTAGGATTCTTGGGATCATAAGTAACCTTATTCCAGATAAGCATGGGAAGGATTATACCGGGGATCATACCACCAACTGCGCCACCGATAGATCTGAATACGGAGAGCTGTGCTCTCTCGCCTGCGTCCTCGGTAACGATGTTGAGCATAGTTCCGTAAGGAACGTTTGCCATAGTATAAGCAGCGTCCCAGATAATGTAACCGATAATGAAGAGGATCGCCTTAACAATGACGTTCGCGTTCGGGAAAGGAAGGAATACTGCTGCACCGCCTATGAGAAGGCCAAGGGCACCGATAAAGATGTAAGTCTTATACTTGCCCATTTTGTATTTTCTTCTGTCACCGTCGATAAGAGAGCCAATAAGCGGGTCATTGATAGCGTCCCATGCCTGAACAACAAGAAGAAGAATTGAGAAAAGACCTGTTTCCAACATCATGTAAACAAGCCAGAAGGTCTGAACTGTACTCTTGAGTCCGAAGCTCAGGTTACAGCCAAGGTCACCTGCTGCATACGCGAGTTTGTCGCGAATGCCAAACTTACGCTTGCCATTTTCGTCAAGCTGAATAGGTTTTTTAGCCATTTTGTCCTCCAAAATGAATTTATTTTGTTCTGCATTAACTATTATAACAAATAACAATATCTAAAAGAAGTCCCAAAACAAAGGTTTTGTGACACTGTGAGCAGAAAAAGATATGTAATTTTTGTGAAAAATGTCCAAAAACACTATTTTTAAAAAATGGTAAAAAGTTTTAAAAAACTCTTGACTAATTGTAAATTTTTTTGATATAATAGGGTTACAGGTGTCACGGTAGTGTCATACTATATTTTGGAGAATTATTATGTACAAGCTATGTAAGACCGAGCAATCTGCGAAAAGGCAGAGGGAGATAGAAAAGGTTTTATTCGATCTTATGATGAAAAAATCCTATCCCGATATCACCGTTACGGAGATCTGCGATGCTCTTTCTATGCCCAGAAAGGCTTTTTACAGGTATTTTGACAGTAAGGACGACACTCTGTATGCGCTTATTGAGCACACAATGGCTGAATACGGCGGATTTGCGGGTAAAGATACAAGCGGAGGTGTCAGGACACTGAGGCGAGAAATAGAGAAATATTTTGTGTTCTGGCAGGATCACAAGCTTCTTCTCGATGCTCTCTACAAGAACAACATGCTTGAAAAGATAATCGACGTATCCATTTCCTTCCCTGTTAACGACATGGTAAGTATAAAAAAATTTCTTCCCGACGACACCGATTGGGCGCGCGAGAAGATCTTTAAATTTGCCGTTTGCGGTCTTGTTTTTCAAATGCTTGACTGGTACAAGGATGGATTTAAAACGAGCGTTTCCGATATGGCGAGGCTATCCTGCAGGACGCTCTCAAAGCCTCTCTTCCCCGATCTTGACAAGCTTGGGATAGTGATAGAGTGATATTGCGCCCGTGTGGGCGCAGTGATATTATCGCTTCGCGATAGTGATATTCCGACGGTGTCGGAGTGATATTTTTGCTTTGCAAAAGTGATATTGAAGCCTACGGCTTCAGTGATATTTTCTTCGCTATGCGAAGAAAGTTGGATGGTAAAAGAAGTAGATTGAGTTTTATTGTTATTCTATTCGCATCCTAAACTCGCGCAGCGAATATCACTCGGCATAAGCCGAATATCACTGCGGAGCAATATCACTCGCCGCAGGCGAATATAACCGGATAATAAAAAAATCACACGGCTTAAGAGTGTCGCTCTAAAGGACAGTTTTCAATTTAAGGAAACAGTACCTACCGACAGGAAAGAGGACAGAGAATGTTTTTACATTCTCTGTCCTCTTTTCTTTGCAAGCACTGCATTTGTAGACACAAATGCATATAGTGAAATATTTTGCTCTGCAAAATGTGAAATAATGTTCTGTCGAACATTGTGAAATATCTCGCTCTGCTCGATGTGAAATGAAATAAATCCCCTCACGCCCGCAGGCATTTCACTCGCTGAAAGCGAATTTCACGCACAAAGTGCATTTCACAAATCCCGCAAGGGATTTATTTCGTTGCGTAGTGTCCTTAAGGGCACTACGCATACACCGTGTGATTTTTTTATTATCCAAGCTTACCCTGGTTGATCTTGATACCGGGGCCCATAGTAGATGCTACTACGCAGCTCTTGATGTACTGACCCTTTGCAGCTGCGGGCTTTGCCTTGATGATTGCACCGAGGAGAGTGTTGAAGTTCTCCGCGAGCTTCTCTGTTCCGAAGGAAGCCTTGCCGATGGGGCAGTGGATGATGTTGGTCTTGTCAAGTCTGTACTCAATCTTACCTGCCTTAGCTTCGGTTACTGCACGAGCTACGTCGGGAGTAACTGTTCCTGCCTTAGGCGAAGGCATAAGTCCCTTAGGACCGAGGACCTTACCGAGCTTACCGATAACGCCCATCATGTCGGGGCTTGCGACAACTACGTCGAAGTCAAACCAGTTCTCTGTGGTGATCTTCTCTGCGTACTCTGCTCCGCCTGCGTAATCTGCGCCTGCGTCAAGAGCTGCCTGGACCTTATCGCCCTTTGCAAATACGAGTACCTTTACCTTCTTACCTGTTCCGTTAGGAAGAACAACTGCGCCTCTGACCTGCTGGTCTGCGTGACGGGAGTCAACACCGAGACGTACGTGTACCTCGATGGTCTCGTCAAACTTCGCCTTGGAAGTCTGGCATACGAGCTCGAGTGCCTCAGAGGGGTCGTAAAGTCTGTTCTTTTCGATGAGCTTTGCGCTATCTGTATATTTCTTTCCCATTACAACTTACCTCCTTATTAGTCTTCAACAAGAACGCCCATGGAACGAGCGGTTCCTGCTACCATGCTCATTGCAGCCTCGATAGAACCTGCGTTGAGGTCGGGCATCTTTGTCTCTGCGATCTTTCTTACCTGCTCCTTGGTGAGCTTTGCAACCTTGTCCTTGTTGGGCTTTGCAGAACCGGACTCGATTCCTGCTGCCTTCTTAATAAGAACTGCTGCGGGGGGAGTCTTGGTTATGAAAGTGAAGGAACGGTCTGCGTAAACAGTAATAACAACAGGGATGATAAGTCCGATGTCGTTCTTTGTTCTTTCATTGAACTCTTTTGTAAATACGGGAATTGCTACACCGTACTGACCAAGTGCGGGACCTACGGGAGGCTGAGGAGTAGCCTTTCCTGCAGGAAGCTGCAACTTGATATAACCCATTATTTTCTTTGCCATAATTAATTATACCTCCATAGTGGTTACTTTCATCGGGAGAATTAAGTGTATTTTTCTCCCTCCCACTTTACGCCTATATGTCGGCGAGACGGATTTTCTTTTCTCGAAATCCGTAAAGCTTTAATTTTTGGTCTTTAACTTGAGTGCCTCGGACTCGATCTCGACAGGCATATCTCTGCGTCCGCGCTTTACAAGTACTGTTACGGTCTTGAGGTCCTCGGTTATCGCCTGAACGACACCCTCATATCCCTCGAAGAGTCCGCTTATGATGCTGACCTCATCGCCCACGTTGAAGCTGAGCTGTACCTTTGTCTCCTCGACGCTCTCGAGATTGATGTCGAGAACCTCTTGCTCGGAGAGGGGGGCAGGACGCGATCCGGGTCCTACGAAGCCTGTTACGCCCGTAATGTTTCTTACTGCGTGCCAGCTCTCGTCGGTCATTATCATTTTTACGAAGACGTAAGACGGGAAAGTCTTTATCTCGACTACCTTTTCTTTATCTCCGTTTTTCTCGATAACAGTTTCCGCGGGAACCTTAATATCATAAATAAGGTTTCCAAGTCCTCTGTTTTCGACGATTTTTTCAAGGCTTGCCTTTACCTTGTTTTCATAGCCTGCATAGGTGTGCGCAATATACCATCTCAGGCCTACGTTCATTCCATCAATATCACTCATCTTTAAGCTCCGTATTTATTAGTTAAATAAATCTGCAAGCATGCTGATACCGGTGTTGAATGCCAGGTCGATAAGTGCGAGTACGATCGCTACTGCGATTGCTACTACGATTACCACGAGGAAGCCCTTACGGGTGTTTTCCTTTGACGACCAGACTATTTTCTTAAGCTCGCTCTTTACTGAACGAAGGAAGTCTCCAAGCTTCTTGTGGAACTTGATTACGAGAACGACGATGATAAGAACTATTACACCGATGATTACACCGTTGATAATAAGTGTCTTTGTCTTTTCTTCTTTCGCTTCTCTTTCAGCCTTCTGTGCTGCAGACTCGGTTGCTTCTTCCTTCTTTGTTGTTTCCTTCTCGGATGAGCTTTCCTTTTCGGTAGTGGACTCACCTTCGGTTACGGACTCAACTGCGGTAGAGCTGTCCTCGGGGTCTGTTGCTGCAGAAATGCTTACGGTAAAGAGAGATACAACCAACACAAGGGACAAGAGAAGAGCGATAATACTTCTTTTTGTTGTGACAGTCATATTACCCTCCAAATCACTTAGACTCTTTGTGAAGAGTGTGCTTGCGGCAGAACTTGCAGTACTTGTTGAGTTCAAGTCTGTCCGGATCATTCTTCTTGTTCTTCTTTGTGTCGTAGTTTCTCTGCTTGCACTCTGTGCAGACAAGGGTTACTTTGACTCTTGCATCATTAGCCATGATTTCGGCACCTCCCATTTCAAATTTATTTGACTGCATTGCAGTCTGTGTACCTCCCTCTGAAAAGGCTGTGTCCTTTTGCGCATAGGGCACGAAAAAAAAGCCCTTTTGCAGAGGTATGGCTATTATACCATAAAAGCAAGGGCTTGTCAATAGGTTTGGCGAAATTTTTTCTTCTTTATTCTGTGTTGTAAAGAGATATGACCCAAAAAGGTAAAAAATAATAAAGATATGGTCAAATATGCAATTGGAAGCATCGGAACGGAGCCGTAGGCGGTGTGGAGAGGGTTCCAATTGCGGCGCGACAGTCAAGCTGTGAGCTTCTCCTTAAGAAGCTGAATCGGGCTTTTTCTGCCGAGTGTGCGCATTGTTTTGTTGTTGCTCCATCTGAGATGTTCTTTGAGCTTCTCGTTCAGCTCATCTACACTGCGG
>JBGUSX010000123.1:0-24900 GCA_045132775.1 Eubacteriales bacterium
TTTCGTTGGTTATAAAAGGTTTTCACGGCGGGAGCAAGCCCCCGCCCTACATTGTAGACCGTTCGCTAAATTGCATTTTTACATTCCGGCTGAATAGTTACGCAAAGATTTTTCGATATATTCCTATATTTTTTGATTGAAAAGGATGAATTTTATGCCACTCTGCGATGTTTCTCTGGTCCCCTGCACCTCCTACAATATAAATGAAGTGAAAAATGCACTCTCCTCCCTGCTCGATTCCATAAACGGACTCGACTTTGTCAAGCAGGGAATGTGCATCGCCATAAAAGCCAATCTGGTCACCTTTGCAAAGCCCGAGGAGGCGGTCACCACCCACCCTGCGCTCATCTGCGCGCTTATTGAGCTTTTAAAGGAGAAAGGAGCAGGCAGAGTCATCGTCGGAGATTCGCCCGGCGGACTTTATAATTCTGTGTTTCTGAATAAAGTATATTCGGTATGCGGCTTGAATGTTATTGAAGAGGTCGGCGGAGAGCTCAACCGCAACTTCGAGCAGACCGAAGCGCACTTTGAGGGCGCAAGGGTCGCCCATTCATTTACCTATACCGCGTATCTTGACGAGGCAGACGCGATAATCGACTTCTGCAAGCTCAAAACACACGGAATGATGGGAATGAGCGCGGCGGCAAAAAACATGTTCGGCGTTATCCCGGGCACAATGAAGCCGGAATATCACTTCCGTTATCCCGACGTAGCCGATTTTGCGAGAATGATAGTCGACCTCGACGAGTATTTTGCCGATAAGATCAAGCTCTGCATAGCCGATGCCATAGTCGGAATGGAGGGCAACGGACCAACGGCGGGAACTCCGCGTGAGATAGGCGCTATCCTCGCCTCCCCATCACCACATAAGCTCGACCTCGTGTGCGCAAAGATAATCGGACTCGACCCCGATACCATCCCGACTCTCGGCGCGGCGCGCGAGCGCGGACTGATACCGAATTCGGTCGACGAGCTCAACGTGCTCGGAGATGTCGACGCGCTCGTCATCTCCGACTATAATAACGTCGCGGTAAGACATAGCCTCCTCTTTGATAATAAGTCAAAGCTCTTCGGCAAGGTAGCGAGAAGCGTTCTCGAAGCCAAGCCCACAGTCAAAGCCAAAGAGTGCAAGGGCTGCGAGAAGTGCAAGCAGATCTGTCCCGCGCAAGCGATCACGATGAAAAACGGAAAGCCCGTGATCGACCGCAAAAAGTGCATAAAATGCTTCTGCTGTCAGGAATTCTGCCCCTTCGGAGCCATGAAGGTCCACCGTTCTCTGATAGCAAAAATACTCACCTGAATCTCTTGACCCGTTTACCCATTTGACCTATTTGATCCGATTGCCCCGCTTGACTTACCTTATCCGTAAACGCAATATCTCCCCCTTTTTTCGTGGGGGAGATATTTTGATTTTTCAAAATATTTCGTTTGGATCAAAGCTTTTTTGCCTCGATCTTGAGATAGGTCTTGTACTCCTCAAAGGGCTTCAATTTAACGTATTTTCCCTGCTCCTCTATCGACTTTCCGCCAAGAGCTGTGGTGCGGGGCTCAAGTCCTAAGACGTAATCGCTCTCTCCAAGCATTTTCCAGATAAGGAAGTCGGGCATAGTGTCGCGCTTGTAGGTCATATAAACGCCCATTTTACCGTTTTCAATTCCTGCCCAACCGTATTCACCGGAGTGATTTGCGGTAATACATTCCTCCTCCAAGGTGTGCTCGGGACCCCAAATCTTTGAGTGCTCCTCGGGAACGCCGACGATCTTCGAGCCCTCGTCAACCAGAGGATATCCAAAATTGCAGTGATACGCCAGAGCCATATCAACGTCGTAAAACCCTTCATTTATAACGGTATCCTCGATCACAAGCTCATCCGAAAAAAGCTTTGCGGTTATGGTTCTTTTGAGCACCAGATTCTCTTCTATAGCCGAGCTTTCGCGCATCTCGCCGCTCACCTTCATGACGTATTCATCGCCTATCCAATCGGCAAAAACGCTGACCTTCGACGCGGCGATGTTGGCGATCCTGCCGTGCTGCCCCTGGTCTCTGTGAGGTGAGCCGATATTTCGCAGACCACAGGTGGTAAGCAGACCGCCGAAAAAGCCGCGAAGCCAATTATCTCCGTCCTTTTCGTAGTACTGGGGAGAAACGATCCCGGCCTTTGAGATCCAAGCAAAATGCTCACCGCAGAAGTCCGCCTGCGCGATGTCCATACATCTGTCGGGAAGGACAGTAAAACGGAGCTTGCCGGTGTTTATCTCGATGGCGCGGACACCCTTCGCGCGACCGTCGTTGAAGGTAAAGTCGCGTATACCGCCTATCTGTTCCACACTACCTATTTTTTTGAGCAATTCCCTTTTTGTCATAAAGCTTTTTACCTCTTTAAAGCCGACTTTGAATAAATATGCATTTTTTGTGCATATATGCATTTTTTATTCAAAACGTAAAATATTTCCTTTGTATATAAGGAATTATATCACGCGGAAAAGAAAAAATCAATATCTTTTCGATAAAGAATTGGTTTTAGCGCATTTTTAACGTATTTTAGGGCATTTTATTGATAAGAGGAGACGGGGTGGAGCAGTCGGAGGCGCGAGACAGTCTTTCGGGATATTTTTTGAGAATCAAGTCGGTCGCGCCGAATATTTCAAAATTTGAGTCCGACGGGCAAAAAGGACAAGTGTGAATTTTTTGTTAACCCAATAAAAATTTTATGAATTTTATGTTTTAGTATTGACAAGAGGGGACGAGTGTGATATAATATTCAAGCGTTCGACGAAAAAACGTCGAAAAGACAATTTGGCGGGATAGCTCAGTTGGCTAGAGCAACCGGTTCATACCCGGTAGGTCATGGGTTCAAGTCCAATTCCCGCTACCATACAAAATGCGGATGAAAAATCCGCATTTTGTGAATAAGGCCCGTTGGTCAAGCGGTTAAGACACGGCCCTTTCACGGCTGTAACATGGGTTCGATTCCCGTACGGGTCACCAAAAAAGAACAGAGGAGCAATCGCTCCTCTGTTCTTTTTTGCGTGCCCGTACGGGCGGCAGAGAAACCAATCTCTCAATCTCGCCACGCGAGATTGAGAATCAGGTTCGATTCCCGCTCCTCTGTTCTTTTTTGCGTGCCCGTACGGAGAATCGAAACCAATCTCTCAATCTCGCACAGCGAGATTGAGAATCAGGTTCGATTCCCGCTACTCTGCCTTTTGTTATTGCGCCACACATTACGAATCGAACCCACTCGCGTTTGCAAGCAAACGCGATTCACGTGCGCTTATTTAATTCAGTAAAAAATATGCCTTGGCGCACGTGTGGGTTCAGATTCCCGCTACTCTGCCTTTGTTATTGGTGACCCGTACGGGCGGCAGAGAAACCAATCTCTCAATCTCGCCGCGCGAGATTGAGAATCAGGTTCAGATTCCCGTATCTCACCGCCGTGAAGTATAAATCATAAAGCGTGCTCCTATCTTTTTTGCGCGCGTGCGAGACTCAAACTTCAGTGAAAAATTGATTAGCGAAGCCGACTTTTATCAAGATAAACACATACTCTTAAAAGTATTTAATTATGTATTGACTTAATTTGTCGAATATGGTATAATACCTTCGGTACTTCCAGTACCCGTAGAGCACCATATACGGTGGCGGTTGCTTCCCATCTGACAGAGGGGAGCGAAAGTTTCTTTTTCTCCCTTCAATTTCGCTGGAGGGAGGTGGTAACAATGTACATAACATTGGTTGAATTACTGATGATACTATCCTTGCTTATCGCTCTCGCCGAGTATTTTAATAATCGCCGAGATAAATAAAAAGAAATAACCGCCTGACTCTCACATAAGGCGGTTATTTCTTAATAATCACTTTGATGGGGCAACCGTCATCGGTGCTCTCCGTTAACATTATACCTTATCTGCGGTATATTGTCAATAACCTTTTGACAACTTTTTGAAAACTTTTTAATGGTTTTTTGATATTATCTCTCACAAAAATAGATTTAGCTTGATATTGGCTCTCCCAAAAAATAACAGGAGGACAAATGTGCTCCTGTCTTTTCTTGGTGACCCGTACGGGCGGCAGAGAAACCAATCTCTCAATCTCGTCACGCGAGATTGAGAATCAGGTTCGATTTCTCATACGTTATTTAATAAATTTCTCATACTCAACTCAAGAACAACACAGGAGCACGCTTGTGCTCCTGTGTTTCCATTTTTAAATCATTCTGCGTCCTTTTCGGCATCCCAGACGTTATAGTAGTCCTGTGCCGCTTTGTTGGCTTTCTCTACTCTTTCGCAGAGTCCCTCTTCATAGATGTCTGCATAACGAAACTCCATTACCTCGACTCTGTTATCCGTGGAGAAGTTATCCTTGGGCTCGAGCACGCAATCTATTGCGTAAAAACCGAGTCCCGACTCATCAAAGCATTTACGGATCCCGAGCAGGATCTCTGCCATCTTCTCTGTCGTGACGTTATCGTCCTCTATATACACGGTAAGCTTTCCTGCTCTTGCGCCAATCTCATTTGCGTTGTAGTACGCATCGAGCGTCAGTTCGTTCGTGATGAGCGCATAGTCCTTCACATTCGGGTCATTCTTGTTCTCCTCTGAGATGAACACAAGCTCCCCGAAGCCGATATTCTCGTTATACGGGAATTCGCTGCTACCAAAGACGGTCTCCGCCGCTTTCCTGTACTCAGAGTCGATTCTCAACGCGGTATTCCAGCCGCTCGCAACGTAGCTCTCGTAATTATCGCATTTTAGCTCTCCCACACCGTTGATCATAAGCGTAAAGCTCGTATCCTTACTGCTCTTGGAGCTCACAAGCGCGTGGTAGTATCCGTCCTTGAAGCTATACGTGACCCCCTCAAGCTCGTAATCTGTGCCCGAGTAGGTCTTTTCAAGGTGCTCTTCCGCCGCGCTCTTTGCCAGTGCCTGCGAGACGGGGTTTCCGATGAGTGAGTTTGCAAATATACATACGCCTGCGATCAGCACGGCGGCTAAGGTAATTGCTCCGATCTTCAATACTTTCTTTTTGACCGATCTGCTTTTCATTACTTATTCTCCTTTCTGAATCCATAGTGCAAAAGGAACGCTATTGCGATTCCGACAAATACAAATCCCGTGTAGATAAATGTCCACATTACTGCGGAATAGAAGTCAAGCTCTATGAGCTTGAAGATGCAGACTATCACATTGATGCAAAGCAGGAGTATCGGCACCTTATATATCGCTTTCCATTTAAAAACGCAATATCCGAACACTCCGACGATGGGCATTATCAGGCTATTATACAGCATATGCTCCCCTGCCGTCCAGCCGAATCCCAGGAACACGAAGAAGATTATAAGCGCATAGCCGAGGCTATAGAACTGTCTGTTCATCTTCTTCATTATTCTCTTGAACGGCTTTGAGGTATCGATCGCCTTTTCGGGCTTTTTCTCTTCTTTTTCTATCTCTTCTCCGCCCTTAAGACTTGCAAGCTCCTTTTGACATTCCGCACAGTCGCACAGGTGTCTCTTTACGTACTCTGCCGTTTCCTCGCTTACCATATCCTCCGCGTAGAGCGGCAACAGATCCTTTATTATACTGCAATCATTTTTCACTCTTTTCTTCCTCCAATCTTTCTTTTATGAGCTTTCTTGCTCTGTGATAGGTGACGCACGCCCAGTTTTCGTTCTTTCCGAATATCAGGGCGATCTCCTTGAATGACAGCTCGGCATACACTCTCCACATGAATACTTCCTTGTACGGCTCGTTTATGCCGTGCAGTATTCTCTGTATCTGCCCGATCTCGTCGCGCGCAGCCAACTCTTCCGATATATTTGGCTCGAGGTCGGGGATCCCGTGCATTTTGTCCTCTTCGATCTGCTCTGTTCTGTTCCTTTTCTTTATATGCGAATAATAGCAATTTTTCGCTATCTGGCAGAGCCACACGCGAACGTCACAGTCGCCGCGGAAGCTATCTATTGCATTCATCGCCTTGAAAAACGTGTCGCTCGTTATTTCCTCGGCTACGTGCTCATTGCCCGAGAGCCTTAAGATATACTTATACACGTCGTCGAAATAGGTTTTATACAACTGCTCGAAATCTGTCATTCTATCACCTCCTTCACCGATAGCTGAAGAGAGTCAAACTCACACGGTTTTGAGCGGCAAATATTTGCACCTGCCGCAGATAAAATACTTGCAATATCTTATATTGCTTCGCATTTTCTCTTTGCATCTGCGAAATATTTGCTCACTCAAAACTGCAAAGCACCCTCTTGCGTCGCAATTTTCTGCTTTTTGTCAAATCGAGTCATACGCATCTTGCAAGGCGGGATTTTTCGAAAGATTCGAAAATTGCTCGCCTTCGGGCGTATGAGTTCGGCTCCCTTCACCTATAAGACTCGGGGAATTACAAAATCTTACAAACTTTTTTTAAAATTATAACATTTTTTTCAAAAAAAATCAAGGGAGCCTTGAGTTCGGGCACAAGGTTCCCTTGATTTATATGGGTTTTTGCCTTTTTCGAGGCGGAATGTCAATGTGTAACTATTCAGGCGACATTTCAAATTTTGATTTGGCGAACGGTTGCGAATAGCCTTCTCCAGCGGAGAAGGGGGACCGCGCAAGCGGTGGATGAGGAGGTCGCCATTAGGATGTGTACCACGGGTGTGTCGTGGACTTTATCTTGTGGCACAAGGTTTCTTTTGCAACGAAACAAGGTAATCAGAGGACGTGAAACCCTTGAAAAAGCGACCTCCTCATCCACCACCTTCGGTGGTCCCCCTTCTCCGCTGGAGAAGGCTATTCGATAAATTTCAATTTTACATTCCTTCTGAATAATTACGTCAATATTTCTGAGTCGAGTAGACCGCTTCGCCGTTTGTGACCTTCTCCGCGTCCCCTATCACCTTTCGGACGAAGGTATAAAGCACGCAGAAGTTTCCGTACGCCCTCTCGCTTGACGACTCTCCGCTCTCATCGAGCAATTCTACCGTGACGTACACGCGTCTTTCGCTATATCTGTAAAATCTGTAGACTGTATCGCGGCTATTGCCCTTGAGGTCGCTTGAACGCACTGTGATCTTAAGCAGGCAATCTCCATTTTCTCCGCCGCCTGCAAAGTCGTCGTTTGCTCTGAATGCCGCTTTTTCTTCCTCGGTGAGATCTGCAAGCCCTTCAAACGAGCCTGTTAGAAGATATTTATAGAGCTCCTGGAAGTTCTGCATTGCGCTCGCGCTCTTTGATGCCTCGCTATACCCGTCCTTTGTTACCGTATAGTCAAGCACTTCTCCGTCCGCCTTTATATCGGCTACGTAGAGGGGATTTGAGAGCACTGCGACCTCGCCCCAGTCTCCCGTTTTCGAATCCACCATCACGAGTATTCCACCGTCAAGAACGTAATACTCTCCCGTGTTCCACACTCCGATGGTACAGTCACTGTAGGATATCTTCTGCCACTCTTTCCTTACCTTATTATATGCGACGATCTCGTCTCTCTCCTCGTCGTACGCTATCTTCTTATCGGTCAGGGGATAGTAGATATCCGAATATCTCTTTATCTTTCCGTCAGATCCGTATATTGCGGGGATCTCGACCGCTCTCTCTGCAAGTCTTGACCGCTCGCTATCGCAAAGATACAGTCCGCTTGATATGCCTTCTACGATACACCAAGCCCCCGTCTCTCCGCTTACAAGCACGTACTTGCCTCCCGACGTGACGTATACGGATCCTTCAGCCCAGCCGCCGCGCTCGTATTTTCCGTACGTGTTCTCAAGGTACATTCCCGTTGCGGTATATTTATCCGTGAAATACAGATATCCGTTCTTCGTCATAAAGAATGACGAGGTATATGCTTTCTCGCCCTCGACGAGCTTTGTGTCGGTCAGTGCGTTGCCGTTAAGATCTGCGTACATCACCTGCGCGACGAGTCCGTATTCCTTTCCATTGCTTACAACGTCGTAGAAATAGTATATCACTCCGTCGTTGTTTCCGTCTCCGTTCATATCCACCCGGCTCGACTCGGAAAAGATATAGTTCTCCGCCTCTGCCTTCGGTGTGGTATAGACCGTCGGCGTTATCAGATAGTCGCCGCTATAGAGCGGGTCTACCCTACCGTCTTTGCTTTCTATCACATATTTTCCGCTCTCGCTGTCCTTGACTATCTTGTATTCCTTTTCCCCGACGGTTATCTTGTTCCCGGGTCTCGACAAGTATCCCAGATACTTCGATGCGGAGTCCTCTATCTCAAACTCGGTCTTGAATGCGGGGGATTCGATTATTATACTCTCTATATTAGATATGCTCGTCTGTATAAAGCTATCGTCGAACCAATAGGTCTCGTCCCACTCCAAAAACGCGAAGCTCGCCTCGTTGACCGACACTATCATATCGTAGGCCTGCGAGTAGGCGTAAAAGATACCGTCATCGGTCTTATAGCTTATCTCAACGAAGTTCTCTACAAACACCGTCTCGCCCTTTTCATTCTGCGTTTTGTACAGGAATCCGACTACGTAGGGTGCATTTGCAAGTCCGTACTCTTCAAGCTCCTCGTAGCTTGGGGAGAGCTTTACCACCTCGTTGAATTCGGTTTTGTAAAAGCCCGAAAGCACTACGTCCACGTTATCGTGGTTGAGGTAATATCCGCTTGCGTACTCAAGATTTGAGATAAACGGCACGTACTCGTACATACTGCCCTTTCTCTGTTCAAGATCGGAATAGTAGAAATCACAGACCTTATGGCTATGGAGCGCGAAAAGTCTTTCATACTCCTCTAAGAATTCCTTGCTCTGCGTGTCTCCGTCACCGAATTTTTCCGACAGTGCCGTGTATATTGCGTTATAGTCGATATTATCGAATATTCTGAAATCCACTACGTTGAAATAGTCGGTAAGGGACATCGGGTGGACGATCATGGGGGTTATGAAGCTCTCTATCCTTCCCATCAGAAGCTCGGATACCCCGTTTGCGCCTATTACGTAGATCGTATCTCTTCCCTCGTATCTCGCATAATATCCGCTGCCCGTGACCGTTGCGTCTCCGACCGTCACCTTATGGCTCTCGCCCGTCATCGTCGTGATCTCGTACCACGTGGGCTCATACTCGTACTCTACGGTGATCTCGTTGCCCTCTTCGTCGGTCTCGACCCTCTCTCTTATCTCGCCAGCGAGTCCGTACTCGGCATAGTCAACGCTGCCGTCCCCGAGCTTTACGGGGTTTTCAAGCCTTCTTGTTGACAGGGTATATCCGCAGGTCACGGCAAGCTGCGCAAAGCTCTCCGCAGAAAAGGGCGCGCCCTCGTTGCCGAGAATGACGAAATCGCCTTCATTGTTTCTGATAAAGGTATAGCTTCCGTTTGAATTGTGCACCTCTATTGATGCGATGACTCTTGACTGATCCTTGGTCGAATTCTTATCGTAGGTCAGTCTTTTATACAAGAGGACGTACTCACCGTAATCTCTCACCTCTGTGCCTTCCGTGTGTACCGTGGCAAATATGCTCGTCGCTCCGCTCTTGGAATCGACCGTGACGAGCGTGCCGAGTGCGGTCTGATAGTATTTTTTTCCCGAGTCCTCGGAAATATCGCAGACCTCTCCGCTCTTATAGCAGAGCGCATAAGCACCGTCCACCTTTTTGACTAAATATTCGGTTTTGTCTATATCCTCAAAGACGTATATATCCACCACGTAGCTGACGACGCAGAGTGCTACGGCAAGCAGGACAAGTGCCGCCGCGATGAGTATCACGGCGAGTCTCTGCCTCTTTAGCATATTTCGTTGCTTTGCCCGCGCTACCGCGGATACGCCTGTTGTTTTCTGATTTGTTTCGGACATTGTTTTTTATTTTCCTTAATTTTGTGATCTTTTTGGGGCGTGGGATTTCAAATTTTGATTTGTCGGTCTGTTAAGCCTTCCCCAGCGGGGAAGGGGGACCACGAAGTGGTGGATGAGGAGGTCACCATTAGGATGTGCGCTACGGGTGTATCGTGGATTTTATCTTGTGGCACAAGGTTTCTTTTGCGACGAAATAAGGTAATCAGAGGACGTGAAACCTTTGAAAAAGCGACCTCCTCATCCACCGCTACCGCGGTCCCCCTTCCCCGCTGGGGAAGGCTTAACACACCGCTAAATTGCAATTTATCTTGTCTTTCGTCTTATTACTATTACCGCGCCGGTGACGAGTGCCACTGCTGTGGGTATCAGTGCAAGACACAGGGTCCATATCTTTCCCTGCTCGGTAAATTTTGTCTCGTCCTCAATTCCGTCCATTTCATAGACGTAGAACGCTTTGAGCTTGATATTTGCCGGCATCTCCTCGGTTCCCGACTGCCTCAGTGCCGACAAAAGCACATCGCAGTTTCCGTATGCAGCGCTTGCAAGCAGCTCATTTTTGAAAAAGTCTGTTGACGAGACTCCATAAACAAATGACGACTTGTCTATCGAAGTATAGTTCGTCTCCTGTATAGATCTCGATTCGCGCGAGACCGTCATATATCTGAAGGGATCGGGCTCGGTGGCGATCTCATATACCTCTCCGCCGATATACGCAGATGCGGTATCGAACGACGAGAATACCTCCACAAAGGTTCTGCTGACTCCGTTTCTGTAGTAGCTGAAGTAGCTTCCCGCCTCGACACCGTTATCCTTGTCCTCGGGTATGAACGTTTTTGTATAACTGTCCGAGGGGGCGATCGAGGTCGCATTGGGGAACACTACCATTGGCGGAAACGCAAGCTTTTGCAAATCTCCCGTAATTCCTGCAGCAAGTCCCACCTTGCCGTATTTTCCCGTGACGATATCTCCGCGGCCTGTATCGGTGCAGTTCACTTGGTCTCGCACTGCGAAATTTTCCTCAAGAGCTGCTCCATCCTCCGCTCTCTCGACCGCAATTCCCCACTCCTCAAGGTATTCCTCGAGGTTATTCAGCTTCGGGGTTTCTCTGTCGCAGACGTAGAAAAATGCATTCGACTCTTCAAGATATCTGTCAAGCTTCTCTATCTCCGAGACTCCGTTCTCACCAAGGTCTCCGTATGCCTTGAAATCGTCTCTTGGGTCAAATGTTATCATCATTCTGCAGTTTTCGGGTATCTCGTCCTTTTCAAGATCTATGAATACGACCTCGTATCCCGCACCGCCTATTATCTTTATAAACTCCGAATAGTCCTCACGGACCTCTCCTTTCCCGTCAAACAAGCTTTCACCATGGTTGGTTGTGATCGCGCAGATCGGTGCCTCGGCACGCGTAAGCGAGAGTATCATTGCCGAAAGCCTCTGCTCGCCGATATACGCCCAAGGAGTGCTCTTGCCCTCGTCCTGATAGTAGAACGAGCTTATCTTCTGCACGAGATACTCGCTTCCGAACTCGACTATAACGTCACTGTTATATATCTTTGCCGCCGAGGTGGTCTTGAATCTCTGCACTGCCGACGGATCCTTGTTGATATTGATATACTGCACGTCGATCGCATTCGCGTACTCCTTTTCAAGCGTGCGCGCAGTCATATTGAGATATCTCATCATCGAATCGTTCTCGATGTGATCCTTATCCGCGCAAAAGATTATATTGAGCTTTATCGGCTCCTCGCCTCGTCTCGCTCTCTCGGCGTTGACCTTTTCTATCATCGGCACCGCGTCTTTACCTATCAGCGACAGGCACGCGTCCGAGAGCGTATACATCGTCGACTCTCCGCTCTTATATCTCACGCTCGTAAGGTCAATATACCAGAGGCGCGCGTCACCGATCATTGTTACCGCGATATTCAATATTATCACCAAAAAGACGACGACCGCGGTTATCACCGTCACGCGCTTCGGGGTCTTTACGGGTATAATTTCGTTTTCCGTGACACCCTCGGTCACGTTTTTATTTTTCTTCACCGACACGCTCCTCCTCTCTGTTAAATTTGCGAAAAAGCATCATCTCTGCTTTCTCCTTACAAGTACGACCGCTCCGACAGCCGTGCATACGACCGCGGGGATCAGGGTCATTACCACGGTCGTGATATTTGCCTGTCTTGTCGTTACGCTCTGAATCTCCCTCTCACCGAACGGCTTGAAAACAAGCGACGCGGGCGCATTTTCCTTGCCCATATAACGTATCATTTGCGTAAGCGTTCTTGAGTTTCCGAGAACCGACGACTGCATTGTACCCTCCCCGGCGAACTCGACCGACGCGCAGGCAAGGAGATATCCCTTCTCTCCGCTCTCGCCCTCTCTCTCACTCAAGGTCATGAGCATAAAGGGATCGTCACTCGCTCTCGCTACCGCGCGTCCGTTTGCCCAGGCTATTGCGCTTGTATGCGACAGAAGCACAGGGGAGACTGTGGTCTTTCCGTCTTGCGAGACTGCATTGCCGTTTCCGTCCTTTTTAAATCCGTCAGAAAATCCTATTGCGGTGGAGTTCCCAAAGGCATTAGGCACACTTACGTCTCCGAGCGCCTCTGCTCCCTTACCGTTCTTTGCATTCTCGGACAGGACGGTGTAACCGTCGACCGTCAGCGAGTTCGCACTGTCCCTGATAAGATAACAGCCCTCGACTCCTCCCTTCTGCTTCTCGTGCATATATTTTACGCCCATTGTGGCTAAAAAGCCCTCAAGGTTTTCAAATCCGCCCGATGCAAACGTATCTGCGGAGAGGAACACCATATATTTTCCGCCGCGGGACATATATTCCTCGAGCCTTTTTATCTCGTCTGTATCGCTCGTTTCGTCTCTCACCGCCATATCCTTTTTGGGATCAAAGGTGACGAGCATATCGCAATCCTCGGGTATCTCGTCCGCGAAAAGATCGAGAAATCCGACGGTATATCCCGCCTCTGCGATCATTTTCACGAATTCGTAGTCCTCAAGCACCTCTCCGTGATTTACCGTAAGGTAGCAGACAGGCGATTCCTTTTGCGTTACGCTCATAAGGCAGGATGCGAGCATCTTCTCACCGTTATACGCTGTCGGCGTTGCCTCATACGCATTGCTCATTTCGAGCAGGAACATATCCTTTAAATTTACGGTCTGGTGCTTTTCTCCAAACACGCAGACTACGTCCTCCGTGGAGGTCACTCCCAGGGATGCAGCGCGTGTGGGCTGCTCCCAGATATTGAGATATTCGATCTCAAAATATCCATCAAAAAAGTCGCTTATATCCTCGATAGAGTCGAGAATATAGCCGTATAGCTGCTCGGAGCGGATATTTTTCTCCGAATCGCAAAGGATTATCTTTATCTTTTCCTTTTGCGCCTTTCCCTCGTTCGCGCGGTCGACCTCGGGTATCACATATTCGCCGAGATACTCGTAGCATTCATCGCTTATCTCAAAAGCAAGCGGTCTTTGCAACTCAACGTACATCCAGTCGTAGCGCATACACAGCATTGCGGCGATAACATTCAGTACAACCGCGCAGGCTATGACGAGCACCGTGAGCATCACGCTGACACTTCCGTGTCTCAGTGACCGCTTTGTAAACATTTTTCCCATTCCTGATCCCCCGTGTCAGCTCCAACGACGCTTTTCGTAAATTCGGACCGTCAAAAAGAGGAAAACGAATGCCAACGACGCAAAATACACCGTAGCACCAATATCAAACACTCCCTTGGCAAAGGTCGAGAAGCGTCCCGTTATGCTTATCCAGGAAAGAACAAGACGGATCGCATACACGTCGATAAAGCTTGAGAATATTCCGATTCCTATGAACGCGATCACGGTCGCGATGGTTATTACCGCCGCCGCGAGCTGATTTTCACAGAGCGAGGAGATAAACGTACCTATCGCTATAAATGCCGCGCCGATAAGTATAAGTCCTATAAGGCATCCGACTATCTCTCCCGTCACGGGTCCTACGTTTGTTGTATCGTGCCCGAGGCTTCCTCTCTCCCCTGCCGCGATGACGTAGAGCGGTATGAAGCTTATACAGCTGACAAGCGTACATCCAAGGAAGAGCGACAGTGCCGCAAGGTACTTTCCCATCACCATTCCCGTAAGCGTTACGGGGGCGGTGAGGAGTAATTGCTCCGTGCGCATCTTTCTCTCCTCGGAGAAGAGTCTCATGGTCAGAAGCGGTATAAGGATCACGAACGCGTAGACCATCAGAGTAAAATACGTGCTCGTATCATAGCTCTTCTGCAGCACCGTGGTATAACAGCACAAAAGCGCCGAGAAGGCTAAGAATATTCCCGTGAATATGTACCCTATCGGGTTTGTGAAATAGGAGCGCATCTCCTTTTTATATATTGCGAACATTTCAATCTCCATTCTGCCGCTATAAGCGGCACAAATATTATCGGTGACGTTTTATCGAAAGGCTTTTTTCTCACTCGTCGATGCTGTTCTTTGCATCTTCCTCGCGGCGAGCCTCTGCATCCTTTACCATGCTCTCGGCAAGCTCATTCTCAAGCGTATTCTTCGCTCTCTGCACTCTCTTTTTTGTGTTTCGCTCGTATCTGTGGCTCACTGCCGCCTTCTCCCTCTCGGTCTGATCGACGACGCTGATAAATATGTCCTCAAGGCTCATTCCTACCGCCTCAAGTCCCACTATCGCAAAGCCCTTGTCTGCCATTGTGAAAAAGAGCTTCTTTCTTACGTCTGCACCCTGCTCGCTCTCAACGGTATATACGTAAGCCTCTCCGTCGCGCTCTGTCTGAACCTCCGCAAAGATCACTCCCGGAATAGATTTCAAGGTGTCAAGCACCTCGCGCGAAGGTCCGCATATCTTGACCGAGAAGCGACGGTTATTCTCCACGACGCGCGTGATATTCTCTGTTCTCTCGTCGGCTACTATCTTGCCCTTATTGATGATAATGATTCTATCGCACACCGCCGCGACCTCGCCCAAAATGTGCGTTGAGAGGAGGACGGTATGGTTCTTTCCGAGCGTTCTTATAAGGCTTCTTATCTCGATTATCTGCTTGGGGTCAAGTCCTACCGTAGGCTCGTCAAAAATGATAACGGGCGGATCTCCGATAAGCGCCTGCGCAACTCCGACTCTCTGGCGGTATCCCTTTGAAAGATTGCGGATAAGTCTCTTACGGACGTCGCTGATCTTTACGACCTCGCAGATCTCGGCAATATGCGCTTCGCTGTCAAATTCGCATCCCTTGAGGTCGTAATTGAAATTAAGATACTCGTCGACCGTCATATCCGGATACACGGGAGGCTGCTCGGGAAGATATCCGATCAATCTCTTCGCGCCGATCGGATCCGCGAGCATATCTATCCCGTCGACCGACACTCTGCCGGCGGATGCGGAAAGATATCCCGTAAGTATATTCATAGTTGTGCTCTTACCCGCTCCGTTAGGACCCAGAAATCCTACCGTCTCGCCCTTCTTTATTTCACAGGAGATATCGTCTACCGCGCAATTTGAGCCGTAATTTTTTACAAGATGCTCGATTTTGATCATTTTTTCACGTCCTTAAGCTTTTCTTTTTTGCTCCTTTTTATCTCAGAGCAAACTTTCACAAATAACAGTTTAGCACGAATTTGTAAACCTGTTATGAACGTTATTATTATATTATAGCTCTATTTACTGTTTTTCCTGTGATTTTTCCGTGAAGTTATCTGTCCGTTGCCATGTGAACAAAGTTTTTCTTGACTTTACCTCGTTTTTCTGCTACAATAGTATTTGTGGAAATATGTGTTGCGGAGCGTTTTTTGCTTCGCGATCGAAATTTTTTAAAATGAGGTAGATAAAATGAGCAATATTAAAGATGCTTCCCTGTGGCAATCGGGAAGAGATAAGATCGAGTGGGTGCGCTCCTACATGCCCCTCCTTACCTCCATTGAGGAGGAATTCAAGGCCACAAAGCCTTTTGAGGGCTTAAAAATTTCAATGTCCATACACCTTGAGGCGAAGACCGCTAATCTCGCACGAGTCCTCCGCGCAGGCGGTGCTGACGTGCGCGTCACGGGCTGCAATCCCCTCTCGACTCAGGATGACGTCGCGGCCGCCCTCGTCCACGAGGGCTTCGAGGTCAACGCCGTCCACGGAACTGACGAGGCGGGCTATACTCGCGACCTCATAAATACCATCTCCTTTTGCCCCGATATCCTCATCGACGACGGCGGTGACCTCATGGCTCTCCTTCACGGAGAGTGCCGCGACTACGGCAAGAACCTGATAGGCGGTTGCGAGGAGACCACCACCGGTGTTCACAGACTTATGTCCCGCGAGGCTCAGGGCAAGCTCGATTACACTATGATCGACGTTAACGATGCAAATTGCAAACATCTGTTCGATAATAGATACGGTACAGGTCAGTCGACCCTTGACGGAATAATGAATTCAACCAACCTCATCATTGCGGGCAAGGTATTCGTCGTCGCCGGCTACGGCTGGTGCGGCAAGGGACTTGCAATGCGCGCAAAGGGTATGGGCGCTATCGTTATCGTGACCGAGATCGATCCTATCAAGGCTATCGAGGCTGTTATGGACGGTTTCACGGTCATGACCATGGACGAGGCGGCTCCTCTAGGTGATATTTTTGTAACTCTGACAGGCTGCTCCGACGTTATTACCGAAAAACACATGAAGGTCATGAAGGACGGAGTTCTTCTCGCCAACAGCGGTCACTTTGACGTTGAGATCAACAAGACCGATCTCGAAAAGCTTTCAGTACAAATGTTCGATAGAAAGCCTAATATCAAGGGCTACAGAATGGCTGACGGTCGCATTCTCAATCTCCTTGCAGAAGGCAGACTTGTCAATCTCGCGGCAGGAAACGGACACCCTGCGGAGATCATGGATATGTCATTTGCCATTCAGGCAAAATCGCTTGAATATCTTGCGAAGAATCGCGGCAAGCTCGAAAAGAAGCTTTATGCCGTTCCCGAGGAGATCGACTCCGCAGTTGCTCTTCTCAAGCTCAAGACAATGGGAATTTCGATCGACGTTCTCACAGACGAACAAAAGGAATATCTTACAAAGGTAGATTAAATGAAGCTAAAAACACAGGTAGCCGTAATAGGCGCGGGACACGCTGGTATTGAGGCGGCACTCGCCTCGGCTCGAATGGGACTTGACACTATCCTGTTTACCATGTCCCTTGACAGCATTGCGAATATGCCCTGCAATCCATCAATAGGCGGAACGGCAAAGGGACATCTCGTTTATGAGATCGACGCGCTCGGCGGCGAGATGGGCTATGCGGCTGATAGAGTTACTATACAGTCGCGAACGCTCAATCTCGGCAAGGGCGCGGCGGTTCATTCCAAGCGCGTTCAGGCTGACAGAAAAAAATATCAGGCTATAATGAAATCAACGCTTGAGACGACCGAAAATCTCCGTCTCATTCAAGCGGAGATCACAGAGCTCGTTACCGACGATTCAGCCGAAAGCCCTTATACCAAAAGGATAATCGGCGTCAAAACAAAGCTTGGAGAGGTATGGGAGTGCGATGCCGCGATCATCACCGCAGGGACATTCCTCTGCGGCAGGATATTCATCGGAAACGTGAATTACAGTGCGGGTCCCGACGGTCTTCTCGAATCTGACGGTCTTTCGGATTCTCTTGCGTCTCTCGGTATTAAGCTTATGAGATTCAAGACGGGAACTCCCGCACGCGTAAAACGCTCTTCTATTGATTTTTCAGAGCTTGAGCTTCAGGAGGGTGAGCCCGACGCTCTGCCTTTCTCCTGGCGTACCGACCCCGAGCTTATGAGGGGTATTGAGCAGATCCCTTGTCACATAGTATATACGAATGAAGAGACTCACCGTATTATAAAGGAAAACATCCACCGCAGTGCGATGTACTCGGGGCAGATCCACGGTACGGGTCCGAGATACTGTCCGTCGATCGAGGACAAGCTTGTTCGCTTTGCAGACAAGGAAAGACATCAGCTTTTCGTTGAGCCGCTTGGAGAAAACACCGAAGAAATGTATATTCAAGGCTTTTCAACCTCGCTCCCGACCGACGTTCAGTATGATATGTTAAGATCCTTAAAAGGCTTTAAAAATGCAGAGATAATGCGATATGCCTATGCCATCGAATATGACTGCATCGATCCAACACAGCTCTTTCCCACGTTGGAATTCAAGAATATTTCGGGACTTTACGGCGCGGGTCAGTTCAACGGAACATCCGGGTACGAGGAGGCGGCAGCTCAGGGCCTTATCGCAGGAATGAATGCCGCATTGAAGATCAAAGGCCAAGAGCCCGTTATTCTTGAAAGATCAAGCAGTTACATTGGAACCTTGATAGATGATCTCACCACAAAAGGCACGAACGAGCCGTACAGAATGATGACATCGCGTTCCGAATACAGACTGCTTCTGCGTCAGGACAACGCAGATGAACGTCTGACACCCATTGGAATCAAGGCGGGACTTGTTAGAGACAGTCAAAAGTCTCATTTCCTTACAAGGCAAGAAGAGATCGCAAAAGAGGTTGAAAGACTCGAGAAGACCTTTATTTCAAAAGAAAAGGCGACACAATTTCTTGAATCACGCGGTATGGAAGCTGCAAAAAGCGGAGTTTCGCTCGCAGATCTTTTAAGGAGACCGACAATAACCTATGAAGATATTGCAGAAGTTGATACATACAGAACGGCTCTACCCGAAAACGTAACTAACACCGCATCGACAAACATCAAATATGCAGGATACGTAAAAAAGCAGCTTTCGGAAGTCAAAAGGCAGAAAAAGCTGGAATCCAAGCAACTGCCTGCGGATATTAACTATAAAGAGATCAGCGGACTTCGAATTGAAGCCGCGCAAAAGTTAGACAAGATAAAGCCTTTGACGGTCGGTCAGGCATCGAGAATAAGCGGAGTAAGCCCTGCCGACATATCAGTTTTACTTGTATATCTGGGGATAAAATAATATGGAAAAGAACATTTTTATAGAATGCTTATTTGAAGCATTCAGAGAAAACGATCTTGAGAAAGCAATATGTGCCGAATCAGCAGAAAAGCTGTACCAATTGTCGCTTATTCTAAAGAAAGCAAACGAAAAATTCAATCTTACGGCAATACTTGACGACGAAGGAATAATCTTAAAGCACTTCGTTGACTGCGCATCTTCGATCAAGTATATACCAAGCAAGGCAAATATTATCGACGTAGGTTGCGGTGCAGGCTTCCCATCCTTGCCTATCGCCATATTGAGACCGGACGTCAACGTAACATCACTTGACAGCACAACAAAAAAGATCAATTTTATTAACGAGACCGCAAGAGAGCTTAATTTGTCAAACATTCAAGCAGTTACATCCCGAGCTGAAGACTACGCAAAAGACAAACGCGAAAGCCTCGACGTTGCAATAAGCAGGGCTGTTGCAAGACTGAACGTTTTAGATGAGCTTTGCCTGCCGCTTGTCAAAAACGAGGGCATTTTTATTGCAATGAAAGCATCAAAGGGTGATGAAGAATACCTTGAAGCAGAAAACGGAATCGAAATTCTAGGAGCAAAGCTTGACGGGAAATACACGATCGAACTCTCATTCAGAGAGGCATCGATTGAAAGAGAGATCTTTATATTCAAGAAAATAAAGGCAACTCCAACGCAATATCCGAGAAATTACTCTCAAATATCAAAGAAACCGCTTTAAACAAAAAGTCCGCACAACTGTGCGGACTTTTTGTTTCACGTGAAACAAGTGATACATCGACTGTTTGTTTCACGTGAAACAATTCGAGCCAAAATGACAGTTTCACGTGAAACAATTCGAGTCTAGATAACAGTTTCACGTAAAACAATCGCACTATCACAGAGAAAGTTTCACGTGAAACAATATTTTTCTCAAAAACCTCTTGAAATATTGAGAAAAGTATAGTATAATAAGAAAGCAATAGCAAAATAATAACACAGGAGAACAAAATTGGGAAAAATTATTTCTTTTTCTAACCAAAAAGGCGGAGTCGGCAAAACGACTTCCGCAGTAAACGTTGCCGCTTCCCTTGGTATTTTGGATCGCAAAGTGCTTTTGATCGACCTCGATCCTCAGGGTAACGCAACGAGCGGGGTTGGTATCAGCAAAAAAACTTTAAAATATTCTATATACGACGTTCTTGTAGGCAAAGCATCCGCCGCAGACGCAACTATAGTTACGAGCTTTAAAAATTTGAGTATAATTCCTGCTCATATATCGCTTGCAGGTGCCGAGTACGACCTTTATCAAGGAAACGGTGCGGAACAGGTCATTAAAAACGCTTTAGCACCAATAAAAGACGAATACGATTACATAATTATCGACTGCCCGCCTTCTTTGAGCATGCTCACGGTGAACGCGATGGTAGCAAGCGACGGTGTTATCATTCCCATGCAGTGCGAATTCTATGCACTTGAAGGACTTGCGCAGCTTTCCGTTACTATAAACAGGATAAAATCCAACTTCAACAGTAATCTGAATATCACCGGAATTCTTATCACCATGTACAATTCAAGACTTCTTCTCTCGCTTCAGGTCATAAACGAGCTCAAAAAACACTACTCCGACAAGCTTTTCTCCACACAAATTTCCCGCGGCGTAAGGGTTTCCGAGGCTCCCGGATTTGGTATGCCCGTTTATTATCATGATAAGAGAAGCAAGGGCGCTAACGAATACCTCGAAGTAGCTAAAGAGCTCATCACAAGAATATAATTAAGGAGAAAAAACAATGGCAATTGGTGGATTAGGCAGAAATTTCTTCTCTATTCTCGACGATAATATGCTCGAGACAAAAAAAGATTCAATTACTACCATAAGAATTGGTGATATCGAACCCAGAAAAGACCAACCCAGAAAGAGCTTTGATGACGAATCAATACAGCTTTTGGCTGATTCTATAGCAATTCACGGCGTTCTTCAGCCTATCATCGTAAGAGAAAACGCTGATTTCCCCGACACTTACGAGATAATCGCAGGAGAAAGACGTTGGAGAGCTGCTAAAATGGCGGGACTTTCCGAGATGCCTGTCGTTATCGTTGACGGCGATGACCTCAAGATCGCTCAGATCGCTCTCGTCGAGAACGTTCAGAGAGAGGATCTCAACCCCGTTGAAGAGGCATTCGCTTACCAGGCACTTATTGAAAGATTCGGTCTTACTCAGGAGCAGCTATCAAAGGAAGTCGGAAAATCCCGTTCCGCAATAGCAAATATGCTTCGTCTTATCGATCTTCCCGACGAAGTTCTTGAGCTTCTCAAGGACGGAAAGATCACAAACGGACACGCAAGAGCAATTCTCGGACTTGACGACGAGGAATACATGATCTCTCTGGCAAACCGTGTTGTTAATGAAGATCTTTCGGTAAGACGTGTCGAGGAGATCGTCAGAAAAGCATTGATGCAGAAGGACGTTGAGGAGCTCAAGGAATCAAAGGACGAGACTCTTCAGAGACGTGTATATATGCGTGAGCTCGAAAGACGCGCAATGGACAGACTCGGCAGACGAGTTAAGATCAATCAGACGGCAAAAAAGAAGACTGTAGAGCTTACGTTTGACAGTGATTCCGATCTTGAGGAGGTCCTTTGCCTTCTCTGCGGAGATAACTTTTTTAAGGTTTAATGTGAATAAAACCCTTTTAACATAACAAATAATTGTAGCAAATACTGAAAGGAAAAGACTATGCTTGACATAAATTATATAAAGGAAAATCCCAGCGAAGTCATTGAAAGACTAGCTATTAAAGGAAAAGACGCTAAAGAAGATATCGAGAAGATCCTTGAGCTTGACGGAAAAAGACGCGCTCTTATAACCGAGACTGAGTCTATGAAGGCGGAGCAGAACAAGCTCACAAAGATGATCCCTCAATATAAGAAGGAAGGAAAGGATCTTGCGCCTATTTTCGCGCAGTCCAAGGAGCTTGGAGCAAGAGCAAAGGCTAATGACGAGCTTATCAAAGAGGTCGAGGCACAGCTTACCGGCTTCATGCTCGGTCTCCCCAACCTCCCCGACCGCGACTTAAAGCCCGGTGGAAAGGAAAATAATGAGGCTATAAGATACTTCGGCGAGCCTCACAAGTTCGATTTCGAGCCCAAAAACCACGTAGATCTCTGCACCTCTTTGGGTCTTATCGATTATGACAGAGGCACGAAGCTCTCGGGATCAGGTTTCTGGATCTATCGCGGTCTCGGTGCAAGACTTGAGTGGGCACTCCTCAATTACTTCATCGATACGCATCTTAACGACGGATACGAGCTCATTCTCCCCCCTCACATGCTTGAATACGAGTGCGGAGTTACTGCCGGACAGTTCCCGAAGTTTGCAGACGAGGTATATAAGATCGAAAACCCCACGGATAACCGTATGAGATACATGCTTCCTACCGCAGAGGCGGCTCTTGCTTCCCTTTACAGAAACGAGATCTTGACCGAAGCAGATCTTCCCAAGAAGCTCGTCAGCTACACCCCCTGCTTCCGCAGAGAAGCAGGCTCCTACCGTTCCGACGAGCGCGGAATGGTTCGCGGACATCAGTTCAACAAGGTCGAGATGTTCCAATACACTCTCCCCGAAAAGAGTGACGAGGCATTCGAAGAGCTTGTAGTTAAAGCAGAAAACCTTGTAAAAGGACTCGGATTCCACTTCAGAACCGTTAAGCTTGCCGCAGAGGACTGCTCTGCATCTATGGCGAGAACCTACGATATCGAGATAAACATTCCTTCCATGAACGGTTACAAGGAGGTAAGCTCGGTATCCAACGCTCGCGACTACCAGGCAAGACGCGGTATGATGCGTGTAAGACGTGACAGTGGAAAGATCGAATATCTCCATACTCTCAACGGCTCGGGACTTGCTACCTCGAGAATTCTTCCCGCGCTCGTCGAGCAGAATCAGAACGCAGACGGAAGCGTTACGGTTCCCGAGGTTCTCCGCAAGTATCTCGGAATCGACGTTATCAAGAAATAAGATATTGTGACAGCATTCGGGCTTTATCGTTTTCGGTAAGGCTCGAATGTCATAAAAGGAGAAAATAGTGCTTTATTTATTTTCAGCTAATGAAAAAAGCTTGATTGAAGAGCTTTGGGAATACTTTGACGAGACGTATTTTTCCCCGGATATTCCATATTTGGAAAATATTTCCTTGGGAACAGGTACTCTTGTGACCTTAAAGACGGTTCTTGTCGGTATCACTCTCGGGCTTATCTTTGCATCCTTTGTGACTATATATAATAAAAGATATATAGGCGGCTTTGTCCGCAAGCTTCTCAGGGAGGAATGTCTTGACGCAGACCGCGCCAAAACGCTAGACGAGCTCGGATATCTGAGCAAATACGGTATCAGATATGCGATAAGGTCAAGCGGAACTCTGACAAGGTGGATAAGATGCGTCGAGGAGGATGAATTCTACGCAAAGCAGGACGCAGAGCGCGAGGCTTTTGAGGCGGCGCACAAGGACGAAGCAAAGCCTCCGAGGTTCAAGGAAAAGGAATTCAAGCGTGACACGAAAACAATGCGCTTTTATATTCCCGAAGAAAAGAAGTATGCCGCGGACGTAAAATTTGAGGCAAAGGGCGCAAACTGGCTATCATTTGTATTGGTTACAGTCGTTTCGATCGTTTTATGTGCATTTCTGACCTACATACTGCCCGATATTATAAAAATGGTCGACAATTTCATATCTATAGCTAAAGGTTAATATATTTATAAAGCCCGCGATATCGCGGGCTTTCAGAGTGTCGAAGAAGCTGTTAGACCGCAAGGGGTAAAATGCAAATAAGCAAACGGCAAAAAAGATACACAAGAAATAAGCACAAGGCATTCATCGAGAACGCCTTGTACTTTCTTGCTTTTTCCGTTTTTGCACTCTGACGTACCCCCGTACGCCGACGAATGCAAAAACGAAAAATCTACCTACCTTTTTCGACCTCTGCCAGCGTGTCGAGATTTCCTCGACACGCTGAAAGCCCGCGATATCGCGGGCTTTCAGAGTGTCGAAGAAGCTGTTAGACCGCAAGGGGTAAAAGGCAAATAAGCAAACGGCAAAAAAGATACACAAGAAATAAGCACAAGGCATTCATCGAGAACGCCTTGTACTTTCTTGCTTTTTCCGTTTTTGCACTCTGGCGTACATCCGTACGCCGACGAATGCAAAAACGAAAAATCTACCTACCTTTTTCGACCTCTGCCAGCGTGTCGAGAAAATCTCGACACGCTGAAAGCCCGCGATATCGCGGGCTTTATGATCGGATTGGAGAAAAAATGAAAAGAGTTAATATAGCACTGGCATCGGGGGTCAATGACGGAATCGTCTCGGTGCGAGATACGTATCTTAACGCAATATGGCGCGAGGGGGCGATCCCGACTCTGCTACAGCCGCGCGCAGATGAAGAATATGTTTCACGCGCAGCAGAGGACTTTGACGGATTCGTTTTCTGCGGGGGAGAGGATATAGATCCCAAGTATTACGGCGAGGAGAATACAGCCTCGAAGAACATTTGTTCTATCAGGGATGAGTTCGAGAAAATGCTTTTTGACGCTGTGTACAGGACAGGGAAGCCTATCCTGGGTATTTGCCGCGGAATGCAGGTAATAAACGTGTTTCTGGGCGGCAGTCTGCATCAGCATATTGACGGGCACGTTCAGGAAGAGCACAGGTCTGCACGGACGCACAGTGTTGCGCTGACCGAGGGGTCGATGCTCGCAAGGATACTCGGGGAAGAGAATATTGAAGTCAATACGTTTCATCACCAGGTGGTAAAGGTACTCGCGGACGGGCTCACGGTTGATGCTATGAGCAATGACGGATATATTGAGGCATTTCACGACGTGGGGTATCCGTTTTTGCTCTGCGTTCAGTGGCATCCCGAGTCTTATTATAATGAATGCGAGACTTCAAGAAGGATCTTTAAGGCGTTCGTTGAGGCGTGCGCGGGAAGGTAAATTGCAATTTAGCGAATAGCCTTCTCCAGCGGAGAAGGGGGACCGCGTAAGCGGTGGATGAGGAGGTCGCCATTAAGTTGTGCGCCACTGTCGTACCGTGGATTTTGTCTTGTGGCATAAGGTTTCTTGTGCAACGA
>JBGUSX010000124.1:0-3131 GCA_045132775.1 Eubacteriales bacterium
ACGGTGGTTCTGTGGATTTTGCCTTGTAGCACAAGGATTCTTCCGAAACAAAACAAGGCTCACAAAAGACGTGAAAACCACAAAAGGGCGACCTCCTCATCCACCACTTCGTGGTCCCCCTTCCCCGCTGGGGAAGGCTTATCAGACCGTTAAATTGCAATTTATCGCAGTTATTCCCACATTCCGATGTGTTCCTTATATGTGGTAAAGTCGGGTTTTTGAGGTTCTTTTCCGCTGAAGATGGTTTGTGCGTTTTCGTAGAAATCCGCGTAGGTGAGGTCGCGCTCTCGGATGATGGTCTTGGGGCACTTGAAATTGATTTCATAGAGCCAGGGACCCTTATAGCCGATCTCACAGAGCTTTTTATATATAGGCTGCCAGACAAGCTTACCTTCTCCCGGGAGCCAATGGCGTTCGTTTTCAAAGTCGAAGTCCGAGACGTGCAGGGTAATTATCTTATCCGCGAGCTTTTCAAGGAAATTGACGTTCGTGTCTATCATAAGGTGGTTTGTGTCAAAGCATACTCGGAGTTTATCGTTCGCTGAAATGATATCGAGCATCTCCTCTGCGCTTCTGCCAAGGCAGGAGCGAGGAAGATCCTCTACTGCGATGTCCGCGCCCTCGCGCGCGGCATTGTCAGCCAGGCGTGAGAAGGACTCCTTGGCGCACTTGACATGCTCCGCTCTCTTTTCGTCCTCGGGAATAGGCTCGCGGCTTGGATGAATGACAAATTTATCAACTCCGACCGCGGCGAGCTTTTTTACAAGCTCTGTGTAGTATTCAACCGTTCCGTTTCGAACGTTGCCGTCGAGAGCCGCCATATCGAGCTTGTCATACGGCATAAAAGGCAGATGGCTCGACCAAAGCTTTACGTCAGCCGCTGCGGCAAATTTTGCGATAGCTTTATAGTCAAGGATCTCCGCAAAGGAATATCCCAGTCCTACCTCTACTGCGTCTATTCCGCTTTTTTTCATATTCTCAAAGTTTTCTCTGTTGAGCGTCATACCGCTGTGGGATAATGCGACTTTCATTTCTATCCTCCCATAAAAACAAGGTAACGTTTCCGTTACCTTGATTATAGCATATACATTTTTGTTTTTCAAGCATTTTTGTCAAATACTGTCTGCATTCCCGAGAAAATCCTCGATCATGTGCGATGCGAGCGTCGCGCCGTCCTCACTGAGCGTTCTAAAATAATGACAGTGACCTCCGTGCATGACTACGTGATCAAAGTGACTATATCCAAAATGTTCAAGGGTCCCCAGCATAAGCATCGTTTGCTCGAATCTTCCCTTCATATCGTTATCCGACACGACAAAGCGCATCGTGGGATATTCCTTTTCAAGCCCTACAAAATAGAGCGGCGCGTGCTCGTCTACTATGACTCTGCGCGGATCGTACCCTTCGTATTTGAGGACGTTGAAGTGGAACGTGGGCTGACCCGCGTCGTGCCAATAGCCTGCGATATCGGAATTTGACAGTCCGACTGCATTAAGATAACGCTTGTCAAAGCAGAGCATCATCGAGATATAACCTCCTGCAGAGCTTCCGCCGACGTAGAGCTTATCGCATCCGCAAAGAGAGAGCATATTCTTCTTTGCCCAGGCAACAGCCTCGGCACTATCCTCGATAAACTCGGGAAATCTTGCGTTTGGGTACATGCGGTAATTGATACTTACAAATGCGTATCCCCTCTCGGCTAAATACTCGCCCTCGCGGTGCTGGTCACCCTTACTTCCCGCTTCAATACCTCCGCCGTGGATATAGAGGAAGACTGCCTTGCACTCTCCATCGGGAAAATAGACGTCAAGCGACTTTTCTGCGATCTTTTCTTCGCTGTAATAAATATCCTTTAATATTTTCACATCTGTACCTCTTATTTTATAGGCTCGAAGGAATCGACGACCGCCCAGGCGATACTTTTCTCCACGTCGGTGACGGGAACGTCGAAATCCGAGAAGCTGTTGCCCGTGACGTTTACTCCGCAGAGCATTCTCATCCACAGAAGCGCGAGCGCGTATCTGCCAACACCAAAGGATGCGTGAAAGGTATCTCTGTGCACCTTCTCAATGCCATTCTCGTGAAGCTTATACATCATCTCTCCCGAGGGGATGATTCCGTCTGCCTTTATTTCTTCTGCGGCTTTTCTGTATGATGCTACGACGTCGGAGAGCATTTGTGCGGTTGTCTGGTATTTCAGCTCCTGTGTCAGCCTTGCGCTTCCATCCTCGCATCCCCAGGTCTGATGAATTATCAGCTTTGCCTTCGGCGCGCATTTACGGATATATGCTACAAGCTCGGTGAGGTAGGGGGTATAGGTCTCATATCTCGGGGCATCGTGACTTACCTGCTGGACCGTAATAACATCCCAATGCGCAGTCAGAAGTGCCTCGGTCAAGGAGACGTTGAATCCCGTGCTACTGCCATTGTATTCAAGCGAATATGCCTTCTCACCCGAGAGCATATTGCGATAATGTCTTTCAAGCGAGCATCCGCCTATCATGAGATTTGCAACCTCGATATTGAGTCCCGAGCAGCGTGCTGCCTGATGGAGATATCTTGATGCGTCCTGTGAAAAGCTGTTTCCGATTGCTAAAATTCTCATATTCTGTCTCCTCTTTATACGTTTTCTGCCTCGCGCGCTTTATCGAGGCGAGTGTTTCTGACGTATATGATAAGGTCTGCGCCGACCATTACGAGATTGAGGCAATAGAAGAAGAGGACGTACCACTTCTCAGAGAAGCTCGCCATATAAGCCTCGTTTACGAGCTTTGACGCAATACCTGCGATGTATCCGAAGAAAATGAGGAGCAAAAACGGGAGGCTCTTTCCCTTTGTTGTTCTTGCCTTCCAGGACTTCATTACGTTGAGCGGCCAGGATGCGCCGAAGCTGACGATCATTACTATTTCAAGTATTTCTGCCATTTTTCTTTTTCCTTTCCTATTTCGGTGAATTCTACGATTTCAGATTATATTTTAGCATTTAGTTGCTTTACTGTAAATAATCAAATAAAATATACCGACTATAACTTGACAGTTATGGTAAAGAGCGTTATAATATGTTTAATTACAACGTAACAATTCAATTGGAATATAAAATTGAAATTTAGCGAACTGTCTACAATGTAGGG
>JBGUSX010000125.1:0-7401 GCA_045132775.1 Eubacteriales bacterium
CCCCCCCCCCCCCCCCCCCCCCCCCTACATTGTAGACCGTTCGCCAAATTGCAATTTATCTCTTCCCACCGTATAAATATATTCTACCACATCAACAAAATATTTACAATACCCCGCGACATAATTTCACCGATTTTTAAATCAAATTACCAAATACACTGCATAGAAAGGAGCAACAATCGGTTCACTTATTGCAATAAATAATGATAGAAAAAACAATTTACATTGTGAATTATCGCATATATAATTATAAATAGAACCACGCGCATCTTCAATCCCCAACAGAAAAAAGGAGCTTAGCGTGAAAGTTACTACCTTCTTGTAGTGAAATGATCTTCTTCACGCGCGAATTTTGCCGATGGCAAAATTCATCGATTACTATTTGTGCCGCCGTAAAAGCGGCGGAAAGGAGTTTAGAATGAACAAGAAGTTTTTATCCCTTATCTTAGCAATAATAATGGTGCTTGCAATGGCAATGCCACTCGCATCGTGCGACAAACCGGAGCAACCGACGGAAAAACCCACGGTACAGCCTACGGAACAACCTACGGAACAACCTACGGCGCAACCCACCGTGTTGCCAACCGATGATCCAACGGCAGCACCTACTTCCGCTCCCACCGAAGAGCCTACGTCCGCTCCCACGGAGCAAACCACATCAACTCCTACAGAGCAGACCACATCAACTCCTACAGAGCAGACCACGTCCGCTCCCACAGAGCAAACTACATCAACTCCTACAGAGCAGCCCACATCTTCCCCCACGGAGCAAACTACATCAACTCCTACAGAGCAGACCACAACCGCTCCTACAGAGCAACCCACGTCAGCCCCCACGGAGCAGACTACATCAGCTCCCACGGAGCAGCCCACAACGGCTCCTACAGAGAAACCCACCGAAGCTCCCGAGCACCCCACCGAGGCTCCCGAGGCTCCTACAACAGCTCCCGAGCAGCCCACCGAGGCTCCCGAGGCTCCTACAACAGCTCCCGAACATCCCACCGAGGCTCCTACAGAATCTGAAAAGCCAACCGATGATGACAATTGGGGACTTGGAGATGTGCCGCTGATCCCGTCAGAAAGCGATTTCACAACAAATACCGAAACCGAGACAGAAACTGAAACCGAGACAGAAACAGGAACAACTCTCTGTGAAAACGATGCCCATACATACGAAAAGACCACCGTCGAGGACGATTGGGTGATCACCTGTACAAATTGCGACTATAAATACAAGTACGGCATACCGCGCAGGGACAGTTTAAAACGTCCGCGTGGGCAAGCAGCACCGACGGCAAGATATATGCCGACGGTGACGTGCTCTATCAAAGATTTTCTGTCACCAACCACGGCGGAACGATACCGCTTACGACGGCAGGACACGTTCAGGAGCCCAATCTCGTAACGAGCAAGGACGGAAACGGAAGATATTTCGTATTCAAGATGAGGACCGTCAACGTTGAGGCGCTCGCATGGCGAATCACCGCAACAACCGAGGACGGCACCGCGACCAACCCCAGCGGCAGCTATCTTGCAAGAAGAGAAGAGATGCCCGAGGGCGAGTGGGTCGTATATGTAGTTGACATTGCGGCGCTCATAAAGGCTGAAAGCAGGATCACTACCTACGGACAGGCGGGCGATACCACAATGACAAGACTCGGCATCGGCTTTATGTACGGACATAACCTGGGCGGAAGCACGACTGATACGTACATAGACATAGCATACTTTGCAGTCTGCGACAACTGGGAAGAGGTAGAGCGCGTCGTAGGAGATGAGAACGTGACGTATACAGATTGGAAAAACACCTCGAGTGACAAGAGAGTGTCGTCAAAGGGCGAGCTCCCCGTAGACACCAAGGGAGAGGATGCCGCAAAGGTGATATACTCCAAAAACGGCGATAATCTTCATATATATATCCGTTCACCTCACACCGAGAAGTACACAAGATACGATTTCGTACGTGCAACCAATACAAGCATCAATTTCGACTCCTGGAAGCTCTGGTCCATCGAGATATGCGACAGTGATCTCAACAAGGTCTACAATACCGCAACGGACGGTATGACAGAGTGCGAGGGCGCGCTCCAGGAAAGATACCCCGACGGAACTCTTGCCGCAGACTTCATCGGCGGCTATCACGGAGACGAGAAGCTTAAAAAGATAACCGTACTTGTAGATGGAGTCGAGATCGATATGTCAAAGGATTACGACCTCACCGCGTGCGAGAGTGTACAGACCATCGTTGAATCTGTGATCTACAGATGCGAAACGACCGAGCAGGTCTTTGACAGAGTGAGAACTAACACCTGGACAGAAGCGGGACTTGAAATAAAGAACAAGTACACAGCGACCGATAAGATCAAGATCTACCGCCCCGAGACCTCAATGCTCGCAATAGCGGTCGATAACGACGGATATAACGGACTCATCACAGAGCACTGGGACAACGTTCACAACGAGTGGATAGAGATCGGCGAGTTCACAGAAAGCGCGGGCAAGTACAGCGCGGCAGGAATGACGGAAGCGAGAATTAGAGGACTTTTAGACGTGTGCGTCAAGGCTTATGACTGCACCTTCAACGGCGAGGCACTCTCACCTACGGGACATTTCAGCTATAACTACTTTAGCGATACGAACAAGAGAATAAAGATCTATCTCGCACCCTTCTACGACCGTCAGTTCGAGGTCGGAGACGTCTTTGAATCTACCAGCTTCCAGAGCGTTTTCGCAACCGAATAAGTCAAATTTTAAAAAACGGAAAAACAACTTAATAAGGCGGAAAAAACAGCTTTTTCCGCCTTATTTTGATATTTTAATAAAAGCTTTTGAAATATGCATAAAAAAATGAATTTTTATAAATTTTTGTGATATAATGTAATCGGTTGAAATTCCTTTATTTCATATAACAAAAAGGAGATAAAAGAAAGATGAGCAATAAGCTTTTATACACAAAAAACGGCGAAACAATGTATATATACATTCCCTCACCGCACACCGAAAAATACACGAGATACGCGTTCGTACATCACAAAAACCCTTATATCAAATACGATTCTTGGAGAATACTCCATATATACTTCTGCAACTCGGACCTCACCCCTCTGTACAGTAACCTGCCCGGCGAGTGCGAGTGCGAGGGAGCCTTGCGCGAAAGACTTGCGGACGGCTCTGTCGCATCCGACTTCATCGGAGGATTTCACGGCGACGAAAGCCTTATAGACATTACGGTTCTTGTTGATGGAGAGGAGCTTGATCTGTCCTGCGATTATCCTCTGACCGAGTGCGAATGCGTCAAGGCGACAGTCAGATCCTACCTTTTCAGAGTCGACTCGGACGAGAAGGTCTTTGCGCGTACAAAGACTGATACCTTTACAAATAAAGGGGTCGAGATCAAAAACAGATACGAAACACTTGCAAAAATATCCATCGAGCGTGCGGCAACCTCCTTGCTCGGAATTTGCTTGTCGGATAACGGTTTTGACGGACTTATCCGCGAGCATTGGGACAATATAAGCAAAAAATGGATAGAGATCTGCGACTTCGAAACGCACCAAAACAAGTGCAACGCAGAGGGCTTTGTAGAAGCAAAGATGCGCGGACTCCTCGACGTTTATTTCAACACCTACGACTGCAAAATAAACGGAGAACCCACCGTACCTTATGGACATTTCAGCTATCAGGCATACAAGCCGAAGAGAGTCAAGATATACGTCGATCCGTTCAGAAACAGAACCCTCGAGGTCGGAGACATCTATGAGAGCACAAGCTTTCAGGCAATGTTTCCCACAAAATAGTGAAAAAACCGCCTTTAAGAGCGGTTTTTTGCAATTTTTAAAAAATATTAATGACTTTTTGCAAAAACTGTGATATAATATATGCACCAACATTTTATCCCAAAAGCAAAGGAAAAAAGACATGAAAAAAACTTATTTGAAGGAATACGCAAGACTCCTTGTAAGATGCGGAATTGCAGTGAAGAAGGGTGACATCGTCATCGTAAACGCGGGACTCGATCAGCCCGAATTCGTTAAGCTCGTCGTTGAGGAATGCTATCGCGCAAAGGCGGCAAGAGTTATGGTGGAGTGGTCCTACCTTCCTCTTACAAAGATCAACGTAAATCACATGAACTCAAAGCTTCTCGGCAAGGTAGAGGCATTTGAGGAGGAAAAGCTCAAGTACAGACTTGAAAATAACGTTGCTATGCTCCATCTCGTTTCGGATGATCCCGACGGACTCAAGGGCATCAATCAGGAGAGATATGCAAAGAGCATGGCTGAGAGAATGAAGGTAATCAAGCCTTACCGCGACGCTATGGATAACAAATACAAGTGGTGTATCGCGGCAGTTCCCGGCAACGAGTGGGCGAAAAAGGTATTCCCGGGCGAGAGAACGAGCTCAGCTGTTGAAAAGCTCTGGAGCGCGATACTTCTCGCGTCGAGAGTTACCGACAAGGAGGGCAATCTTCTTGACGCGGTCGTTGAATGGCACAAGCACAACTTAAGCTTCAACCGCCGTTGCGAGATACTCAACAAGGCAGAGCTTTGCGAGCTTCGTTACAAGGCGGCAAACGGCACCGATCTCAAGGTCGGACTTATCGAAAACGGAAGCTTTATGGGCGGCGGAGAGAACACGCTGGGCGGTGAGTATTACAACCCCAATATTCCTACAGAGGAGATCTTCACCTCTCCCAAAGCAGGAGTTGCAGAGGGAATAGTTTATTCCTCCATGCCTCTTTCCTGGCGCGGTGAGATCATTGACAATTTCTCTATGAGATTTGAAAACGGAAAGGTCGTCGAGGTCAAGGCAGAGAAGAACGAGGAGCTCCTCAAAAAGATGGTATCGATGGATGAGGGCGCGGCAATGCTCGGTGAGTGCGCGTTCGTGCCTTACAATTCCCCCATTCGCGAGAGCGGAATCATGTTCTACGAGACTCTCTTTGATGAGAACGCGGCTTGTCACTTCGCTATCGGTCGCGGATTTACCAACACTATCGTTGATTATGACAAATATACAAACGAGGAGATGAAGGAGATGGGAATCAACGACTCCGCGCTCCACGTTGACTTTATGATCGGAACAAAGGATCTCTCTATCGTTGGAATCAAGAAGGACGGTAGCGAGCTCGTTATCTTCGAAAACGGCCTCTGGGCGTTTTAAACCGATATAGATAAATTGCAATTTATCGGGGGATGCGCGTGGGGGGATTTTCCAGGGAAAATACACGAACCTGCGTTGCAGGATTCGTTGCGGGCTTGCTCCGCAAGCTATCCGCCCAAGGCCCCCCACACCCCCAAAACCCCAACCAATATTTTATACAAGTTAAGACGGTTTATTGAACTATACCGTGTAGCACGTGCGGAGTATGTCTGCTATCGTGTTGCAAGTAAATTTGTAATTAATATAAGGCAAACGATTTAGTGTAACTATCAACACGATAGCAGAGGGACAATGCAAGTGCGCCACGGTGTGAATTTGCTATCCGTCTTAATCCGTATGAAATATTGGTTGGGGTTTTGAGGGGTTTGGGGAACTTTTTCCCCTGGAAAAGGTCCCCAAGCGCATCCCTCGCGTCCCCGACAAATCAAAATTTGAAAGGAGGAAAGAATATGCCGAGAAGACCGAAGCCGAAAAACACATTGAGTGCAGGCGAGAGGGCGGCTATCTACGAAGCCGAGCAGGCGGAGAAGAGAGCCAGAATGAACACGGACAGTGCTTCTTCGGGCGATGCAGTAGCAGACAAGGTCAAAGGATCTGTCGCACCCGAGAAGAAAGAAGAGAAGCCGAAGATAATTTTACCAAAGCCCCAGCACGCTACTGTCAAGGTCGATTTTTCAATAGAGACGGGCAGGATAAAGGCTATGCACGGAATGTGCAACGGTCCTATGTCCTACGGAGCTAATCTTTCCTCGCTTTTCCGCGAGATAGGAGTGCCGCACGTGCGTTTTGACGGCACGGACACTGCGCTCTCCGCTTACGCGGTGGACGTTTCAAGAATTTTTAAGGATCCGAGCCGCGATCCGCGCGAAGAGAAGGCTTACGATTTTTCCTACACAGACAGATACGTTGCCGCGGCATACAATTCGGGTGCCAAGGTCATTTTCCGCCTTGGTGAGAGCATTGACCGCATGCATTCGGGCAAAAAAATATCGGTTCCCGAGGATATCGATCATTTTGTCGAGGTCTGCGCAAACGTTGTAAGGCACTACAACGATTATTGGGCAGACGGTTACGCTTACGGGATAGAATATTTTGAAATATGGAATCTTGACGGAGAGAATGAAAAAGCGTTTGAGCTTTACCGCAGGGTAGCATCTGCTATCAAGCTGATGGACAGCTCGCTGAAGGTGGGCGGAATGGGCTTTGGAGGCGCGGACTCTTCATTCAGAGAATTCGTGAGATTCTGTGCAAGAAAGCGCGCACCGATCGATTTCGTTACGGTCGCGGACTTTTCGGGCGATCCAAAAGCGGCTTGTGACAAGGTCAGGGATATGATCCCGATCTTGCACAATCTCGGTTTTTCGGACACCGAAATTATGATCGGGGCGTGGAATTACGTTGACACAGAGGCTCTCGGCTCTCTCTCTCTTGAGAAGGTGCTGTCATCGTCTGACGAAAAATTCAAGGAGGCGAGGCGACGCGTGTTCGAAGAGCAAGGCTCTGTCAAGGGCGCGGCTTATGCGCTCGCGTTTATGATCTCGCTCGGACAGATCCGCGAGGTGACGAGGGCTTGCTTTTACGATGCTCAGCCATATCTTTCGGCATGGTGCGCGATATCGGACCGATTTGGAAATCCTGAAAAGCCGTTCTATGTCTTCAAGGCTTACGGCGAGATATACAGAGCGGGCAGGGAGGTCTACTCGGTCTGTGAGGAGACAGAGGGTTATGCTCATTCGGGCATTTACTCGCTTGCGGCAGAGGGGGAGGATGCACTTTACGTTCTGATATCCTCTTTCGACGGCTGCGGAATAGTCGATCTTCGCCTTGACGCAATACCCGAAAATATTTATACTGCCGACGTTTACATGCTCGACGGAGTAAAGAATATGTCGCTTGCCGATTCGATCCCGATCTCCGGATCAAAAAAGCGCCTGCTTCTCAACATCAGCAAATACGGCGCGGCGATGGTAAAGTTATTTTGATTTAGATGGAGAAGGCCTTTCTTTATTATGAGCCTTCTCCCATTTTTTTTTGCAAAAATAACTAGAGGGGTTTTCAAATTTTGATTTGTCGGCGTGTTAAGCCTTCCCCAGCGGGGAAGGGGGACCGCGCTAGCGGTGGATGAGGAGGTCGCTTTTCCAAGGGTTTCACGTCCTTTGATTACCTTGTTTCGTTGCAAAGGAATCCTTGTGCCACAATACAAAATCCACGGTACGACAGTGACGCACAACTTAATGGCGA
>JBGUSX010000126.1:0-15095 GCA_045132775.1 Eubacteriales bacterium
CCACTGTCGTACCGTGGTTTTTGTCTTGTGGCATAAAGATTCTTTTGCAACGAAACAATGTCCTCAAAAGACGTGAAGTCCTTGATAAAATGCCCTCCTCATCCACCGCTTACGCGGTCCCCCTTCCCCGCTGGGGAAGGCTTAACGCACCGACAAATCAAAATTTGGATGGAAAATAACGAAAAAAACAGGCTCACGGGGGTGAGCCTGTTTGGGTCGGTGTTTTTTGCTTTTTTGCTGTCGGGTTGTGGTGTATTTGCTTCTTTATTCGCTGTCGGCAGGGAAGAGATCTTTTACGTCGGTGCCTTTTAGTCCTTTATAATTTTTCGCTACTACGGCATCCTTTACGTCATTGGAGTAGGTATTATCCGAGATATCGACGTTCATGCATCCGTTTACGAATATTGCTCCCGGGATATTTTCGACTCCCTCGCGTCCTCTTGCCTCGAAGACATTGCCTCTTACAGTTACGTCCTGAACTGCGGAGAAGGTGACGTAATAGTCGTTACGGATATTTCTGAACACGTTATTTTCGATCGTGATATCCTGTGCGGGCAGGGTATCCTCGCTCACTGTGACTGCGGAGTCATTATTTCCGAGTCCTTCGACTGCCAGAGCGGCATATTTGGTGTTTTTTTCTTGGTTCCTGGTTCTGCTCGCGCCGTCAAAGAGGCATCTTTCGACCTTTACGTGACGGGGAACAGAGCTTTCTCCCCAACTCGATTCGCATGACATAACTATTCCTGCGTAGGAGGTATCCTTGAAGGTACAGTTCTTGATCGTTGCGTTATGTGTTTTTACCATAACTCTGCCGCGGTTATGGCGGACCATACAGTTATCGAAGGTGAAATCTGCGCTGTTGCGGCTGATGTTATCGACTATGACCTTATTATCCATCGTATAGTCGGCTTTTTCGGGGTCTATTCCTTCGATCGCCGACATATTGAGGTCGGAGGTCTTTACCTTGACCGACATGATGCGTGAAAACCACTTCATACGTCGGGTCTCGCCCTTATAGTCGTAGTCGGTCTCGAGCAAAAGATGCTTGTCCTCGATCTGCTCCATATCAGATATAACGGTGGTGTCGCAGAGTATTTTTCCGCTTGATGCGTATGCGAAAATTCTGTCTCCCTTGACGAAATTCCTTGTATTATGACCCGGCTGGAGCTCCTCTCTTCCGCGGCGCTGATAGAGCCAATAATATACCCACGGGATGTTATCCTTGATGATGAGAGTCGAGGTTCCGTCGCCGTTATCGATTATCTTATCGAGGCAGGAGCTGTCTCCGCGCTGATTCGTTGCGTCGTCACAGGAATTTTCAAAGAGGGTGGAGGTCGCGTCGAGTCCCTGCGACGAGCCTGTGACGTGCGTAGCATCGACCGAGCCTATTCTCGGCTTGGAGCCGCGGTATCTGCCTGTCTCGTCGACGTAGATCTCGAGATCGACGTTATATTTTTCCTCAAGTGCCTTATATTTGTCGTACGTTGCCTTATCTATCTCATAAGCGGAGTGAGAGAGGTTATGGTGGCGGTAGAATTTGACTCCCTTACTCGTTCCGCCTATGACGAAGCAGAGACCTCCCGCAAAGCCGTAGGTCACGGTGTCCTTTAGGAGCACGTTATCAGAGTCGCTTATGGACGCTGTTCTGTCGCTCGGTATCGGCTTGATCCTGCAGGTGAGTATCTCGCCTTTTTGGATGTTGGAGATAAAGTCGAAGGAGGGGTCGTTGTTTGTGATCTCTATTACAAAGGTGCCGTCCTCGTTCATATTTTCGCCCTTTTCGTTCGGGATCACGGCATATCCGCCCCAATAGCCTATCTCTGTCCAGGAGACCTCCTCCTTCGGATGAAAGAAGTATCCTCCGCCCGTGCAGACGTCGGGATCAAGCTGACCGAACGCGGCGGGGAATCCTGCGGACGCGACACAGAGGAATCTGTTATTTCCGAGGAAATCGAGTATCTGCATCTGTCCTGCGGACTGCTTTGCATAGCCTACGGTCAATCCTTTGAGCTGAATATTGCTTGTGCCTTTTATCTGGAGGCATTTGACGTAGTCGGCAGCTTCAAGATATACACCGTACGCGTAGACCGTCGTATTTGACTGTGCATCTCCGAGCTCAAGCAGGGAGTTGACGGTATATACTCCCGGGGGGACGATCACGACTTCATTCTTTTCTGCCTCAGTTGAGATATAGAGGTTAAGGGGGAGGGCATCGGCATTCTCGGGGGAGGGGACGGTTTGTTTTCTCTCCATTCCGATAAAGAGATCTTTATTTGTTTGCGGAAGGAGCGTTTCATCGGCACCTACTTCGAGTCGCGCGTTTACGTTCTGTATCGTATCGCCGACCGAGAGGGTATTGCTTTTGCTTATTACGGTAGTGCATTTATTTCCGTCGCTGACGAGGTACTTGTTATTTATGAATTCGTTGTTCTCGTCGAGAGTGTTATCTATGACGTAGAGGTTGGTGGAGTCTCTGCCGACAAATCTGTCTGCTTTGTTGAGTATTACGGCGCAGTTATATGCTCCCGAGACGAATATCTCGCTATTTGTTTCGTTCTGTGCGACAAGGCAGTTATACGAGCCTTGAAGCAAGGAGATGGCTTTGCCGCGGCAATTTATCTTGTTGTTTTTTACGATGAGATATCTGCCGGAGGATATGATAGCGTCGCCGTCTGAATTGACCGTGCAGTTGACTATCGACACGTTGTCTGCTTCCACTGTGATCGAGCCGTTTACCGTCAGGTCGCACAGGGTGGTGTTGTTTTCTTTTATGACTACGTTTTCGTTGATGATCGTGCTCATTTTTTTGACTCCTTTTGGGATGTGCAAATTTTGATTTGGAGGTCTGTTAAGCCTTCCCCAGCGGGGAAGGGGGACCGCGCAAGCGGTGGATGAGGAGGTCGCTTTTTCAAGGGCTTCACGTCCTCTGATTACCTTGTTTCGTTGCACAAGAAACCTTATGTCACAAGACAAAATCCACGGTACGACAGTGGCGCACAACTTAATGGCGACCTCCTCATCCACCGCTTACGCGGTCCCCCTTCTCCGCTGGAGAAGGCTATTCGCTAAATTGCAATTTGAAGGATCGTTGTTAAAGAAAAGCAGAGCTCGCGTATTTCGCGGGCTCTGCTTTGAAATAACGTGGTCTATACGTATTCTGTTTACGTACTTTTACGTTTTGGGCCTTACTCGGTCACTGCGTCGGTTTCTGCCTCTGTTTCGGCTAATTTGTCCTTTTCAAATATGCCCTCGACATCGGTTCCGAAGAGGTTTTTATAGTTGTTTGCAACTACCACCCGGGTTACGTCGCCGTTTGCAAATTCCGAGTAGGTGTTATCGGAAATATCAACAGTCATACATCCGTTGATGTATATAGCCTTTCCGACACGCTTGGCTGTCTCTGTGCTTCTTGCCTCAAAGACGTTATTTTTGATAGTTACACCTTGTGCGGCGGATACAGTTACGTAGTAGTTATTAGGCACGTTTTTGAATACGTTATCGGTTATGTTGATGTTTTTGCAGGGAATCGAATCCGCCTCAACGTTGACTTTCATGCCTACACCGCCCGAGCCGAGTCCTTCTACCGCGATCGCTGCATACTTTGTATTATTATCGTAGTTGTGGGTCTGGCTCGTTCCGTCAAACAGACACTTAGTTACAGTTACGTTCTGCGGAACCGAGCTTTCGCCCCAGGTCGACTCTACCGACAGGACTACTCCTGCCATGGTCGTATCCTTGAACGTGCAGTTGGTTATCGTAGCATCCCTTGTCTTTACAACGAATCTGCCGCGGTTATGGCGCACCATACAGTTGTCAAACGTAAAGTTTACGCTGTTACGGCTGAGATTATCGACTATGACCTTATTGCTCATATCGGGTGTTGTGTGCTCGGGATCGTATCCCTCAAGCGCATCAAGATCTACGTCGCCTTCTCTGACGGTAACGGCAAATATCGTTGATCTCCAGGTGAAGTGGACGGTCTCGCCGTTTACCTTATGGTCTGCTTCGTAGACTATCGCGTTTGTCTGATACGAGGTTGCGGCGGTGAGCACGTTTGCATCACACACTACCTTTCCGCCCGACGTATAGATGAATATTCTGTCGCCTGCGGCAAAGGAGCTGACCTGGTGTCCGGGATGGACCTCGGTTTTGCCCTGATTGAGATACATATTGAGATAGGTCTCGGGAATGTAGTCCTTATACAGTATGGTATACGTGCCGTCTTTGTTATCAATGATATTGTGGAGAGCAGAGCTGTTTCCGCGCTGGTTTGCGGCATCGTCACACGCGTTCTCAAAGAGTGTGGAGGTTGCGGAAAGTCCCTTGGACGGGCTTGCCATGTGCGTTGCATCGACGCTTCCTATTCGGGGATCTGCTCCGCGGAATCTTCCTTCTCCGTCCACGTGCACCTCAAGATCCACGCCGTAGGCTTCTTCAAAAGCAACGTATTTGTTATAGGTCTCTTCGTCGATTACCGCCGCGGAATGCGCGAGGTTATGGTGTCTGTAGAACTCGACCTCAGTATTTGCTCCGCCTATTACGAAGCAGAGAGCATCTGCGTATCCGTAGGTTACCGTATCCTTGAAGAGAATATTCTTCGCGCCTGAGATCTGGACTGTCCTGTCGTTTGCTTCATTGAGGCGGCAGGTGAAGATCTCTCCCTCTTCTATGAGATTGTAATATTTTGCGGCATCCTTTCCGCTGATCTGTATTGTAAAGGTTCCGTCGGGATTCTGAAGCGAGCCGTCCTCATTCGGAATGACAGAGTAGCCACCCCAGATTCCTATTTCGGTCCAGGAGGTATACGAGCCCGTGTGGTAGAAATATCCGCCTGTGCTGAATTTTTCGGTATTGAGCTTTCCGAAATCCTGCGTGAATCCCGCCGAGGGGACGACGAGGAGGGTCATTTTTCTTCTGTCGATCTTATCAAGCACCTGTATCTGACCTGCGGACTGCTGTGAATAGCCTATCGTGAGTCCCTTTACGGTGAGATTGTTTGCGGAGGATATATCAAGATTCTTGATATATTTTGTGGATTCCTGATATACTCCGTACGCGTAGATCGTTGTATTGGCGTGTGCCGCCTGCAAGTTGAGTGTTGAGGATACGGAATATACTCCGGGAGGTACTATTACATAGTCCTCGTTCTTTGCCATATTACGAACGTATCCGTTGAACGCGTAGCTCTTGGGGAGCGAAAGATCGCGCACCTTTGTGCGTCTTTCCATTGAAATGAAGAGATCCTTGTTCGTATGGGGAAGAAGATCCTCATCGGCTCCGACCTCAAGTCTTGCATCGACGTCGTGCATGCCGTCGCCGTTATAATTTTCGTTCTTAACGCTTACGACGGGGTGGGGAAGCTCATCCTTGGGGAATGTGTTGCCGTCGCAGATGAGGTAGTTGTTATTTTCAAGCTCGACAGCTCCGCCGAGCTTATTATCGATGATGTAGAGGTTTTTGCAATTTGCGCCGAAGAGGCGGATCGCGCTATTGAGGATTACCGAGCAGTTGAATGAGTCGGTGATGCTGACGGACATCTGCGCGCCCGTGAGCTTATTGAGCGCGACAAGTCCGTTGGTTGAACCTGCAAGGCTTACTACGATTCCGTCGCTTGCCGCCTCGACTGTGTTGTTCATTACGGTGCAATACGCGCCTGTCGCCGAGATGCCGAGGCTCTTTGCAACGATAACGTTGCTCTGTGCCGCCATATCGTCGCCTGTGGCGATAACTCCGTTGTCTGCGCAGAAGTAATTTTGATAGATTGAGGAGAAGTCAGCTCCCATAACGAGAGCGGTTTCGTCTGCCTTGACTCTGCAGCTCTTGACTGCAACGTCATAAGAATCCTCGCTTACGTTTATTGCAATTCCGCTGCTTGTCATACAAAGGCGGAAGATCGTTATTCCGGTTGATTTTTCAACGGTGATATTACCCTCGAAAACAAGCTCTTTTATGAGTATTTCCTCGGCGTCCTTTATGATCAATCCGCCCTCTGCGATGATAGCGGCGAAGTTACCGTAATATTTGGTGTTTGAGTCGAGGACTATGGGTTCCTTTACGATATATACTGCTCCCTCGGTCATCGAGGTCTTATCCGCGAGCATTGCTTTGATCTCTTCTGCCGTCTTTTCTACGGCAAGAGTTCTGTCAAACGTGCGATCTGTGAGTGCAAACGCATCCTCCTCGAGCTTATGTCCCGCGGAATCGATGTCTGCTCCGGGCTCATACACTATCAAGTCGGGGTCAAATTCTGTAGGAACTTCCGTGGGTTGCTGGGTGGGTGTTTCCGTAGGAACTTCTGTGGGAACTTCCGTGGGTTGCGGGGTGGGTGTTTCCGTAGGAACTTCTGTGGGTGTTTCCGTAGGTTGCTGCGTAGGTACTTGCGTTGGAGGGGTGGTAGGCTCCTCGGTAGGCTGTTCTGTGGGTGTTGTTGTAGGCACCTGCGTTTGCTGTTCCGTTGGATATGCGGTCTGAGTCTCCGTGGGAGCGGCTGTGTCCGTTACGGTTGGAGCCTGTGTAGGCTGTTCCGAGGAAGTGTCTGTCGGTTCATCAGTTTCGGAGGCAGTCGGCTCATCCGTTGGTGCCACGTTCGTGCTTTCGGTTTCCGTTGGCGCTTCGGTTTGAGTCGTTTCCTCCTGCTGACCGTTGTCACAGGCAAAAAGCGAGATCGCCATTGACATAGCGAGCATTATCAAAGTATATTTTATCCAAGTGGTTTTGTTCATAAAAGGCCTCCAATCCTTGCGCTTGGCGGTATATCATTCGGTCAGAGAGTGTAGAACAGGGTGATTTGTGTTGAATGAAAATACACTGCCGTATTCTTTCCTAATAATTATACAGCACGGCTTGATATTTGTCAATAGCTTATTTTCTTTTTCTTTCTTTTTTTTTGAAAACAAAATTAAATCGAAAGAGGCGCTTGAGGATAACAGCCCGACGCAAAGCATCGGGCCGTGTGTTTTTGGTTTTTTATCTAAATGCTATTTTCAGGGTGCGGTGGTCTCTGCCTCGGGAATGTTATCCACGGGGAGCTTATCGCCGATATCGCTTCCTGTGAGTCCCTTGTAGTTGTTAGCTACGATTGCCTGTGTGATGTCAAGATCTCCGTTTTCATCAACTGCAAACGGAGAGTATTCGTTGCCCGAGATATCAATGTTCATACAACCCTTGATGTAGATCGCTTTACCAAACTTCTTTTGGGTGTCGCCCTCTCTTGCGGTGAACACGTTATCCTTTATCGTGATTCCTTGTGCCGCGGACATCGTGATACAGTAGTTATTGGTGTTGTTGACAAACTTGTTTCCTATTATCTTGATGTCCTTGCAGGGGAGGGTGCTTTCCTTGACTTCGACCTTATTCGAAAGCTCGCCGAGTCCTTCGATCGCGATGGGAGCGTATTTCATGGTATTTTCGCTTCCGAAGCTTCCGCTCGTTCCGTCGAAGAGACAGCTCTGAACAAGAACGTTCTGGGGAACCGAGCTCTCGCCCCAGCTGGTCTCAACCGAGAGGAGAACTCCCGTCATAGCGAGGTCGCGGAAGGTGCAGTTTTTAACGACTGCATCTCTGGTCTTAACGAGGATACCTCTTGAACGTGTATTCTGAACGAGAACGTTATCGAATACGAATCCGCAGCTGTTGAGCGTGATGTTATCAACAAGGACCTTATGAGTCATTGCATAGCTGTTGTCCATAAGGTTATATCCCACAAGTGCAGTTGCCTGATCGGTCTCATTGCCGTCCTCGTCAAGCTCCCATTCGATCGCATCCGAGCTGACCGTTACGGAGTAGAGGTAGCAAGAGTAAACGATTTGGGTGGGCTGACCCTGGTAGGTATAGTTGACCGTAGCCATATGATATTCGGCACCGCGTTCTGCGGCACTCAGAGCAACGGTGTCGCAGAGGATCTTACCGTTGGAGGCGTAAACGAATATTCTGTCGCCTTCGCGGAAGTTGGAGGTTTGTGTTCCTCCGCTTGAAGTAGCGCCGTTCTGCATATTGAGCCAGTAGTACGTTTCCGAGATGGTACCCTTATAGGTGAGGGTAGTGGTTCCGTCGTCGTTCTTTACGATACTGTGCAGACGCGAGCTGTTACCGCGCTGGTTTGAGCCATCGTCACACATTGATTCGAAGAGGCAGGAGGTTGCGGAAATACCATCGGTGGTACCCGCTACGTGCGTTGCGTCTACGGAACCGACACGGGGAATGCTTCCGCGGTATCTGCCTTTCTCGTCTTGGGAGATCTCGAGGTCGACTTCGTATGTCTCCTCGAGCTGCTTGTAGAAGTTATACTCCTCCTCGGTGATGACGTAAGGAGAATGGACGGTGTTGTGTACTCTCTCAAGATCAAGGTTTCCGCCTATTGTAGTAGCGGTGATCGCAAGACCTGCGGCATATCCGTAAACGACGCAGTCCTTCATTAAGAAGTTATTGCAGTTGTAGATGTAGATAGACTGCTGGTTGCTTCCGCTCATACGGCATGCCCAGATATTGCCCTTGCCGATCTGACCGTAGTTCTTTGCGGCATCAGCACCTGTGAGCTTAATTACCATGGTTCCTTCGGGTGCTCCTTCGAGGAGCTCATCCAGTACCTCGTACGCTCCTCCGAGACCTTTCCAGCAGGTATATTCGCCTGCGCGGAACATATCTGTGTATGAGGTGCTGAAAACCTCGGGGTTGGATTTTCCAAAGCCCTTGTCTTCATAGCCTGCTGCTGGGACGACGAGAAGGGTCATCTGTCTTCTGTCGAGCTTATCGAGCACGTAGATCTGACCCGAGGACTGCTTTGCGTAGCCTATTGTCATACCCTTGATGGTGAAATTGGAAGTGCCTGCGAGCTGGACGGTATTTCCGTACTCTACAGCCTCGTGATATACGCCGTATGCGTATACGGTGGTATTTGAGTGTGCTGCACCGAGGTCGAGTCTCGATGGAGATACGTACGCTCCGGGAGGAACTATGACCGTGCTGCCGCTCTTTGCACCGTTTCTTATGTATTTGTTGATGTTATATCCCTTCGTAAGAGAGACATCCTTGACCTTCTGGAGTCTTTCCATTCCAACGAAGAGGTCCTTGTTGGTGTGGGGGAGGAGATCCTCTTTTGCACCGTATTCAGCTCTCTCGTTAACATCGTGGAGGTTATCTCCGTTGAATTCAGAGTTTCCTGTGCCGACTATCGAGTGATCGAGTGCATCCTTATTAAAGGTGTTTCCGTCGCAGAGGAGATATTTGTTATCATTGAGTATGATAACTCCGCCAAGCTTATTCTCAACTACGTAGAGGTTGGTGTTACCCGTTCCGTTCACGCTGACTGCGCTGTTGAGAAGAACTACTGCGTTGAATGCGCCGGTTAAGTTTACGGATGTCTGTGCGTTGTTTATCACGTTGAGCGCGACGAGAACGTTGGAGGATCCTTCTCCGATTTCGATTCCCACACCGTCCGTGGAAAGAGAAATACTATTATTTCTGATTATCGGAGATGCGCCGCTTGATACTATCGCGCTGTTGATGGCGACGATATCACAGCTATGTACGGAGAGATCCGCACCTGTTGACACGATCGCCTGGGGTGCGCTTATGTAGGATTGGTATACGGTAACGAGATCTCCATCGCTCACGAGTGCCTGCTTTTCCGCGGTTATCCTGCAGTTCTTGAATGCGATATCCTCGCAATTTTCGTCTATGGTGATCGCGGTCTCTCCGCCGATAAGACCAAGCTTGAAGAAGGTCACGTCGCTCGTTCCTTTGATGGTAATATTACCCTTGACGTTTATCTGCTTGATCACTATCTCGGAAGCATTTTCTAACACGATTCCGTCAGGAACGATTACGGAAGCAAAGTTTCCGTAATACTTTGAACCGGGCGAAAGTGTAAGTGTGCCGCTGACGAGGAAAACGTTGTCCTTGGTAAGTCCGTTTTCTCTTACAGTGAGAAGCGCGAGCAATTCCTCGGCTGTTATGGGAGTTGCCTTGGATTCATCTATCACTGTCTCAATGGGAGCGAACGCAGTGGGACTCCATACGTGTCCTGCATCGTTGACATTACCACCGTTTTCATAAATGATATCGGGAGCCTCGGTGGGTTCTTCTGTGGGATCCTCGGTGGGCTCTTGTGTAGGAGCTTGTGTAGGAGCTTGTGTAGGCTCTGCTGTGGGTTCCTCTGTAGGCTCTGCTGTGGGTTCCTCTGTAGGATCCTCTGTGGGTTCCTCTGTAGGTTCTGCGGTGGGAACCTCTGTAGGATCCTCTGTGGGTTCCTCTGTAGGTTCAGCGGTGGGCACCTGCGTGGGAGCCTGGGTAGGTACCTCGGAGGGCTCATCGGTAGGAGCCTTGGTCGGAGCCTCTGTAATAGTATCCGTAGGAGCGACCGTGGGAGCATTTGTGGGCTCTTGTGTGGGAGCTTGTGTTGGCTCTTCGGTCTGATTCTGGGTTTGCTCTGTCGTTTCTTCGCCGGGATCGCTCTCACAGGCTGCAAGCAGCACTGCTGTTCCGAGCACCATTGAGAGAACCAGGAGTATCGAGATTATCTTTCTCATAAATTTCTTACCTCCGTCATGGTAAATAATCTGCGTATATTACATCATATATTATAAATGCGGTCAAGGGCACTTTTTGAACAATCCGTTAATTTTGGGAAAAATCTCTAAAACGTTCAAGATCAAGCCGGGGTCTGTTTACACCGCGGTGCGTTCACGTTTTTTGTAGCATTGCCTTACCGCGTATCTCTTGTAAGGAAAATGAATTTTTTTTGCGAAAAGTGTAAAAATGATGTTGAAAAATAGGCGAACGTGTGATATAATCGAAGATGGATTTTTTTGAGCCTTTGACGGCTCGCTTTAAAGGGGTGTGAGTAAAATGGCGAAGATAGGATTTGACAATCAAAAGTATATTGAGCTTCAATCGAAGCATATCAGGGAGAGGATAGAACAGTTTGGCGGCAAGCTTTATCTTGAGTTTGGCGGCAAGCTTTTCGACGACTATCATGCCTCCCGCGTGTTGCCCGGATTTGCGCCCGATTCCAAGCTTCAGATGCTTCTTCAGCTTCGCGATGAGGCTGAGATCGTTATCGTTATCAATGCCTCTGACATTGAAAAGAACAAGGTGCGCGGCGATCTTGGGATCACGTACGACCTTGACGTATTGAGGCTTATTGACGCTTTCCGCGCGATCGGTCTTTACGTCGGAAGCGTGGTTCTGACAAGATACGAGGCACAGTCCTCGGCTCTTCAGTTTGCACAGAAGCTTGAATCTCTCGGAGTCAAGGTATACAGGCACTACTCCATCCCCGGATACCCCTACAATATTGAGGGAATAGTGAGTGACGAGGGCTACGGAAGAAACGATTACATCGAGACCGAGCGCGAGCTCGTTGTCGTCACCGCGCCCGGCCCCGGAAGCGGCAAAATGGCGGCTTGTATGTCTCAGCTCTATCACGAAAACAAACGAGGAGTCAAGGCGGGATACGCGAAATTCGAGACCTTCCCGATATGGAACATTCCGCTCCGCCATCCCGTGAATATGGCTTACGAGGCGGCTACCGCCGACCTCAACGACGTTAATATGATCGACCCCTTCCATCTTGAAGCGTACGGTGAGACGACGGTGAACTACAACCGCGACGTTGAGGTCTTCCCGGTAGTTGATGCGATGTTCAAAAGAATATACGGTGAGTCGCCATACAAATCCCCGACCGATATGGGTGTTAATATGGCGGGAAACTGCATAATAGACGACGAGGCGGTCAGAGAGGCATCGCGACAGGAGATAATCAGAAGATATTTCGACGCTCTTTGTGAGCAGAAGGAAAACGCTACAGAAAGCGCGGCTGTAGGCAAGATAGAGCTTCTTATGAAGAAAGCCGAGATAAGCGTGCTTGACCGTCCCGTTGTGGCGGCGGCAAACGCTAAAGCCGAGCTTACAGAGGGTCCTGCGGCGGCTCTTGAGCTTCCGAACGGTGAGATCATTACGGGTAAGACATCGTCTCTGCTTGGTGCGGGTGCGGCGCTTATCCTTAACGCGCTCAAGGCTCTTGCAGGCATTGACGACAAGGTGGAGCTTATTTCTCCCTCTGTTATTCGTCCCGTTCAGCATCTTAAGGTCGATCACCTTGGAAACCACAACCCAAGACTTCACGTTGACGAGATACTTATCGCACTTGCGATAAGTGCGGTCAGCTCAAAAAGGGCGGCACTGGCCCTTGAACAGCTTGACAACCTCAAGGGGCTTGAGGCTCATTCGTCGGTCATTCTTTCAAGCACCGACAAGAGAACCTTCAAAAAGCTTGGGGTCAACATGACCTGCGAGCCGAAATACCAGGTCAAGAAGCTCTATCACGCGAAGTGACGGTGCGGAAAACGACAATAAAACTGTCACGGACTCAAAATTTCACATGATGAGAGACAGGCAAAATACTGTTATGAGCTTGTCTTGATGGCAAGCTCATCCTTGTTTTTTATGCCTTAAGGGCAAGAAAAAACAACCAAATATAGAAAAATCAACAATTTGTTGTTGCAGAGTTGGCGATTAACGCTGAAGTTATTTGATGATCGAAAGGATAATAAAATGGAAAAGGTATATACGAAGAATGCGCCTGAGGCGATAGGTCCTTATTCACAGGCTATAAAGGTTGGAGGTCTTGTTTTCACCTCGGGGCAGATCCCGATCGACCCTGCGACCGGTACCGTTGAGGCGACAGACATTGCCGGTCAGGCAGAGCAGGTCTGCCGAAACCTTTGTGCAGTACTCGCGGAGTCAGGAAGCTCGATGGAGAAGGTGGTCAAGACAACTTGCTTCTTGTCCGATATGGCGGATTTTGCCGCGTTCAACGAGGTCTACGCAAAATATTTTGTCGGCAAGCCTGCGAGAAGCTGTGTTGCTGTAAAGCAGCTTCCAAAAAACGTGCTTTGCGAGGTCGAGGTAATCGCCGAGCTATAGCCGAAGGGAGTCGAACTCATACGGTTTTGTGTGGTAAATATCCGCATCTGCTGCAGACAAAACACTCGCAATATCTAATATTGCTTCGCGTTTTCTCTTTGCATCTGCATGATATTTTCTCACGCAAAACTGCGTAGCACCCTTCGGTGTTGCAATTTTTGATGGATTTAGTCAAAACGAGTCGAAGCAAGATACCAATCTTGCAAGGCGAGATTTGGCGAAAGACGCGAAAATTGCTCACTGTAGGGCGTATGCGTTCGGCTCTCTTCGGCTATAAATTAAAGTTAAGGAGGGATATCGCTATGTTGTTGGCGGTCAACGTTGGAAATAAGAATATTTCCTTTGCGGTCTTTTGCAAGGACTGTGACGAGCCCTGCGCATGCTTCAAGGCGGCGACCGATCTTGGCAAAACGAAGGACGAATACGCTATTCTTGTCAAGCAATTACTTGATTTTTCGTCAATTGACGCGGCAGGGATCGACGGCGCGATAATAGCGAGTGTTGTTCCTCAGCTCAACGACGTGATAAAGAGTGTTGCGGCAAATATCACGGGAAAGACGCCGATAGTTGTAGGTCCCGGGGTAAAGACCGGGTTTGCGATAAAAATTGACGATCCCGCAGAGCTTGGTGCGGACATTGCCGCGAATGCCAGCGAGGTGGTTGCTATATTAAAGGAAGAAAAAGTCGATGCGCCTGCTCTGATACTTGATCTCGGCGCGGTGACTACGCTTTTCGCGGTAAACAAAAAGAGGGAAGTGGTCGGGGGCTCGATCATCCCCGGCATCTCTATGTCTCTTGACGCTTTGCACAGAGATACTGCGCTTCTGCCGAACATTGACATGGCGGGTTCCTGCCGCGCTATCGGAAAAAACACCAAGGAGTCGCTTATCTCGGGAGTTGTTCTCGGTCACGCGGCGATGATAGACGGTCTTTGCGACCGATTTGAAAGCGAGATGCGATGCGAGAGGGGCGAGGCGAGGCTTTTCGCGACGGGTGAGTACGCAGATGTGATACTCAAAAACCTCGATCACAGCTTCCTCAATATCCCTGCGCTCACCCTTAAGGGTCTTGCGCGCATCTACAGGAACACTGTGGGGGAGATCTGACTTTGATAATAACGCTTTTGCGTTTATTATAAAAATTTTAAGCGCCGTACCCGAGCGGCATAGCCGTGGGACGACAGCAGGGGGTGGAATTCCCTCAAAGGAGAAAAAACATGAGAACTTCAGCAAAGAAAAGAACACTTGAGCTTGTAGAGCTCGCGCTGCTCGTCGCACTCGTTGTGGCATTGCAGGTGGTCAGCGCGCTTATTCCTCCCATCGGCGGAATGGTATCTATCACGCTTACGCTGATACCTGTAGTTGTCGGCGGTATTCTGCTCGGCAAAAAGTCGGGTGCTATACTCGGATTTGCATTCGGTGCGATCGTGCTTGTCAACTGCATCGTAGCTCTCGATCCCGGCGGAAGCGTTCTTTGGAATGCAAATCCGTTTTTTACCGCGATCATTTGCTTCGTTAAGGGAACTGCGGCAGGATTTTTCCCTGCGTGGTTCTACGAGCTTATCAAGGGGAAGGGCGAGAAGGCAAGCGAGGGTAGGACCTTCGCGGCAACGGTCGTTGCGGCTCTTTCTGCTCCCATTATCAACACGGGACTTTTCGTTGGCGGAATGTTCCTTCTGTTTAAGGACATTCTTTATTTCTGGGCAGGTGAGACCGACGTTATTACATACGTGATCTTAGTTCTTGCGGGACTCAACTTCCTGGTTGAATTTCTTATAAATACTATTCTTTCGCCCGCTATTCTGCGCATTACCGCGGTGGTTGGGAAGAGGATGAAATAAAATTGGTCGGTCGGATAACAGGGTATATTGGATCTTTCTGTTTATTCGGACGGTAATTGATAGGGCGTGCTTGTGCACGCCCTTTTTTATGGATTGGTTAAAGGAGGGAAGAGAAAAGTCTGATATGAGGTTTCCTTGACAGATAAATTGGTGCTATTCGGTGCTGTTGTTCCGTCCCGCGACCCCCGGTCCGAGCAACGCGGTGCGTTGCGGTGATATTTTCGCTCTGCGAAAGTGATATTGCGCGTGGCGCAGTGATATTCGCGCTGTGCGCGAGTGATATGCCGCAGGCGGCGTGAAGGAGGCGGAGAAGTGTAGGATTGATTTTGGG
>JBGUSX010000127.1:0-6736 GCA_045132775.1 Eubacteriales bacterium
TCGTTGCACAAGAAACCTTATGCCACAAGACAAAATCCACGGTACGACAGTGGCGCACAACTTAATGGCGACCTCCTCATCCACCGCTTACGCGGTCCCCCTTCTCCGCTGGAGAAGGCTATTCGCTAAATTGCAATTTACTTAACCTTCACAAGACACATAGCGCATCTCGGGGGAAGGTATATCGAAAATCCGCTCTCGCCTTTCTGCCTTTTCGCCTCATAGACATAATCCGTGGAAACTCTGTCCCAGCCACCGAATTTCGACTCGTCGGTCGATAAAACAACGCGGTATTTTCCGCTTGAGGAAGTCTTGACGAAATAATCGTTATAAGGAGCAGTGGGGTGGAAATTGAACACAAAGGTCACGCCGCCGCGCTCATATCCCATAACCTTTTTCTCCTCATCAACAAAGAGAACCTTCGGCTTCTTTGCGAAAATGTGCCTCTTCTTTGCCAAAGAGAGCATCTCACGGTCAAATTCAAACAGATCGCGGTAGCGCAGTCCCTTGTCATCAACAAGATGCCACTGACGGCGACAGTAGAAATGACTCCATCCGTTGCCCTCACGCGGAAAATCTATCCATTCAGGGTGACCGAACTCGTTGCCCATAAAGTTGAGATATCCCTCACCCGAGAGCGACATGGTAACAAGTCTTATCATCTTGTGAAGTGCGATTCCGCGGTCTATAATGTAGCTGTCAGACGATTTTGACATCGCGGTGTACATCTCGCTGTCGCAAAGGCGGAAAATTATCGTCTTGTCACCGACAAGAGCCTGATCGTGCGATTCGGCATATCCGATGTACTTCTCGCCCTCGCGCCTCGAGGTCAGCTCGCACCATATCTGCCACATGCTCCAATCCTCGTCGCGCCTCTCTTTTATTATCCTTATCCAAAGGTCAGGCGTACCCATAGCAAGACGGTAATCAAATCCGATACCGCCCTCCTCTATCGGCAAGCACATACCGGGCATCGCGGACATATCCTCCGCTATCGTTATCGCCAGGGGCTTGACCTCTCGGATCAGCTCGTTTGCAAGCTGAAGATAGGTTATCGCCTCCGTGTCGGTGTTGAGTGAGAAATACTTTGAGTAATCGGTAAACGCAGTGCCAAGTCCGTGATCGTGATAGATCATACTCGTCACACCGTCAAAGCGGAAGCCGTCGAAATTGTATTCCTCAAGCCAGAATCTGAGATTTGAAAGCAGGAAACGAAGAACCTCGTTTTTGTCGTAATTGAAGAGCTTGGTTCCCCACGCCGAGTGGTCACCTCTCGCACCCTCGTGGAAGAACTGAGTGACCGTGCCGTCAAACATGTTAAGCCCATCGCCCTCGTTTCCGACCGCGTGCGAGTGGACAAGATCAAGAAGCACGGCAATTCCGAGCCTGTGTGCCTCGTCAATAAGCATCTTGAGCTCATAAGGAGTGCCGTATTTCGACGATGCCGCAAAGAATGAAGAGACCTGATAGCCAAAGGAAGCGTAATAAGGATGCTCCATGACCGCCATTATCTGAATCGTGTTGTATCCCGCATCCTTTATGCGCGGCAGGATATTCTCACGGAACTCGTTGTAGCTTCCGATCCCCTCGCGCTCCTGCGCCATACCGATGTGACATTCGTAAATAAACAGCTGCTTTTGTGGTGTAAAGCTCTTTATCTTCCACTTGTATTCGGGCTCGTCCACGACAACTCCGCACCAAAGATAAGTGTCCTTGTCCTGAAGGACCCTTTTGATGTAAAGAGGAACGCGGCGCAAAAGCTTTGAATCCTTTTCGACTATAGCCTGAACGTGACAACCGTCCCAAAGCGCATTTTCGCCTTCAAGATAGACCTCGAAAACACCGCCGTCAAGCCGTCTCATCGGCAGAGCCTTCATATCCCAGGATACCATATCGCCCGTGAGATACATCGCATCAGCCGCAGGAGCCCACTCTCTGTAGACCCAGCCTCCCCTCACACGGTGGAAACCGAAATATTCGTGACCGTTGGCAAAATCAAGAAGAGTCTCGCCGTCTCCCAAAATCTCTCCCCTTTTGCTCTCGTAATTTATCATTCTCTGTTCAAGATCCTCGCGATAAGGCAAAAGCCCCGCATCGTAATCAAAAATCTTCAGCTCCATATCCACACCTGCCTCTTTTGTTCTATTATATCCATTATACACCCATTTTATTTTTCTGTCAAGAACAGATAAATTGCAATTTAACGAATAGCCTTCTCCAGCGGAGAAGGGGGACCACGCAGTGGTGGATGAGGAGGTCGCCATTAAGACGTTCGCCACGGTGGTTCTGTGGATTTTGCCTTGTGGCGCAAGGATTCTTTTGCAACAAAACAAGGTAATCAGAGGACGTGAAGCCCTTGAAAAAGCGACCTCCTCATCCACCACTTCGTGGTCCCCCTTCCCCGCTGGGGAAGGCTTAACACACAGCTAAATCTAAATTTGAAAACACAGAAAAGCAGGAGGGTTCCCCCTCCTGCTTCGTTATTATTCTAAAATCATTCCACAACGACGACACCGTCATCCTTGACCGTGATCTTCATTCCGTCCTTGACGTAATCAAGAAACTCCTCGCCAAGACAGTCAACGACAGGCATCGTGACCTCATCGCACCAAACGTCAGCAAGGATTGCTCCCGCCGCCGCAAGAGAGTCGATGTGCTCCGAAAAGAGCATGCAAGCAGGCTGACGCTTCATAGCGCAAGCGCAGTAAAGCACAAGACCGCCCGTGGTCGAGCCGATAGTCATAGGCAGGCAAAGTGCCTTACCCGCAGTGGGCTTTCCGAAAAGATCGGGATTGTTCTGGTCCTTGCAGGTCGCAGTCTCGTCACCGAACTGGAGCGCGCCCTGTAAAGACGCAAGCGTATTAAATCCTCCGTGCGTAACTACCGCCTCCGCGCTGACGCATCCCGGAGTAACTACTCTACCCTTAAATTCCTTCATTATTTGTTACCTCCCTTCGTCAGAGCCGCAAGGATCTCGTCGTCCGTGTAATATCTCGCAGTCGTGTAGGTGCGGAGCTTGTTGGACGATGTGATAACGGGCATAGACTTGCAAAGCGGATTGTTCATATACATAAGAGGACAGATGTAGGACGTAATAACACCCGTCGCCTTGAGACGAACCGAATATCCCGTCTTGTTGAACTCCTCAAGAACCGCAGGGGACGCGGTAAATACGGTAGGAATGAGCACCTTCTTGTGACCCGATTCCTTGAGCCCCGCCTCGATCTTGTCCGTCCAATCCTTGAGCTGACTTAACGTCATGTGAGGACAGCCCATAAAACAGAGCTTCGGCTTTGCGTCCTCCTTCTTCCACATAACAGGATAATTCGCCTTAACTCTCTCAAGCTCTGCGTCATCGATAACGTAAACCTTTGCGTTTGGGGCGATAAGGCTCTCGCCCTGCTCTACCGCCTCGGGAGTAAGACCGTCAATGTGATAAAGTCCGACCGCACCGTTCGAAGCCGTAGCCGCGCCGAAGTCCTTAAGGTAAGCGCAAGCCGCGTCATTAAGCTCGTTTCCGATCCATTTGTCAAGACCGTAAACGTAAGGAACGTCCTCCATGACCTTCATACCGATAGCAGAACCCAAAAGCTGTGCCTCGGGCTTTTTCTCGGTCTCGATCTTGACGATCCAGGTCGCTTTTCTTCCCTCATCGGTAAGAAGTCCAAAGTAAGGCACGTAACCCACGATCGAGCCCATAATATCCATAATACCGGAGTTTCGGTTGCATCTTGCACCGAGAACCGAGTTCGCATAAACGACCGCGCTCGACTCTGCCCAAGAAAGAACCTCACCCTTCTCCGGCTTGTTTCCAACCTCGTCAAGATAGCACGTGCAGGTAAACGCCTGGTCGTTCATAAGACCGAGATCCTTGAGCTGCTTTTCGTAGCTCTCCTGAGTCGAGTACATAAATTTATTGAAAACGAGATTCTGCAAAAAGTTTGCAGGCACGTTCTTGTCGAGCGGACGGGGGTCAACCGAAAACTTCTGCTGCGAGACCGCACCCGCGTCGATCAACTGCTGCATAAGATCGAAAACGGGAGTCATCATCTTAAGACCGAAAGACGTAACGAGGTGATTGTACTTCGACGTTACAGGCACCATCTTTTCTGCACCGAAAGCGTCGCCGTACATAACGAGAGTCTTCATGACCTTCGCCATGACCTCGCCCGCCGCGCCGTCAAGTATAGCCTGCTGTTCCTTATTTAAAACCATAACTTTTCTCCATTCATTCAATATTTCACGTTCACCAAGGTGAACATTTCACGTTGCGAAGCAACATTTCACTCGCCATAGGCGAATTTCACCGTGCGAAGCACGATTTCACTGCGATGAAAATCAAATCTTCATCGCCACGTCCCACGCACCCCAGATAACAGTGCGGAGATTTCCGACCTTCGCCGCGTCACCGATCACGTGAACGTGACCCGACTTTTTGGCAATAGGCGCAGGATTGTAACCGACAGACAAAATAACACTGTCAGTCTTTATCTCACTCGTCTTGCCATCCTTGTCCGCAACCACAACGACACCGTCGCCGATCTCGCGTACTCCCGTCTCGAGAAGCACGGGAACAGAGTTGGTCTTGAAGAAATCGCGCAAATAACTGGTGTTTGCAAGGCAGATACCGGGAGTGGTCACAAGATCGTCCTGCATCTCAACGACGGTAGGCTTCTTGCCCTGAAGGTAGAGCTCGTAAGCGATCTCACAGCCCGTAAGACCGCCGCCGATAACGGTAACGTTCTCACCGACCTCGGCATTGCCAAGCAGGAAGTCGATAGCCTCGATAGCCTTCTCCGCACCCTTGATCGGGATCTTCTTTGCAATAGCACCCGTCGCGATAATTACCTCGTCAGCACCGAGAGACTTGATATCCTTCACCTCGGTATTCATCTTGACCTCAATGGGATATTTTTGTACCTCGCGGATGTACCACGCGATAAGAGCCCTGTCCTTTTCCTTGAAGGAGGGAGCTGCCGCCGCTATAAATACACCGCCAAGCTTGTCTGTCTTTTCGTAAAGAGTGACCTTGTGTCCGCGCTTCGCACAAACGATAGCCGCCTCCATGCCGCCGATACCGCCGCCGATGACGGCAACCTTCTTCGACTTCTTGGCAGGCTCAAGGTGATATTTTTTGGACTGCATAGTCTCGGGATTGAGAGCGCAACGCGCAAGTCCCATAGTGTCGGTGAGGTCCTGCGTGTTAGCGTGACCCTTGCTTGAAGAGAAGTTGAAGCAACCCGCGTGACAGCAGATGCAGGGCTTGATGTCCTCAAGCCTGTCCTCAATAAGCTTGGTTATCCATTCGGGGTCAACAAGGAACTGACGCGCAACGCCGACCGCGTCGATCTTGCCGTCAGCAACCGCTTGAGCGCCTACCTCGGCATCCATTCTTCCCGCGCAAACGACGGGAATATCAACGAATTTCTTTATGTGAGCAACGTCTTCAAGGTTGCAGTTCTCGGGCATGTACATCGGCGGATGCGCCCAATACCAGGAGTCGTAGGTACCGTTGTCCGCGTTGAGCATGTCGTAGCCTGCATCCTGCAAGTATTTCGCCGCCCTCTCGGACTCTTCCATATTACGTCCGACCTCAACGTAGTCCTCACCCGGCATCGCGCCGTAGCAAAAGCCCTTCATCTTGGACTCAACCGAGTAACGCAGAGAAACGGGATAATCCTCACCGCAAGCCTCCTTGATAGCCTTAACGACCTCAGCAGCAAAGCGGTAACGGTTCTCAAAGCTTCCGCCCCACTCGTCCTCTCTCTTGTTGAAGAATTCAATGGCAAACTGGTCAAGAAGATAACCCTCGTGAACCGCGTGGACCTCAACACCGTCAACGCCTGCATCGCGGCAGAGCTTCGCAGTCTTGGCAAAAGCCTCGATGATCTCGTGGATCTGCTCAACCGTCATCTCGGGGCACTCGATATCGTGCGCCCAGCGCGAGGGCTGAGGCGAGGGGGAAGCAAGCTCGTGGCTCGTGTCGATGATAGGCTTAACGATAGCACGGGTAAATTTGTTCTTGTGAAGAGGAGCAACAAGCTCGGTGATCGCCCAGGAGCGACCCATTCCGGCAGTGAGCTGAATAAAGAGCTTCGCACCGGTCTTATGTATCTCGTCCATAAAGACCTTGAGCTCCTCAAACATCTTCGGATTCTGCCAGAGCCACTTGCCCCAGAAGGTGTCGCGCAGAGGCGCGATTCCGGGAATGATGAGACCTACGTTGTTTCGGGCGCGCTCGAGGAAAAGCTTTGCCGCCTCACGATCGAAATGACAGCCCGTGAGCTCAAACCAACCGAAAAGCGACGTGCCGCCCATAGGACACATAACGATGCGGTTCTTGATCTCAACGTTACCGATCTTCCACGGAGTAAACAAGGCTTCGTACTTTTTGTCCATGTTTTCCATAAAGAAAACTCCTTTCTTTTTACATACATACTAATTTTACTACTTTTTTACCGATAAGTCAAGTAATCAACGCCTATTTGTGCACCTGAACAGTAAATTTTGATTTGTCGGTCTGTTAAGCCTTCCCCAGCGGGGAACAACTCGGGCGAGCCCTCGTAGCACCTTTTGCAAGCAAAACGCGCTTTACGGGGGACCGCGCTAGCGGTGGATGAGGAGGTCGCTTTTCCAAGGGTTTCACGTCCTTTGATTACCTTGTTTCGTTGCAAAGGAATCCTTGTGCCACAATACAAAATCCACGGTACGACAGTGACGCACAACTTAATGGCGA
>JBGUSX010000128.1:0-13153 GCA_045132775.1 Eubacteriales bacterium
AGACTGTCGAAAAAGCTGTTAGACCGCAAGGGATAAAAGACAAAGAAACAAACATTAAAAACTCACACGCAGGAAATAAGCGCAAGACATTCATCGAGAATGCCTTGCGCTTTCTTGCTTTTGCCCACCGAGGAACCCACACAGGCTCCGACACAAGAGCCCACCGAAGAGCCTACACAAGCTCCGACACAGGCTCCTACTGATGCTCCTACTGAGGCACCTACCGAAGCCGAGACAGGCGTTCACTTTGAAGATGACTTTATGATCTCGGGCGAATATGCCGCAGAATTGAAATCTGAGCTCAAGGCGAACAAGATAAACGTCGGTAAGAACAAATCCGACACCGTAATCTACGTCGGTGAGGCTGATGCGGAAATAGTAACCACCGCTAAAGCACAGCTCACAAGAGCCAATAACTATTACGATTTCACTATCATCACCGACGGAAAGGATCTTGCGATCTACGCTTTAAGCGAAATAGCAATACAGAACGCTATTGATCATCTCATTGAAAACTACACGGAAGGAGGATATATAGCCGTGCCCGACAACTTTACTTATACATATCTTGAAGAACAGCTTGCAGATATCAACATAGGCGGCAACACCTTTGAAGGCATTACCGTTGTCGCGCCCTCCGATCTTCAGGATATTGCAAGCGGAATTGCAGGCGATTTCACACTGCTTACAGGATACAGTGTTCCCTACGGAACAAGTGCCGACGGTGCGCAGATATCTCTCGTTACAACCGGATCGGGCAACGAGATCGGCACCAGCTATACAGTCACTTACTCCGGTGAAACTCTCACCCTCACAGCGCAGAACAAGGTTACTCTTGCGTACGCGGCATCGGGTCTTATTAAGGCTATCAAGGAAGGTCTCGAGGTAACCGAGGGCTTCTTTGAGACCTATACGTTTGAAACACAGACCGCTCCTGCCACAGACACCGAGCTCTTCAAATATTGCGGAACCTGGCAGGCAACAGACGAAAATAATCCCACAACGATGGTTTCTTATTGGGATGCGGCTTACGTTGAGGTGGACTTTACAGGCAACGCGATCACGCTCATGTTCTCAAGTCCCACGACCTTTATATACAGGATCGATAAGGGCGAATACCACACTGTAAGTAACGTCACGGGCGATTACACCGTTTTTGCCGAGGGCGGCGGAGTGCACACTGTAAGAGTTCTTTGGAATGAAAAAGGACAAAATATGTACTTTGCAGGCGTAAAGGCGGGCGAATACGTCACCCTCTCGCGCACACCCGACAGAAAATACTACGTTCAGTTCATCGGCGACTCTATCTCCGACGCTACCAACAGCTTCTCGCACAACAGCGCAGATCTCATTGATTGGGATTATTCCGTAACCGCTTGCGAGGCTCTCTCACTCGTCAAAGATATGGGGTACTGGAGATACAACAACGGATTTACCAACGGAAACGGATACGCTGAGGGCTCTATGGCGGATCGTTTCAACAAGAACTTCGGGGTTACGAGCGTTGGTATGGAGGATGCATTCTTCAAGCTCGGAATACCTAACAAGTGGAAGCAGGATGATCCGAGATTTGAGGACGTTGCGGAAAATTACTACACCGAAAAGTATGATTTCAACTTCCAGACGGGCTACACTCCCGACATAGTATTCATCTTCCTTGGAACTAACGATATCTCGGCGGGAAGCTCTGACTCGGCTATACAAAAGTTCAAGGATACTTACGTTGCGTTCGTCGAAAAGCTTTTGGAGCTATACGGCAAGGACACGCAATTCGTAATAATGCAATCTCTCTCAACGTCCAATGCCGTTAATATGTACGATACGTCGCATCCCCGTTTCGTAGCGATCAGAGAAATAGCCTCAACCCTTACCGAACGCTATCCCGACAACGTATACTTCCTCGATGAAAACACGCACTTCTCCTGGGGAGTTGAAATTTCTTCCGACGGAACTCATCCCTCCGCAAACGGCTACGAAACGCTCACCAAAAAGGTGGCGCAGTGGCTTGAGAAGAATTTTAAATAATAAGAAGTTTAAACAGTAAAAGGCTAAACGCAAAAATGCTCGGAGATTTCTCCGAGCATTTTTTGTTATCTGAATTTCAAATTTTGATTTGTCGGTCTGTTAAGCCTTCCCCAGCGGGGAAGGGGGACCGCGTAAGCGGTGGATGAGGAGGTCGCCATTAAGTTGTGCGCCACGGGTGTATTGTGGATTTTGTCTTGTGTCACAAGGTTTCTTTTGCAACGAAACAAGGTCATCAGAGGACGTGAAACCCTTGAAAAAGCGACCTCCTCATCCACCGCAAGCGGTCCCCCTTCTCCGCTGGAGAAGGCTATTCGCTAAATTGCAATTTACATCACGGATTCAAAATGCAGCCCAACACCATTGGAATGATTCCGCCGATAATGAACGCGATATCTCCCTTTTTCAGCTTAAAGCCTCTGCGGTAGATAACATATCCTATAACCATCAGCGCGAGTATAATAAAGCTCATAATGTCAAGTTTTCCGCACATTAATAGAAGCATATATCCGTACGCGGGTATAAGGGTCTTGTATCCGAACCACGAATCCGAGATCTCCCCCGCCTCGTGTGCGCTCTTTCTTCTGAACGTAACGAAATATCCAATCGCCGCGGCGATGCCGATCGCACCCCATATAGCAAACATATACGCCTGATCCATATATATCTCCGCCCAGCGAGACGTATAGTTGTAGATTGCTGCCTCGCCTACTCTGTTGACCTCGATAAGATCCTGGAAGATCACCGTCAGATTGTTGATCGGCGCGTAGATCATTCCCCAAGTGGCAAAATCAGCCGTATCGTGCCATACAGGTGTGTTGATAATATAATTTCTCAGCACATAATTTCTTACGACCAGGATGCCAAGATAGAGCACGAATGCCCAGAGTCCGCAGAAAAATATACCGTCGACCACCGAATTTGCCTGTATAATAAGGAAAGACATCACCGAGTAGATCATAACACCAAGCAAAAACAGAAGCGGATAGTAGATCATCATATACCCAAGCGCGAATCCCGAATTGGTCAGCGCTAACATTCCCCACATCGAGAAAAAGCAGACCGAGTAGATCACGAACACCTGCAAAAGTCCCGAAAGGTAATGCGCCAGTGCCATATTACCCCTGCTTATCGGGAAGAAATAGAGAGTGTCGAGATTTCTTCTGTTCTTGAATCCCGCAAGCTCAAGGAAAGGCATCAGGGTGCAGAAAGCACCGATAATGATAGCTAAAATGTATATTCCCGTCGTTCTGTATTCCACAAGCCTTCCACTCGTGCAATCCTCCGCGACCGTGAGAGTTATCACGAGCGAGATAAGAGTAAGCACCAGGGTGCGAAGCGCGCCCTGCTTTAATCTGTAGGAAAAATATCTGCCAAATACCTTCATTTTATTTCCCTCCTTCTCTCGACCTCGTGAATAAACATTTCCTCAAAGTCCATATCCATCTGCTCTACGATAAGCGGAGAAAGCCCCTCAAGCTCGGAGTACATCTTCTCTGCGTCTCCACTGAGCACGACTCTGAAAAATCTTCCACTCTTCTCTACGGCAACGACGGGCAGATTTCTGAATATCTCCTCTCCCTTCTCCTCCGCGAACGCAAGCTGGAACTTGCAGAAGGAATTGACCCTCTCGGCAATATCGCCCGAGGATGATACCGTGGTCTTGTCGATAAGCGCATAAGAATCACAGAAATCCTCAAGCTCGCGCAATGAGTGGCTCGAGATAAGCACTGCCATTCCGTTCTCCTCGACCGCGTCGTTTACCGCCTTCTTGAATTCAAGACGGGCAAGCGGATCAAGTCCGTCAAATGCCTCGTCAAGCAACAGATACTTCGGCTTTGCCGCCAAAGCCAGCGCGACGAATAGCTGTCGGCGCATACCCTTTGAAAAGTTGCGTATCGGCTTTTTCTCGTCGAGCTTGAAGGCATCCATCTGTCTTTCAAAGACCCCTTTGTCAATGGCGGGGTAAAAGACCTTGTACATCTCAAAGAGCGACTTTCCCGTAGTATGTGACGTAAAATAGGGATCGTCGGGAAGGAAAAATATCTTCTCCCTTGTTGACGGATCCGCATTATTTATGCCGTCAACAAGCACCTCGCCCTCCGCTGCCGTATATACGCCCGAGATAAGACGCAAAAGCGTTGTTTTTCCCGCACCGTTTATTCCTACAAGACCCATAACGCTTCCCTCTTTTAAGGTAATATCCACGTTATTGAGCACGTTCTTCTCTCCGTACGAATACGAAACGTTTTTTATCTCAATCATTTTTACCGTATACCTCCTCTACCCATTCTAACAGCACCTCTTTTGATATTCCCATATCTCTGAGTGCGAATATCACGTTTTTCTTATCGGGAGCGTCGTTTTCCGCATTTTTCTCCCAAATAACGAATACGCCCTTCTTCGGCAATGCGCGGATATACCCCTCCGCCTCAAGCATTGAATACGCTCGCGCTACGGTGTTCGGGTTAACACCAAGCTCTCCCGCCGCATGTCTGACCGACGGCAGCTTTTCCCCGCTTTTGATGACCCCGAGCTTAATATATTCTTTATATTTCTCGGCGATCTCAATATAAACGTCCTGCTTGCCCGAAAATCGCATCCTTTTTCCCTCCTCTCGCAAAATCTGTATTAACTGTATTATCTGTCGCAACTGTATTATACCATTCCGCCCTATACCTGTCAATGCCTTTTAAAAATATTTTTTAAAAATTTTTTCGACTATTCGCGACCGCGCCTCTGCAATATCGTTAAAATTTGACACCAACGTTTACCCAAAACGCCTCAAGCTGACACGATCCCCTCTTCTCCGCCCTTTTTTTCCCTTTTTCTTCACAGAAAATACGACCGATTTAGCAACTTCTATGACTTATAATAAAGACAAATGTATTTTCAGAAAAGAAGGACGTAAAAATGCAGAACAACGACAAAAATACAGAAAAAGAAAACAGCTTGAAAAATACGGCTTTTTTTAAGAAATTGACCGAAAGGCTGCGCCAAAAGGACGAGATCGAGGTCAGGGCAAGGCTCTCCTCTCTCTTCGATTTTTTTCTCACGGCATTCGCCTCATATCTGCTCGGGGGAGCAAAGCTCTTTTTCGGAATCTATCCCTTTTGTATCACTCTTTTATGCTCGGACAGGCGGAGGCTTCTTGCGGCGGCACTCGGACTTTTGCTTCTGGCAATACGCGGAGATCTTCCCCTCATTTACATATTCACATCCTTGGCAATACCGCTCATCCGCATTCTCGGGTCATTTCTCCCCGCGCTCTTTTCCGAGCTGAATGACCCCAAAAGGACACCTGCGTCCGCGACGGCACTTATAAGCTACACTCCGCACGCACCCGCAACCGTGAGCGGTGCGGACCATTCTAACGGTGCGGAAACGCGCGACGTTCGGAGCACGACCGCAAAGGAGGGCAAAAGCCCGGAGCAGCCCGAAAAAGAGATCCATCTGTTCAGCGAGGACCCGGGGCAAAGAGCTCTTGCGGCACTCATCGGGGGGTTACTGTGCGGAATATTTCTTCTGATACAAAACGACTTTTCAATATATTCCCTATGGGGTGCCTTGAGTCTTATGCTCCTCTGCCCCCTCGCCGTGTTTGTTTTCGGTGGATATCTCGGCACAGCCGATAAAGAAAGCCCTGTATATCTCACAGTGTCGTCGATCGCGATCGGTATCGCGTGCATATACGCCGCAAAGCCGCTATCCGTCATAGGAATGCCAATGGCTCCATTCCTTGCAATGCTTCTCACCCTGTACGTAACGACAACGCGCGGACTTTTCGTCGGCGGTATAGCCTCTATCCTTTTCGGTCTCATCCTCGACCCCGTACAGATGCCGCTCCTGCTCGTCTCGTCTCTTCTTTTCTCTATCATATCGGCAGTAAAGCGCGGTGCGGGACTCGCCGTGGTCTGCGCGGCGGTGGTGGTCTGGTGCTATTACATAGGCGGCACGCACGGGCTTACCGAGGTGCTCCCTCCGATGCTCTTAGCAATTCCCGTCTATATGCTCGCGGCAAAATACAGGGATATGATACACGCGCCGTACGACAAGAGCGCAATTCTGGCAGGCGGTATCTATTTTGCCGAGGCGGTGACCGAGAAGAACAAGAACAGTGCGGTCAGAGAGAGGCTCGGTGCACTCTCAGAGGCTTTTTCCGTCCTATCGGAAAACTTCTACAAATTAAGCGACCGCCGCCGTCGCCCCGACGCGCTGGGACTTAAACGATTGTGCGAGGGTGCGTTCGAGAAGAACTGCGAGGGCTGTCCTCGCCGCGAGGTCTGTTGGGGAGACGAATACGCATCCACGCTTGATGCGATATCTCATTCCGCCGCATCGCTTCACAAAAAGGGACGGGTAGAGAGAGACGACCTCGATATCTTTTCAAAAAACTGTATCAGAGTAGATTCTATAATCACAAGCCTCAACGATTCCCTCCTCCGCGCCACCGAGGACATAATGAAGGACGACAAGCTCGGCTTTTTCGCCTCCAATTACAGCGACATCAACGAGATCCTCCACGATGCCCTCGAATGTGACACCGAAGAGTATGAATGCGATCGCGAGGCGCAGGAAAAGATACTCGATATCTTCTTTGACGAAGGCTTCAGAGCAAGCGGTGCGGTGGTTTGGGGCAAAAGATGCAAGCACATCACGGTAAAGGGTATCGGCTCGGGTGCGGCATTCAACGCAAAAAGAGCGGCGAAGATCCGCAGAGAAATCGAAAAAGCTGTTGGAACATCGCTCACGGACCCCGTGTTTGAGGCAGGACAGGACGGCGGAACCGTACATTTGTCCTCGCGCCCGCGATTCCGCGCAAGATACGCGTACGGTCACATCTCGGCAGGCGGCTCGGGTGACCCTTCGCTTGACACGAGCTCTCTCTACGTCGATCCATTCCGCGACACCGACGGGGAGGACGAGCCCTGCGGAGATACGTCAAACGCATTTATAACGAGCTCTTCATATTTTTATTCCCTGATAAGCGACGGAATGGGAAGCGGAGCCGAGGCGGCGTTCATCTCAGGAGTCTGCTCCATGTTTATCGAAAAAATGCTCTCCGCGGGCAACCGCTCGGATATCACGGTGCGCATGCTCAACAACGTATTGCGCAATGAGAATATGGGAAGCGGCGGCGAATGCTCCGCGACCGTCGACCTCTGTGAGCTCGACCTTATAAGCGGCACTGCCTCGTTTTTAAAGAGTGGCGCGGCTCCCACCTACATCGCGCGCGGCGGCACGGTCTATAAGGTATATTCGAGAACGATGCCGATTGGAATTCTCAAAAATACCGATGCAAGAATAAGCAAATTCGACACACAAAAGGGCGATATAATCATAATGATGAGCGACGGCTGCTGCCCCGACAGCGAGGATTGCCCCTGGCTTGTCGAATATCTCTGCGAGTATATGTCGAGGAAGGACAAGAACTCGCAGGGACAGGACGCGGAGTGCGAAAGCCTCAAGGAGACGCTTCTCTCGCTCGCTAAAAAGAACTTTCCCGAGGGGAAGGAGAGGGACGATATATCGGTGTCGGTGATTTTTATAGAGTAAATAGTAAATTCGGTTTAATGCTCTTGATCTGACCGTCTCTTTTTTGTGAAATCTCACCGCCAAAATAATCTTGACAAACGAGCCTTTTCGCGTTATAATACACAATATAATGGAAAATGTTTGTTTTTATAACGGAAAGGCGGCAGAAAATGACAAATGTTCCCGAGATATTCGGCTGTATGGTGTTCAATGATGCGGTTATGCGTCAGAGACTTCCTAAGGACGTATACAAGTCCCTCACCTACACGATACAGACGGGTAAGACCATAGACGTATCTATCGCAAACGTAGTCGCAAACGCGATGAAGGACTGGGCAGTCGAAAAAGGCGCGACCCACTATACCCACTGGTTCCAGCCTCTGACGAGCGAGACAGCCGAAAAGCACGATTCATTCATCTCTCCCATAGGAGGAGACAAGGTCGTGATGGAATTCTCGGGCAAGGAGCTCATCAAGGGAGAGAGCGACGCGTCCTCCTTCCCCTCGGGCGGATTGCGCGAGACCTGCAACGCGAGAGGATACACCGCCTGGGATCCCTCGTCCTATGCGTTCATCAAGGACAAGACCCTCTATATCCCCACCGTTTTCTGCTCGTACACGGGTGATGCGCTCGATACAAAGACTCCTCTTTTGCGCTCGATGGACGCAGTAAGCGACCAGGCTCTGCGAATTCTTGCACTTTTCGGAGACACTACCGCTACCCGCGTTTCGACGTCGGTTGGAGCCGAGCAGGAATATTTCCTTATAAACAAAGAATACTACGACAAGCGCGACGATCTGCTCTACACGGGACGCACCCTCTTTGGCACGCCCGCGCCCAAGTCGCAGCAGCTCGAGGATCACTACTACGGACCTCTCAAGACCAAGATCTCGAACTTTATGCACGAGCTCGATGAGGAGCTCTGGAAGCTCGGCATTACGTCAAAAACCAAGCACAACGAGGTCGCGCCCTCACAGCACGAGCTCGCGCCTATATTCACCACGACCAACGTTGCGGTCGACCAGAACCTCGTCGTAATGGAGATGATAAAGAAGGTCGCGGAGCGACACGGACTTGTTGCACTCCTCCACGAAAAGCCCTACGCAGGCATCAACGGCTCGGGCAAGCACAACAACTGGTCGATCGGAACCGACACGGGTAAAAATCTGCTCAGCGCAGGCAAGAACCCTGCGTCGAACACTCAGTTCCTTCTCTTCCTCGCGGCGATCATCAAGGCAGTTGACGACTATCAGGATCTTCTCCGCGTTTCCGTCGCGACCGCGGGCAACGATCACCGTCTCGGTGCTGACGAGGCTCCCCCCGCGATAGTTTCTGTATTTCTCGGTGACGAGCTTGAAGAGCTTGTCGAGGCGATAGTCGGAGAGACCGACTACACCGACAAGGCAAGACGCACGATGGATCTCGGAGTCCCCAGCGTCCCCACCTTCCGCTACGACTCGACCGACAGAAACAGGACTTCGCCCTTCGCGTTCACGGGTAACAAATTCGAGTTCAGAATGGTAGGCTCGTCGCAGAATATTGCGCTTGCCAACATTATGATAAACACCGCCGTTGCAAAGATATTCAAGGATTTTGCCGATACTCTGACGGGATCCAAGGATCTTGAAGCAGATGCAAGAAAGCTGATAAAGGATACATTTAAAGCACATAAGCGCATAATCTTCAACGGCAACGGATATTCCTCCAAATGGCCTCTTGAGGCGGAGAGGCGCGGACTTCTCAATCTCAAGACCTCGGTAGATTCCTTCTCTCGACTTACAGAAAAAAAGAACGTAGAGCTCTTCACCTCTTTTGGTGTAATGAGCGAAAAGGAGCTCCGCGCAAGAGAGGAGATAATGTTTGAAAATTACTCGAACGTTATCGACATCGAGGCAAAAACCATGGTGGATATAACTAACAAGAAGATAATCCCTGCCATCGAGTCCTATCTCGGTGAGCTCGCGGCAACTGCACGCGACAAGCAGAGCGTGTTCGGTGCAAGCGCACCCATAAGACTTGAAAGAAGAGTTATCGCCGACCTTTCAAGACTTGCAGAGGATGCATTCACAACGGCGGAGAAGCTCGCAGCCGAAGCCAAGAGCGCATCCGCACTTGACGACTGCAAGGCTGGAGCGTTCTCTTACAAAGATAAGGTAATACCGCTTATGAACAAGCTCCGCGAGGCAGTTGACAGTGCAGAGGCTATAGTGCCCGAGGAAAAGTGGCCCCTCCCCTCTTACGGCGAGATGACATTGAAGCAGTAAAGATCTATCCCCGACGTGTTCAACGTCGGGGATTTTTGCGTCGTACACAAACAAATTGTAATTTAGCGGTGTGTTAAGCCTTCCCCAGCGGGGAAGGGGGACCGCGGTAGCGGTGGATGAGGAGGTCGCTTTTTCAAAGGTTTCACGTCATCTGATTACCTTATTTCGTCGCAAAAGAAACCTTGTGCCACAAGATATAATCCACGATACACCCGTAGCGCACATCCTAATGGCGACCTCCTCATCCACCGCTACCGCGGTCCCCCTTCTCCGCTGGAGAAGGCTATTCGCCAAATCAAAATTTGACAAAAACAAAACCGAATAAACTCGTTTTCCGTCGAAAAATTTTTGAAAATTTTTTTCACAACCCTCTTTACAAATTCGAACATTTGTGCTATAATATGTTTACACTACAAAAAAGGAGGCAGACATGCCAAATCAATCAAGTACAAACCGCGTCTGCTTCACGGGACACAGAAGCATCGATCCCGAAAAGGCAGTAATCATCACATCTCTTCTCGAGCAGACCCTGCACACCCTCATCCACCACGGAGCGTCGCATTTTTACGCGGGCGGTGCGCTCGGGTTTGACACCATTTCAGCACTGACGGTTCTTCGCCTCAAGCGGATCTATCCCGACATCAAGCTCCACCTCATCCTTCCCTGCAAGAATCAGACGAAGATGTGGAGCGACTCCGACAAAGCCATATATGATCTGATACTTACAAACGCAGATTCCATACAGTACGTCAGCGAGACCTACACCTCCCACTGTATGCACGACCGCAATCGCCTGCTCGTCGACTCCTCGGATATATGCGTAGCCTTTTGCGAGCATAACGGCGGAGGCACGGCGTATACGATGGCTTACGCGATCAAAAATGACAAGGAGCTTATAAATATAGCAGACTTTACATAAAAAACTCACGGATTTTGAAGTGAACCCCATTTAGTTCACTTCAATTTTCCGTGAGTTTTTTATTTTTTCCTTACGCTGACTTCACCCGTCCTGATAATTTCAATCTCGCTTTTCCCGTCTCGCAAAAAGATCAGACCGCCTCCGTCGTCAACACCTTTGACCGTGCCGCATCCAAGGCTCTCTCCTGCCGAGAAAAGCTCGACCCTCTCTCCGCACAGCATAAATCTTTTGCGGTATTCACTCATATAGTCGGAATCTGTCTTGTCAAGCAAGCCGCGGGCGATCAAGGAAATAATTGCGTTTCTCTGCTCCTCGCTTACCTGCCCTACGCTCGAAGCGATAGATGCAAGCTCCTCGGGAAAATCGTCTTCTCCAATATTTATTCCCACTCCAACGATCACCGCGCGCCGCTCTCCCACACAAAGAGACTCCGCAAGTATCCCCGCGACCTTTCCTTTCGAGTTGTAGACGTCGTTGACCCATTTTATCCTCATCGGGCTCTTGACGACCTCCTCAATAGCGCGCGCGACGACGACCGCCGCTCTCGTCGTAACAGAGACCGCGTCGGACAGATCGTCCTCGGTGAAATAAAGCAGGGACATATAAATTCCCCTGCCCCGTCTCGACAAAAAGCTGCGCCCGAGCCTTCCCCTGCCCGCGCTCTGCTCGCGAGCGACGAAAAGAACAGGCTCAAAGGATTCCGCTCGCGCGGCATATTCCTTCGCCTCGGTATTCGTGGAGCCCACGCACTCGTATTCAATTGCCTTGATCCTTCCAAGCATATCCGGACTCCTTACGTTATTTTTCACCCAATTATAGCATTTTTTTACCTTTAAGTCAACAAAAACACCTCTCTTTGCGAAAAGTTTTCAAATTATACTTGATTTAAGATTAGAAATGATATATTATATTCCTCGGAGTATACGGAATCAATGAAAGGAAAAATATATGAAAACACTAAAAAGAATACTTCTCATCCTCCTCGCGCTTGCTTTGTCCGCATCCGTGCTCGTAGCATGCGACATCGAAGGAGAAAAAGAGTCTGACACCGAAAAGAGCACCGAGGCGGAAACACAGGCACCAAAGCTTGAAGATTTTGATTATTCAAGCATAAACGCCTCCGACTACGTATCCGTGCCCAAAAAGGAATATGAAAATTCCAAGGTCACCCTCGGTATACAGTACATCATTACGGACGAAGCCGTTGACAAGGCTATCGAGAACGATCTCTTCGACAACAAAGCAAAGACAAACGGAGACACGCAGGTCACAGACCAGCCCATTAAGCTCGGAGACAGCGCGTTCATCTACTACACGGGATACCTTAACGGCAAGGCTTTCGAGGGCGGCTCCAACGCAAGCGATGCAAAGCCCTATGAGCTTTCTATCGGCTCGGGCTCGTTCATCCCCGGATTCGAGGAAGGACTCATCGGTGTTGTTCCCAACACAACGAGCAAGGACGCACCCTTCGACCTCAACGTCACATTCCCCGAAAACTACAAAAGCGCAGAGCTTGCAGGCAAAGCGGTAGTGTTCAAGGTATGGGTGGTTTATACCATACAGTACACCATCCCCACACTCACCGACGATTATGTCAAGAATACGCTCAAGTTTGACGGAACTGCTGAGGAATACAAGGCATCGGTCAAAAAGTCAATGCAGGACGAGGCGACCGCAAACGCTGAAAACGAGGCACTCAATGCAATTATGAGCAACCTTATTGACGCGTCTGAGTTCAAAAAGCTCCCCGATCAGTCGGTCAGCTTCTGGTATCAAAACTACCTCTCCCAGATCCAGCAGTACGTAGATATGTACAAGATGTACGGCATGGAGGTAACGCTCGATCAGATGGCATGCCAGATGCTCGGACTCAAGGAGGGCAGTGATTGGCAGACTACCTTGACCGATATGGCAAAGAACGTAGTAAAGAGCATCCTCGTATATTACGGCATTGCAAAGAACGAAAATATCACCGTCACCGATACAGAATACGTAGAGAAGCTCAAGGAGCTCGCAGAATATTATTCAAGTGACCAAAAGACCTACACCCCCGAGGAGATCGAAGAGCAGATCGGCAAAGCCACCATTATGCAGAACATCCTCATGGAGAAGGTCGATAAATATCTCAAGGACCATTGCACCATCGAATACAAAGACCAATAACAAAAAGTCCCCGCGGCACCCCGCGGGGATCTTTTTTCAAATTTTGATTTATAAAACTGTTTGGTTTATCTTCACGGCAACAAATTACCTTTTCGGGTTCGCTTTGCGTCCGTAGGGGAGGTGGTTGCTCCTCCCGCTCGAAAGCAATTGTTTATTCTTTATCCATAAGGGTTTAATAGTCGTTTTTTATCGGGTGGAGCAAGCGCCTCCCCAACCGTTTTAAAGTGAAGTTTGGTTTATAGCCGTGAAG
>JBGUSX010000129.1:0-6847 GCA_045132775.1 Eubacteriales bacterium
CAAACGATATTACACCAATTTCGTTAATTTGTAACGATTTTTCACGGGCGGATATGGAATCCGCCCCTACAATTATGCGGTGAGGTAAAGTGCAAAAAGGTGAAGAAAAACCACACCGTTTGAAAATTTCAAACTCACCGCTAAATTGCAATTTACCTGATATTCCCTCTCCTGAACGCACTTGGATTTTCCTGTTTCAGTCTCTTAAGTCCGCGCTCGTCGAGCTCAAAATAAAGCACACAACGGTCTTTTTCCTCGTCAAAGAGGGCATAATAAATTGTGGGAGCGGACATCGAAGAGACGGCAATATAGTCCTTTTGAAGCGATGATGCGCAGAGCTTTTCGTATGCCGCATCGTCGTAAATGCCGATCTCGTTTATCGAGTTTATCGGGAGACTCGTCATGCGACGGCGAATACTCTTGCCAAATAGCTTTGTCAGAGTCATCTCACCGCCTGCAATCACTATCTCAAACTCAACGCAAAGAAAGCGCCAGGAAATAAAGGCGACCATAGCGCAGAAGACAAGATCGAGCAGAAGAAAGGGAATGTGAAGAAGAGGCGCGGAGAGGTTGACGATAACGATAGCAAGAGTTACGAAAAGAAACACGTAACCTAAGATCGCAAAAACCTTGTTGCGAATAACACCGCCCTCATTTTTTTGCTTGATAATGTATTCAAACGAAGAGTTTTCCATCTTCTGCCCCCAATCACAAATACTTTTCTATATTATACCAAAAAAAACCTTGTATTTCAATAAAAAAACGAAAAAGAGAGAAAAAAATAGTGAAATTGTATTGCTATTTTAAAAAAAATGTAGTATAATAATATAACGATAAAATAATATGGGGGGTAGCAGAAAATGAAGGCTGTAATAACTGTTACGGGTAAGGATTCAGTCGGTATTATTGCAAAGGTTTCGACAGAGTGCGCAAAATACGACGCTAATATAGTAGACATTTCGCAAAGCGTCCTATCCGAGTATTTTGCAATGATAATGCTCGCGGATATAGGCGGACTCAAGGTCTCATTCTCCGAATTTGTCGATATTATGTCGGAGCTCGGACGTGAGCGCGCGCTTTCGATAAACGTAATGCACGAGGATATTTTCAACACGATGCACCACATCTGAGGCAAAACCATGGTAAATACGAAAGACATTCTTGAAACAATAAATATGATACATGAGGAGAACCTCGATATCCGTACCATTACTATGGGTATCTCACTCTACGATTGCGTGAGCGAGGACGAGGGAAGACTCTGTGAAAAAATATATGATAAGATCACGACAAGTGCAAAGGACCTTGTCAGAGTCGGCGGAGATATCGAGAAGAAATACGGTATCCCGATAGTAAATAAGAGAGTATCGGTCACACCGATTTCGCTCGTAGGCGGTACGCTGTCTCCCGAGGGATATATAAAGGTAGCAAAAACGCTTGACAGAGCGGCAGAGGAGATAGGCATCAACTTCATCGGCGGCTTTTCGGCACTCGTGCAGAAGGGTATGACGCGCGGAGCGGAGAATCTTATCTCGATAATTCCCGAAGCACTTGCAGAAACCAACCTCGTTTGCTCGTCGGTAAACGTCGCATCAACCAAGGCGGGCATCAATATGGATGCCATAAAGCTTATGGGAAGCACGATAAAGAGAGCGGCATATCTTACGCGTGACAGGGACAGTATCGGTTGCGCAAAGCTAGTCGTGTTTGCAAACGTGCCGGAGGATAATCCCTTTATGGCAGGCGCGTTCCACGGAATCGGCGAGCCCGAAAACGTTATAAACGTTGGTGTTTCGGGTCCCGGAGTCGTAAGCTCGGCTATTAAGAGAGCGGGCGATTGCGACCTCTCCGAGCTTGCCGACGTAATAAAAAAGACCGCGTTCAAGATAACCAGAGTCGGACAGCTTGTTGCAAGCGAGGCGGCAAAGGCATTGAACACCCCGTTCGGAATAGTTGACCTCTCGCTCGCACCAACACCCGCAGTGGGTGACTCGGTGGCGCATATACTTGAAAATATGGGACTCGAATCCTGCGGAGCGCACGGAACGACGGCAACGCTCGCAATGCTCAACGATGCAGTCAAAAAGGGCGGAGTAATGGCATCGAGCCACGTAGGAGGACTTTCGGGAGCATTCATTCCCGTGTCCGAGGATGCAGGAATGATAGACGCAGTCGAAAGAGGCGCGCTGACACTCGAAAAGCTCGAGGCAATGACGGCGGTCTGCTCGGTCGGACTTGATATGATAGCGATCCCGGGTGACGTCGAGGAGGCGGTCATCTGCGGAATAATCGCAGACGAGATATCGATAGGCGTTGTGAATACAAAAACCACCGCGGTGAGAGTAATTCCCGCGTACGGTAAGGGAGTCGGCGACTCGATCGATTACGGCGGACTCCTCGGCAGAGCACCCATTATGAATGTCAATAGGTATTCACCCGAGAAATTCATAAACCGCGGCGGAAGGATCCCCGCACCCATCCACAGCCTTAAGAATTAAGGCAATAAAATCGAATTAAAATTTTGAAAAAAATTTTAAAAATAAACATAAAAAACACAGGAGGAAACAAAAATGAAGCTTTGTTCCATTTATTCTGACGTCTCCGACAAGATCAAGGGCGTAATCTTCGCAAAGAAGATCGCAGAGGCAGAGGCTGAGGCTGAGGCAGCTCGCAAGAGAACTATTGTTATCGTATGTGTATGCGTAGGTATCGCTGTTGTAGCAGCAGCTGCTGCAGTAGGAATCTACTTCCTCGCAAAGAACGAGACCGTAAAGGCAAAGGTTGGCGAGGCAAAGGCAAAGGCAGGCGAGCTCGTTGGTAAGGTTAAGAGCAAGTTTGCAAAGAAGGCAGATTGCTGCGAGTGCGAGTGCGTAGAAGAGGCTGTTGAAGAGGCAGTTGAGGCTGACGCTGAGTAATTCTTGCAAAATTAAGTTAATAGCTTAAAAATATATCCCACACGGAACCCCGTGTGGGATATATTTTTATTAACCTGTGCTAAATTGCAATTTAACGAATAGCCTTCCCCAGCGGGGAAGGGGGACCGCTTGCGGTGGATGAGGAGATCGCCATTAAGATGTACACCACGGGTGTATCGTGGATTTTGTCTTGTGGCACAAGGTTTCTTTTGCAACGAAATAAGGTAATCAGAGGACGTGAAACCTTTGAAAAAGCGACCTCCTCATCCACCGCAAGCGGTCCCCCTTCTCCGCTGGAGAAGGCTATTCGCAACCGTTAGCCAAATCAAAATTTGAAATACAGACACAAAATGTTGAAATGCTTTTCTAACGATTTCGAATACACTCGCAACACGATAGCAGTGAGACTACGCACGTGCGACACGGTGTAGTTCTGTAAGCCGTCTTAACCTAAATAAAATATTATTTGAGGTTTTGGGGGTGTGGGGGGCTTTTTTCTCTGGAAAAGCCCCCCACGCGTATCTCCCCCGCGCGCATCCTTTATTTTATCGGCTCAAAATCGGCGGCACCGTGCTTGCAGAGGGGGCAGATAAAGTCCTCGGGGAGCTCGTCGCCCTCGTAAACGTAGCCGCAGATCTTGCAGACGTAGCCCTTTTTGCCGTCGGTTTCGGGCTTGGGCTTCACGTTCTTGTGGTAGTAGGTGTAAGTCATGGTCTCTCGGTCAGAGAGGACTCTAGCCTCGCTGACAGAGCAGATGAACATGCCGTGCGTGTCGAGATCGATGTACTGCTCAACGTCAAGAGACATAAAGGAATTGATGTATCTCGGGAGCACAATGAGACCGTTCTCACTGCGCAAGGGCTCGCAGCCTTCAAACTTGTCGGTGTTTCTGCCGCTCTTGAAGCCGAAATTCTCGAACACCGCAAAGGGCGCGTCAACAGAGAGGCAGTTGATGTTCATCTTACCTGTCTGCTTGATAATGTGATGCGAGTAGTTTGCCTTGTTGATAGTAACTGCAATGCGGTTGGGAGTATTCGTGACCTGAGTAACGGTGTTGACGATAAGACCGTTGTCCTTCTTGCCGTCGTTGGAGGTAACGACGTAAAGACCGTAACCGATGTTGAAGAGCGCGGTAGGATCATTCTTTTTCGCGCCCGTCTCGCCCATAGCGATGTACTCGCGGCAGAGCTCGTCAGCCATAGCCTCAAGAGCCGCGGAGCTCTCGTCATTGAGCGCGGAGAGGATCTTTACGGAAGTGTCTGTAAAGGTAAGGTTCTTGGATTTGGAGAGCATCTCGCGCATGACCTTAGATGCCTGGGGAGCCCAGCTGCCGTTCTCAATGAGAGCGACGGTGCGGTTCTGATAGTTGCGCTCGGTGAGATGATCTATAAATTCGCGCATAAAGGGGAAGATGTCCGCGTTGTATGTGGTTGTGGCAAGGACGAGCTTGGAGTAACGGAAAGCGTCCTCTACCGCCTCAGCCATGTCACAGCGTGCGAGGTCGTGAACAGAGACCGAGGGAGCACCCTTTGCGCGAAGCTTGTCGGCAAGAGCCATGACCGCCTTCTTGGTGTTGCCGTAGACAGATGTGTAAGCGATGACTACGCCGTCGTCCTCGACCTCGTAGCTCGACCAGGTGTTGTAAAGACCGAGATAATATCCAAGGTTTTCCTCAAGGACGGGACCGTGAAGAGGGCAGATCTTCTGAATGTCAAGCGTTGCCGCCTTTTTAAGCAGTGCCTGGACCTGCGCACCGTACTTACCGACGATGCCGATGTAGTAGCGTCTTGCCTCGCAAGCCCAATCCTCCTCGACGTCAAGAGCACCGAATTTGCCGAATCCGTCGGCAGAGAAGAGCACCTTGTCAAGAGAGTCATAGGTAACGATGACCTCGGGCCAGTGAACCATGGGAGCGGTTACAAAGGTAAGGGTGTGCTTTCCGAGGCAGAGCGTGTCGCCCTCACCGACTACTATTCTCTTGTCGGTAAAATCTGTTCCGAAAAAGTTTTTCATCATAGCGAAAGCCTTTGCGGAGGAAACGACCGTCACGTTGGGGTAAGCCTTAAGGAAATTGACGATGTTAGCCGAGTGGTCGGGCTCCATGTGCTGAATGATGAGATAGTCGGGCTTGCGCGCGCCGAGAGTGTTCTGAATATTGTCGAGCCATTCGTGAGTGAAGGAAGCGTCGACGGTGTCCATAATAGCGATCTTCTCGTCGACAATCGCGTAGGAATTGTAGGAAATTCCGTTAGGCACGACGTACTGACCCTCAAAAAGATCGATCTTATGGTCGTTGACACCGATGTATTTGATATCATTTGTAATAAACATATTTTTAAACCTCCGTTTCCATTATTACAATTTATAATTATCCGCATATATTTTACCATATTATTTGCCGCTTTTCAATATCTTTTTTTCGTGGAATGAATTATTTTTCAATTTTTGATTTGTCGAATAGCCTTCTCCAGCGGAGAAGGGGGACCACGAAGTGGTGGATGAGGAGGTCGCTTTTTCAAGGGCTTCACGTCCTCTGATTACCTTATTTCGTTGCAAAAGAATCCTTGTGACACAAGACAAAATCCACGATACACCAGGGGCGCGCATCCTAATGGCGACCTCCTCATCCACCGCTACCGCGGTCCCCCTTCCCCGCTGGGGAAGGCTTAACAGACCGCTAAATTGCAATTTACCGCTTAAATAAAAATCTTGACTTGCGCGCACTTTTATTGTATAATAAAATAAACAAAAAGGAAAGGAGAGATAAGATGCGAGTAAGAATACCGAAAGAGAACCGCGACGTAAGGCGCGCCGCGTTTATGCGAAATTTCAAGAGAATAACCCTTTTTCTGCTCTACGCAGCACTTTGGGCGCTCGGCTACCTCTTCTATCTTTCCAACCCAATGCACAAGCCGTTTGAATGGTGGGCAATGCTCATTTTCTGCGTTATTGTCGTCCTGAGCGGATCTTTTATCTTCAATATCGGTAAATTCCTCACCGAAAAAAGCTTTGTCGGAATAATCAAATCGATGAGCGTGTCAAGGACCTACGGCAGAGGAGTCACGCGCGACGGTCGCTTCAAGATCGACTACCACACCTATCGCGTGCTGAAGATAACAGACTCCAAGGGCAAAAAGCGCAAGCTGAAATTTCAGCTCTTCGACGACGGCTACGACCTCTATTACCGCGAGGGAGATACGGTAACCTATTTCCGCGGCACGACCTATCCCTTGAGCCTTGAGGCAGAGGAGAGGGGAGAGCACATCTGTCTTTTGTGCGGAGTGCGTGCGATAGAAACAAAAAAACACGGCGAAAGACAAACAAATACCGAGTATTGCGAGGCATGCGGCAGGGGACTTGTAAAGATCAGCTCACTAGAGAAGCTCGAAAAATAAAAAGAAAAAAGGAAAATATCAAAAATATCCAACTTTTTTACGGAGATACCTTGACAGATGAGGTATCTCCGTGTATAATTATTATAGGACATAACCAAAAATGTAACTATTCAGCTGGAATGTATAATTGCAATTTATCGGTCTGTTTGAAAAAGCAAACGGTTTTAGATTTCTTCGCGGCTATAAACCAAGCGGTGTCTTAAAACCGTAGGGGAGGTGCTTGCTCCTCCCGTTCTAAAGCATTTGTTTCTTCTTTAGCCATAAGGGTTTTATAGGCGTTCGTTGAGCGGGAGGAGCAAGCACCTCCCCTACGGACGCAAAGCGAACCAGTAAGGGAAATTTATAGCCGTGAAGATAAACCAAACAGTTCGACAAATCAAAATTTGAAGGTATTATAAATTGCAATTTGTCGAATAGCCTTCTCCAGCGGAGAAGGGGGACCACGAAGTGGTGGATGAGGAGGTCGCCATTAAGTTGTGCGTCACTGTCGTACCGTGGATTTTGTATTGTGGCACAAGGATTCCTTTGCAACGAAAC
>JBGUSX010000130.1:0-32418 GCA_045132775.1 Eubacteriales bacterium
CGGAAGAATCCTTGTGCTACAAGGCAAAATCCACACAACTCCCGTGAAATACATCCTAATGGCGACCTCCTCATCCACCACTTCGTGGTCCCCCTTCTCCGCTGGAGAAGGCTATTCGCCAAATCAAAATTTGAAAAAACCAAGAACGAAAAAGCCCTTTGGGATCAGATCCCAAAGGGCTTTGTATCAGCTATCAATCTTTCTTGTAACCAATGTTCTTTTCTTTGGTAGGGTCAAAGGTGAGGTTGCAGATAGAAGCAACGAGACCGTAAATGCCAAAGGTGACCATGGAGAGTAAGATGTAGCATCCTGTTCTTGACGTGTATCCCTCAGGCTTTAAGGAAGTGTGGTTGATAATAAGACTTCCAATCCATCCAAGGAAAAATGTCAAAAGAAATCTGGCGAGCTTGTTATCCATAATAGAGTTCCTCCTTTCACGAGTGCTCGTATATATTTTATCATCACAGCACCTATTATATGACACTTACAAAGTGTCAAAATACTTCATGATAAGACGGATAATAGCAAAAAAAGGCATCTTTTGTAATACTTTTTTTATTTCTTGATTTATCCACGCAAATGTGTTATAATGAAATTGTAATAATGAAGCTCATTCCAACACGAGATCTGTCCGCGTTAAAGCGCATCGATCTTCGTAACAGAATAGAAAGGAAGAAAAATGCAAAGTATTCCATTGCCGTATTTAAATATTGCGCTTGACGCGTTTGCACTTGTGATAACACTTATTATTCTGATGACCTGCATCAGCGGGTTTTCGAAGAAGGTGGGCGGAGCAAGATATTTTTTGCTTTTGCAATGCTCGGTAGTCGTTGCTCTGATCGCTGACATAGTGGGATGGATCGGAGAGGGAAATATCGCACTGTCATATCTCACTATGGCAGCAAACACGGTGGCATCCTGTGCCTGCCAGATAGTGATAATATGCTTTATCGGATACCTGATCTCAAGCCTCTACGCAAACAGCAGAGCCGCAGCGATCATACTTAAGTTGATGCAATTTTTCTGTGCGTTATCGCTTCTGTTTTGCATAGGAAACGCATTTTACGGATACGCATTCTGGGTAGATGCAAACGGTCATTACGTTCATAGCAGCAATGCCGCGATATGTTTGTTGTATCTTCTTTTCCCGATCGTCTCGTTTTTGGTGATCGTAATGCTGTCGCTGTTTGCAAAGTGCTCAACCAAAGTCAGCCGCGCAGCCTTCATTTGCTACACACTGTTTCCCGTTGCGGGATTGATCCTTGATTTCACGTTCCACGGCATTTCATTGACGTATGCAGGATTTACCGTCGCCGTTTTGTCAATGTATACGGGCATATATATAAGCGGAAAGAAACAACTCGAGGCGCAGAAAAATGCCTTGATGCTCTCGCAGATAAATCCGCACTTTGTCTACAATACGCTTTCAACGATTGCGTCCATGTGTGACACTTCTCCCAAACAGGCAAAATACCTCACAATAGATTTTGCGCAGTATCTTCGCAGAAATATAGGCACACTCACAAGCGAGGAGCTCATACCGTTTGAGCAGGAGATGGATCACGTTGCGTGCTACTTGAAGATAGAAAAAGCAAGATTTCGCGAGCGACTCAATATCATATATTCAATTCAGTGTAAGGATTTCAGTCTCCCTCCGCTTACAGTACAACCTATAGTTGAAAATGCTGTCAAGCACGGAGTCACAAAGCGCGCAGACGGCGGAACCGTAAAGGTCTGCTCGTACGATAACGACACACATTATATAATTGAAGTAATTGACGACGGAGTGGGCTTTGATACGGAGAAGACCGATATGCACGTCGGCATAGAGAATGCGAGAAGCAGGATCGCGGCAATGTGCAAGGGAGATATTGAGGTCAAGAGCACAGTAGGAGTCGGAACGCGAGTAACGATAGAAATACCCAAAAAGAAAGGAAAAAGGAAATGACGATATTAGCTGTGGACGACGAATATTATGCGCTGGAGCTTATGAAGCATGCGCTTGAAGAGGTCGCGGGCGGATCAACGGTATATCTTTGCAGAGACGCGCGAGGAGCCTTGCAGACCGCAAGGGAAGTGCAGATAGACGTAGCCTTTCTTGACATACATCTGCCCGAGATGAACGGAGTTGAGCTCGCGCGTGAGCTCAAGCTGCTCAATCCCAAGGTAAATATCGTGTTCGCCACGGGTTTTTCGGAATATATGAAGGAGGGGATCGACCTTCGCATGAGCGGATACGTGTTGAAGCCCGTCACGCCTGAGGCGATAAGGACCGAGCTTGAAAATCTCCGAAATCCGATCGAGTGGAGTCCCGAGAAGAGAATAAAGATACTGACTTTTGGAAACTTTGACGTGTTCGTAGACGGACAACCGCTGAAATTCGAGCGAAAGCAGGCAAAGGAGATACTTGCATATCTCGTGGACAAGCGTGGGACCTCGGCAACATATTCCGAGCTTGCGGCAATGCTCTGGGAGGACGAGGACTACGACAGGACAAAGCAAAAGAACCTGCAGGTTTACATCGCGAGCCTTGTAAAGACCTTGCACGGAGTAGAGGTAAAAGACCTGATACTTAAGAACAGGCAGGGAATACTTGTGAATACGCGCATAGTGGATTGCGACTATTACAGATTTCTTGAGGGAGATGCCCGCGCGATAAATTCTTTCACGGGACAGTATATGAGCTCGTATTCCTGGGCGGAATTTACCGTAGGATATCTTGAAAATCAATTGCAAAAGATCAAATAACAGATAGCTTCGGCACCCGTTTTTTTCGGGTGCCGAAAAATTTTTTTGGAAAAATTTACTTTTTGTAGTCACGGTGTAGTCATGGAGTGATAAAATCGCATTACAAAGCTCAAATTGTAGAGTTTTGCAAAAAACGGACGGTTAGGGAACGCCCGAAACAATTTTTCATAAAAAGGAGAAAACAAAATGAAAAAAAGAAGATCTCTAATTATTTCGTTCTTGCTCGTAGCAGCACTCGCACTCGGAATCGGTTATGCGGCACTTTCCGACGTACTTGATATTCAGGGTACCGCAGAGATCAGCGCAGGTATCGCTGAGGAAGCGTTCAACCAGGACGTTTACTTCTCCAAGGCAGAGCCCGGAGCAGGAGCTACCGCAAGCATCAACACTGACAACAACGATAAGGCTACGTTCACAGCAACAGGCTTTTCTCAGGTAGGAGACAAGGTTACCGTTACTTATACAATTAAGAACGACAGTGAGCACTATGCCGCTGACGTAACTCCCAAGCTTCTCCAGAACTCCAACGAAACCTTCTTCGCTATCAGCAGTGACTGGAACACCACCACACAGAGAATCGCTGCAGGCGCAGAGAAGACCATCACCATTACTGTTGAGCTCATTAAGCTCCCCACAGCTGCAGAGGGTCTTACAACCGCTTCGTTCAACATTGAGCTTACCGCTGTAACCGTTGAATAATAGCTGCAACTGAAAAACAAGCTGAATTTTAGCTTCAGCGAAGCATAAACGACGAAAGGAGGACGGTAAATGAACAAGGATAGAAAAACTACATACGTGCTTTCTCTGACAATATTTGCTGTCCTCCTGACCGCGCTGTTTGTCAATGTAAAAAGCAGTCGGATACTTACCGCGTGTCTTTTAGTGCCGCTTGCGGCTCTGACACTGATCTTGATCAAGAAAAGATGCTCCTTCTCCATAAACAGAAGAGAAGTGCTGCTGGTTGGTTCTGTCATAGCGGTAATATACGTTGTTCTTTTGGAGATGTCCGGGTTTTATTTTGAATTCAGTAAAAATCCCTATTTTATTAACTTCAAAATTTTCCTTGAGCGCATTCTTCCTCTGACGGCGATCATAATATCCGCAGAGCTTATCCGATCTGTTCTTTTGGCACAGAAAAACAAATTCGTTTCGTTTATAGCATTTGTTTGCTGCGTGTTTGCGGAGGTCCTTTGCTTTTACAATTTGTGCGGAGTCACGAATATCAATAGGTTTATGGACCTTGTCGGTCTCACCTTTTTCCCCGCCATTACCGCAAACATTTATTTTCATTACGCATCAAAGCGATATGGAGCACTGCCGAACATAATATTCAGGCTTATCACCGTGCTTTATATCTACTTTATGCCTGTTGTCGCGCAGATGCCGGATTCGCTTTCTGCGTGCATCAAGCTTATTTTTCCCATCCTTCTTCTTGCATTCATTTCGGCAATGTTTTCGAAAGAAAAGAAAAAAGCCGTCAGAAGATCCAAAGGGCTGGGAGCAGTTGCCACGGTACTGTCGATCGCGATCGTATTGTCGGTGGCAATGCTGATCTCCTGTCAGTTCCGCTTCGGCGCGCTTGTGATCGCCACGGAAAGCATGACGGGTGAGATAAATAAGGGAGATATGATCCTTTATGAAAGATACGAGGATCAGGTCATCAAGGAAGGACAGGTCATTATCTTTCTTGAGCAGGAATCCAAGATCGTCCACAGAGTTGTGAAGATCGAAAGGATCGGAAACGAGACCCGATATTATACAAAGGGCGACGCCAACGAGGATCTTGATTACGGTTACAGAGTAGACTCGGATATCTTCGGACTTACCGATATCAAGATCGCATACATCGGTTACCCAACCTTGTGGCTGAGAGAACTAATAAATAATTGAGAGAAAGGAGGTTACATAAATGTCTGAATCTGAGAAGAAAAAACGAAAGCTGTATCGTAAAAACCGCGAAAAATGGATATTTACTCAATCGGTCATTATCGCAGTGGTTACGGTCGCCGTGCTGATTTCCGCGCTGGTCTCATATCAGCTCAATAAGAAATACTACATAGGCTACACCGAAAGCGGAAGCATTGATTACGACGTATATCTCAAGGATAACGAATTCTACGATTCGCCTGTCATTGAAAAGGATCAATCATACGTCGCATCCCTGATCGATAAGATCATAACGAACTTCAGCTACCAGATCGATATGGATACGGATGATGTCAATTACCGTTATTCGTACAGCATCACGTCAAGACTTGAGATAATCGACGACACGTCAAAGGCCGCTATCTATAATCCTGAGTACGTTCTTGTGAACGTTCAGAATAAGTCTCAAAGCAGCTCGAGCCGTCTGTCGATCAACGAGATCGTAGTTCTCAACTATGATGAGTATAACGATGTAGCAAATCGTTTTTTGGAGACATACTCGCTTTCGAATACTACGAGTAACATCGTATTAACGCTTAACGTTGACGTACTCAGCGATTGCAATGCGTTCTCAGGAAGCAGTGTAGATACGTATTCCTCCGAGTTACGTATACCTCTGACGACCCAAACGGTCAATATTAACATGACATCCTCCGTTCCCGATGATGAGGCGAAAATGATCGCATGTACCAGAGGTGCAGGCAGCGAAGCTTTCAAGACCACGGCTATCGTGCTTGGAATAACTGACGTTTTGCTTGTGATCCTTCTTGTTGCATTCATTTATCTTACAAGAACGGAAGATATTACCTACACCGCACGTGTCAAGAAGATCGTCTCTCAGTATAAGTCCTATATACAGAAGATCAAAAATCTTTTCGAAACACGCGGATATCAGGTTATTATGGTTGATACCTTTGATGAAATGCTTGAGATCAGAGATACCATCCAGGCGCCCATCCTTATGCATGAAAATGAGGAAAAGACCTGCGCCAAATTCATGATCCCCACGGACAGCAAGCTCTTGTATCTGTACGAGATCAAGATCGAAGGCTATACAGAGCCCGAGCCTGAGCCCGAGCAGGATAACACACCTGTAACGATAGTAAAGCCCAATATCACCAACGTGGTAAGACCTGTAGTAAAGGTCGTTGTAACTCCCCAGGCACCGCAGCCGACTCCCGATCCCGAGCCCGAGATCAATACAGTGATCGAGGAAGCAGAGCTTGAGGTGGAAGCTGAAACGGGTGAAGAGCTTGAGGTTATGGCTACCGTTGAGGAATTTGATGCAGAAGAGATCGGAGTGGAAGAGGAGATCGAAGAAGATGCCGAAATAGAGGATATTCTCGCATCCATACCTTCTGCAGACGAGGAGTTTGCAGAGGAAAACGCGGTCGACGCTATCGATGTTTTCTGGGAAGAAAAAACAAAAAACACTTATCGCTACGATCCCGACGGAAATACCGTTGGAGAGGGCGACGTAGTACTTGTCCCCACAATAGACGAGGAAAGCGATAAGGAAGTGATCAGAGAGGCAGAGGTCGTTCGCGGAAACTATAAGGTCGATGCGGCAACACTTGACCGTCCCCTCCAAAAGATCATCGGCGTTGTCAGACGCAAAGCGGAGCAGATCTTCACAGCGATGATCACTCCCGATGACGAAAGCCAAGAAAATAATTAAAAAACACAAGAAAGGAGAGTGCGAATAATGAAACCGTGGACAAAGGCGATATTAGGTATAGTGCTCTCCTTTATGTGTTTGTTTTCATGCATAGGATATGCGGCTCTTTCCGATTCACTTGGTATCAAGGGATCGGCAAAGACCGATATTCCTGCAGGTCTGTTTATTACCGCAGTGTCAACGGCGAGTACTAACAGGGTAGACAGCAATTCGGTAAGCTATCTGCAGTATTCAACAACGATCGATTCAACTATCAACAGGTCATACACCGGTGCGGGTGTCGTGACGTACAACGTTACGGTGCTCAATAATACAGACCTGACGTATTCCTACAGAGGACTCTATTTCCAGACAAACCTCACGGGATATAACGGAAACAACTACGTTATTACGTCTAACAGCAACCAGAGGATCGGTGTAGTTTGCTCATTGGCAAACGCATCTGCAGCTAACAAGATGGTAGCTCCCGGTGAAACGCTGGAGTTTACCGTTACGTACACGGTCGGTAACCGCCTGAGTGCAAATACCGATTGGAAAACACTGATCAACTTCCAGTTTGGAATCAACGTTGACGGAGAAAGAGAAGCACTTGATGTTATCGAGGATAAGTTCCTCAATATTCTGAATACGTCATCTACCTACGAGCAGCTTATCGACTCTCTCGATAATAAGTTTGACGGACGACAGGAATGGACCTCAAACTATATCGGAAACGTTACGGGCTCGTCCAGTGAGGACTCGGTAGCGGTCAATACGCTGTTTGCAGGACAGCTGCAGATAACGGTAGGACAGGATCAGATGGACGCAACGGTAATGATAAAGCACGAAAACCTTGACGGAAACGTGCTGACGGGTGACGATTACGTAGCAACGAATGAAAGCAACGGCGGAGAATTCCGCGGCTACGGATGTGAAATGACGCTTTATCTGACTGTAGACCCTCTGACATCAGCAGGAAGATATGTTCCCGTATACGCGGTAGTATTCACCTGCGACAGAGATGAGAACGGAAACAAGACAAGTGATTGGTACAGAATAGGAAGCACCTACGCAGGTACCGCAAACGTAGTTACCTATGACGGCGGAAACGGAACGGGATCCTTCGTTACGGATAACTGGAGAGCAGATGCACAAAGCTATGATATCATAGGCGGATATTCCTTCAATGTCAACGGAGAGGTCTTTGAGATCGACGGATATACCCATAACGTCGCAAACGGAACGAGCATAAAGGACATCGTTTCCTTCAAGGATGCGGATGCAACCGCAACGCTTGAGACGCTGTTTGATGATGCAAAGAGAGTATTAGATATGAAGCAGTATGCCGGAACAGGCATAGAGATCATCGAGGAAGTATACGAGGAATATTCCTCGTTCTACACGGTAGATGAGAACGGAAATCACACCGTTGATCCCGATCTGACATTGGCACAGATCTCGCCTGCAATGCTCAATATGTACAATGTGGTCAATGATGCGCTGACCAGGATCGAAGCACTTGAATCACAGCAGTAAGAGCATTTGCGACTATAACGATATGAAACAAAAAGAACCGCACACGGATACCCCGTCCGAGCGGTTCTTTTGTTTATATTTCATTTTTTTTGACATACATACGTGAGGGATGATCCTCGCCAAAGCAGGTCACGGGACAGAAATAGCTCCAACCGTACCTTTCGTAAAAGGAGGTGTGGTCGGTCACGAGATAGAGCGTGTCGATCCCGCCTTTTTTCATATCCTCGCAGATATAGGAGAGAAGCTCTCCCGCGATCCCCTCGCCGCGCCTGTCCTCTTCAACGTAGAGAGCGCAGAGATTGGGGGAGAGATCGACTCTGTCGTGAAAATCGTTTTCAATGACCCCCGCACCGCCGACTATGCGACCGCCGTCTATCACCGCGTACCAGGAGGGGACGGGGGAGGGAGATGATAGGGACTCGTCCATGCTTTTAAGATAAGCCTCAAGCGGAATGCCCCATTTTTTGTGAAACCAAGCCGCCATCATATCGATAAGCTCGGGTTTGTCTTTCAGTCGGGTGACTGCGTGTTTAACTGTAAAATTATTGTTCATTATTCTCTCCAAAAAAGCTGACTTGGACTGCCGGAAGACAGCTGTTGCGATAAGCTGAATCTCTATTTAGCTCCGCTTCGTGTTGCATATTTTAACATAAAAAACGTATAATGTCAAGACAATAAAGGACTGTATGCTTTTTGACCGTATAAAAATTTACAAATAGGGCAGATATTTTCCAAAATAGATGTTGACAACTCAACGATTTTGTGGTATACTGTAGCATAACTTGTTGATTTGTCAACGAGTCAGACAGTGTAATATTATCTGACATAATACGGTTTGGATCAAATAAGATTTCTGCACAAAACAGAGGAGGCAATCAATGAGAAAAATTAAGATAGTCGCAGACTCATCCTGTGATCTGCTTGAGCTGAAGCACGTCGAGTTCGCCACTTCGCCTATGAAGATCATCACCGCAGAGCGTGAATTTGTTGACGATGAGAAGCTTGACGTAAACGAAATGGTCGATTATTTGTATCAGTATAAGGGAAAGTCGAAATCGTCCTGCCCAAATACGTCGGATTGGCTGGAGGCATTTGGAGATGCGGACGAGGTGTTCTGCGTAACGATAACAAGCGGTCTGTCGGGAAGCTATAATTCCGCATGCGCCGCAAAGCAGATATACGAGGCAGATAATGAAGGGAAGCGCGTGCACGTCTTTGATACGCTTTCGGCGGGGCCGGAAATAACACTGATCATCGAGAAGATCGAGGAGTGCGTAAAGCGCGATATGAGCTTCGAGGATATCTGTGAGCGAGTAACTGCGTATATGAAAAAGACGGGACTCGTCTTTATGCTTAAATCACTCAAGACCTTTGCCAACAATGGAAGAGTGTCACCCGTCGTGGCGAAGATAGTGGGTATCGCGGGCATCTGTATCGTCGGAAAAGCAAGTGATGAGGGAACGCTTGAGCCGAAGCATAAGTGCAGAGGGGAGAGAAGGTCTCTTGAAACTCTGGCAGAGTATCTTGAATCCGAGGGCTTCAGATCGGGAAAGATCAGTATAGGCCATTGCCAGAACGAGTCAGCTGCCGAGCAGCTCAAGGAGCTGATACTGTCAAAATTCAAAAATGCGGTCATAGAGATACACAAATTAAAGGGACTGTGTAGCTTTTACGCTGAAAAGGGCGGAGTGCTCGTGGGCTTTGAAAGGGCGTAAAGCTTGACGGGGCGATTCGCTCGTCGCTTGGTTGCGCTCACGGGGAGACTGCCACTCGAAAAAACTCCCTTCATCTCGCACCGCGAGCGGTCGATTTTTCTCCCTCTCTTGCCGGGTCCCCCGTCGCTCGCGTTCAAATCTCTCCCGCCGACGAAAAAAGCACCGCTTTTGCGGTGCTTTTCGTTGCCTTAAACGTGATAAAAGGTGTCAAAACAAGGGTAAAAACGAACAAAAGGTCAAATTTATTTTTTGCTTTTTCTCTTATTCTTTCGCTTCATTCTTTTTTCTTGCTTCTTTTTTAGATTCTTTTCCCAAAGATCCGCATGTTCGACGTAAATTTCGTATGATCCCTTATAAGATATCAAATAAATACTCCTAGGGCCGTGATTCAACGGTGGAAACTGGCCGATTGTTCCAATCCATATACCGCCTAATATATACAGCCACCAATTAGGAAAGAACCAAGCGGTAAGTAACAACAATAAGTTTGATAAAAGCAATGAGTAAGTTACTGCGGAATACCACCATCGCTTTTTTAATATTTTTCTCATAAGGTAATAACGTATTCCATATTCATCAAGTATAAACCAACTAATAGGACTTAAAATTATCATTACCACACACATTATCCAAATGTTTGTTGATGGCAAAGCAACCGCCTCCTTTCCTTGCTATATTATATCACACTTTCTCAAATAAATCAAGGCGAAAGCCTTGTATATCTTAATGATGTATCGCCTGCGGCGATATGATGTTTTTCGCTTCGCTCAAAATGATGTTGCTCCACTGCGTTCCGCAATGATGCGATGTTTGCCTCAATGTGCCGTCAGGCACACATCATTCGCGAAGCGAGCATCATTAGGCGAAGCCGTCATCATTTGCCGAAGGCAAACATCATTCAAAAAAGGAACTTTTGTCTGGTAGACAAAAGTTCCTTTTTTGTTGGCGGAGAAGGAGAGATCATCTAGGAACGCTTACGCGTTCCGTCGCACTGTTGCAACTAAGGCTTTTACCGTCGCTCGCTCTACGGAGTTCGCTCGGCAAAAGCCAAGTTGCTGCCACTCGAAAAATCTCCCTTCATCTCGCACTGCGAGCGGTCGATTTTTCTCCCTCTCGCGCCTTCGGCGCGATCGTCAAATCACGACTTCGCAGGCAAAATAACAGAGCCACCCGATTGGGTGGCTCTGTTATTTTGGCGGAGAAGGAGAGATTTGAACTCTCGCGCCGGGTAAATCCGACCTACACCCTTAGCAGGGGCGCCTCTTCGGCCTCTTGAGTACTTCTCCAAAAAGTATTCAACCAAATCAAAAAAATTTGGGCAAGCCATCCGTTTAAATTGGCTTACCCAAATATTATACCACAAATCTTCTGTTTGTCAAGTGCTTTTTCAAAATTAGTTTATTCTTTTTGATTTTATTTTGCAGACTTGCAGAAACTTGTCAGCTAATATCGCAGGGACTGTACTGGCTATGCGCATAGATTATCTTCACACCCATAGCTTCAAGCTCTGCGAGCTTTTCCTTGTCCGCGCCGCTATTAGTGACGATATAATCGGCAACCGATATGTCGCTGACCTTGGCGAATGCAACGTGGCCGAATTTGGAGCGGTCGGCTGCGATAATGCAGGTCGCGGATTGCTCGATCATTGCAACGTCAACGGTCGCTTCCTTATTATAATAGGTTGTAAATCCCTGCGTGGTGTCGATTCCGTCGACAGAGAGGATGAGCTTGTCCGCGTGGTACTTTGAGAGCTGCTTGACGGCATCATTGCCGTATGTGAACTGATATTTCGTGTTGACCGCGCCGCCGATGAGGATAACGTTGTAATTCGGGTTACTGGAAGCCTCAAGCGCAATAGCGATCGAGTTGGTCACAATATTAAGATTGTATTCGGACGGGAACTTACGGAACGCAAGCAGGGTAGTGGTACCCGCGTTGAGCATGACCGTGTCGTTGGAACGGATAAGGGTAGCGATCTGCTCAGCGATATCGACCTTCTCGGTCTGATTTGTCTCGAGTCGCTGATTGAGATTCATACTGTAATAGGGCTTGTAGGAGCTGACCGCGCCGCCGTGAATACGGGTAAGCAGACCCTTTTTCTCCATGTCCTCAAGGTAGCTTCTTATAGTGACCTCGGAGACGTTGAAAAGCTGGCTGAGCTCGGTGACTCTGACCGAATCGTTTTCTTTTAAAAGCTCCGAGATTTTTTGTTTTCTCTGTTCTGCTGTCATATCTTCCTCGTGTGAATAGTTTTTTCTTTCATATCAAAGTATAACATGTTTCGAACGCAATGTCAAGGCTTTCAATTGACAGTTTGCTACATAATTTTTCCGAAACTTTCGTTTTGGTTGTGAGATTTTATAAATAGTAAGAAAATCGTAAAAACCTATTGACTTTTACTGTAACAAGAGGTATAATTTAAAATAGAGTAGTGCGGACATGCCGTACTAAAGAAAATGAAAAAAGACGGAGAGAAAAAATGTATAATGGAGTAAAGATCAATCCCCCCTTTTTTGAGGTAGGACCGAAAGCAATCATCTGGGGCGACGCAATGCTCAAGCTCGCGAAGGTGATCGACGCGACAGCGTACAAATACGACGTTGACGTTATCGTGACCCCGCAGTACACCGACATAAAGCTCCTTGCCGACAACACCGAGAGAATTTTCGTGTTTGCACAACACATGGACGCGCTCGTACCCGGACGCGGACTTGGAAGCGTTCTTCCCGAGGCGGTAAAGGCGGCAGGCGCGAAGGGAGTAATGCTCAACCACGCAGAAAAGCCTCTTGACATGGAAACGCTTGAGGCGACCATCCGCCGTGCCGACGAGGTAGGACTTGCAACCATCGTCTGCGCAGACACGGTCGAGGACGTAAAGAGAATTGCCCACATGGCACCCAATATGATCGTTGCCGAGCCCACCGAGCTTATCGGAACGGGAACGACGAGCGATTCTAACTATGTGCTCGAGACCATCAAGACCGTAAACGACATCAACCCCGATGTCATGGTGCTTCAGGGCGCGGGAATATCGAACGGTCAGGATGTTTACAACACGATAAAGCTCGGCGCACAGGCAACGGGATCGACAAGCGGAATTTTGAAGGCAGCAGACCCCTACGCAATGGTCGAGGAGATGCTCTACAATCTCCGTAAGGCTTGGGACGAGCTTCACGCGTAATGGGTGACCAATATGAAAAAAGAAGCATTGATCGCCGCACGTGCGGCTTATGAGATAGAATACGAGTGCATAAAGGGAATGCTCGACTACTTTGATGATGAGGCTTTTGCCAACGCTGTCGAGCTTCTGAAGAACGCTCCTCGCATAGGAGCGAGCGGGTGCGGACACTCGGGTATCATCTGTCAGCATTTTGCACACCTTATGTGCTGCATCGAGCAGCCTGCGAGATTTATCTCTCCCGCCGAGGCACCCCACGGAGCGATGGGATTCTTGCAGGAGGGTGACGTTATGGTCTTGGCGTCGAGAGGCGGAAAGACCAAGGAGCTTGTCGGAATACTGGAAATATGCAAGAAAAAGGGAATCAAGGTAATAACCGTGACCGAGAATCTCGAATCTCCCTTGGCAACAGGAGCGGACGTAGTGCTCAAGCAGTACGTGAACCGCGAGACCGACAAATACAATTCGCAGGGAACGACCTCGTCCACCGCGCTTTGTATGATCTTTCACGCGCTTCAGACGGCTCTTATTGAGGAGACCGACTACAAAAACGAGCAGTTCGCGGTTATCCATCCGGGCGGAGCGGTGGGTGAGCGCTTAAATAAATAAGCGCTCAATGATGTGGGCTTCGCCCGGTGATGTTGCGCTTCGCGCAAATGATGTGCGGCGATGCCGCAATGATGTTGCGCTTCGCCCAATGATGTTGCGCTTCGCGCAAATGATGTGCGGCGATGCCGCAATGATGTGGGCTTCGCCCAATGATGTTGCGCTTCGCGCAAATTGAAATTTGGTATAATAAAAAAAATAAAATATCTTAAAAGGAGAACAAAAATTATGGAATTCAAGATTTATCAGAAAGAGCTCGAGCTTCAGTCAAGAGGCTGGATCCCCACCTTCCACGACATCAGAAAAGAAGTGCTTGAGATGGTAGCAGACTCCGGCATTAAGAACGGAACCGTTGCTATCGTATCTCACCACACCACCTGCTCGGTAATGGTTCAGGAGTGCTCGCACGATATCGATTCCTTCGATCTCGAGTACCTTCAGCACGACCTTCTTGACATCATGAGAAAGATGATCCCCGACTTTGCAGAGGAGCATCAGTACCGTCACCCCGGTCCGATCCACGCACAGTACGGCAGATACGTAAACGAGCCCGGTGACTACTCCTCGATGAACACAGACGGTCACCTCCGTTCCTGCTTCTTCGGCAGAAGCGAGACCCTCACCATCAAGGACGGCAAGCTCGACCTTGGACTTTTCGCACACATCTACTTTATCGACTGGGACCACGTTATCGCTCGTCGCCGTCAGGTAAACATCACTATTATGGGTACAGCTGACGACGTAAACGACAGAAAGTGGAACGACGGCAAAGTCATCGACACCAAGCACAAGTTCACCGAAGAGGAAAAGGCATACGACGTACACTACGATCTCCAGCAGATGAGATAAGAGTCGCGTAAGCTAAGCATATCAATCCTTCAATACGGGGACGGACGGTACCGTCCGTCCCCGTGCAACACAAATCTCAAAAAGGAAAAGAACTATGAACTTTATGGGAATAGACATTGGCACCACGAGCGTAAAGACCGCGGTGTTCAATGAAGCTTTAGAGCAGAAGCTGTCGCTCACGGCAGACTATACGCTTGACGCTCACGGCGATATCGTCGAATTTGACGGCGAGAAATACTGGGATATAGTAAAGAGTGAGATCGAAAAGGTAAAGCGCGAGCACAATGTCGACGCATTGGCGGTCGATACACAGTGCGAGACGCTGATACTTACAGACGAGAACGGAACGCCGGTGCGCCCCGCTATCGTGTGGCTTGATAACCGCGCGACAGAGGAAGCGGAGATAATAACCGAGCATTTCGGACACAAAAAAGTTTACGAGGTAACGGGACAGCCCGAGATCACGGCGACCTGGCCTGCCTGCAAGCTTTTGTGGGTAAAGAGAAACGAGCCCGAGATCTGGGCAAAGACCAAAAAGGTCTTCTTGCTTGAGGATTGGATACTCTATAAAATGACGGGCAAATTCATTTCGGAAAAGACACTGCAATCCTCCACCATATATTTTGACATACATAACGCAAAATGGTGGGGAGAGATGCTTGATTTCATCGGTGTCAGCGAGGATATGCTTCCCACACTCTATTCGAGTGCCACGGAGGTCGGAGAATACGAGGGAGCAAGAGTCGTTACGGGAGCCATCGATCAGATAGCGGGAGCTATAGGCGCGGGCGTTGTCAGAAAAGGCATCGTCAGCGAGATGACGGGAACGACAATGGTAATATTCATGCCCTCGGATAACGTCCCCGAATACGATGAAAAGAGCATAGTACCGTGTCACTATAACTATGACGACAAATATTGCCTGCTTTCCTGGACTCCTACCGCGGGAATGGCGCTCAAATGGTTCAAGAACGCGCTCTGCGAGAATTTTTCGTTCAGAGAGCTTGATGAGCTTGCCGAGAGCGTACCCGCAGGAAGCGACGGAGTGACCTTCTTGCCGTATCTCTGCGGCTCGACGATGCCGAAGTACAATCCTGCGGCAAGAGGAAGCTTCACGGGACTTACGACCGAGCACCATCGCGGACATTTCGTTCGCGCGGTAATGGAGTCGGTCAGCTGTATGCTCAGATCCAACCTCGACTATCTCGGACTCGACGTAGACGAGATAAGAGCGATGGGCGGAGGAGCAAACAGTCCGCTTTGGTGTCAGATGAAGGCGGATATGACGGGAAAGAGACTCGTGACGCTGAAAAACAAGGAGACCGCGTGCTTAGGCTCTGCGATCCTTGCGGCAGTAGGAGTCGGAGCGTTTGCATCCGTCGAGGAAGCGGCAGAAAAGATAGAATTCAGCAGAGTTTATGAATCAAAGGGCACCGATTATTCCGAGTGCTACGAGCGCTACCTTGCGTACGATAAAATACTCAATATACCACAGTAAAGACAAATAAACGAGCCTAGAAATTTCGTCAAGACAAGGCGCACCGGAAAAGGCAAGGTGAAGCCGTAGTTACCTGAGGCGAGACGCCTTTGAGGAGCAACGCCGTATTGGCGAAATTTATCGGCTCGGAAATAAAGCTTTGAAAGGAAGATAAATATGGCAAAAATAGGATTTGTCGGTTTCGGTGAGGTAAACACTCCCGTCGACGTAATAATCAGAAAATGCTCCGCGGCAGAGAAGGCACTCAAGGAAGAGGGACTTGATCTCGTCAGCGTATATCCCGTAGCAGACGACTACGAGGAAACACAGGTAAAGGGCGCTGTCGAGGCACTCAAGAAGGATAGCTTCGACGCACTTGTAGTCTGCGTAGCGGGATGGATCCCCACACACGCAGTAGTAAAGGTGACAGAGCACTTCCGTCATCTCCCTATGGTGCTCTGGGGACTTTGCGGCTGGTACGAGGGCGACAGATTAGTAACTACCGCTGACCAGGCAGGTACAACAGGACTTCGCGCAACATTCGAGGGACTTGGATACAAGTTTAAGTACGTTTACGATATTATAGGCAAGAAGACGAGAAGCGACGTTGTTGCGAACTATTGCAAGGCGGCTATCGCAGCTAAGCAGCTTCTTGTTGACAAGGTCGGTATGGCGGGCTACCGCGATATGAACCTCTACGGCACTCTTTACGACGGAATGTCGCTCAAAAAGACAACGGGAATCGAGATCGAGACCTTTGAGATGCTCGAGATCCAGCAGAGATACGAGGCACTTGACGACTCTGCAAAGAGAGAGGTCGTCAACAACAGGATCCTCAAGTGGAACTTCTTGAAGCCCGCAAACGACGACGCTATGATGAAGGCGGCAGGATACTATCTTGCAGTAAAGGCTATTGCGGACGAGAGAAACTACAAGGCTATCTCGCTCAAGGACGTTGACGGAATGAAGAAGCTCTGCGGATTCCCCCCCGCACCCATCTTCATGCTGCTCAGCGAGGACGGATACACCACTGTCCCCGAGAACGACTCTCTCGGAGCAGTCACACAGCTTATGATGAACAGACTTACAGGACAGCTTGCAGGCTACCTTGAGTTCTACGAGTTCTTCGACAACAGCGTGCTCGCGGGAGTTCCCGATTTCGTAGCGGCAGATATGGTAGACGGCGAGACCTATACCGTTCTTCCCGCGGCATTCGGAATGCTCAGCCAGGGAATCCTCAACGTATCAAAGGTAAAGACAGGCACGGTTACAATGAGCCGCCTTGTATATAAGGACGGCGAGTACACCATGCAGGTAATACTCGGCGACGGCAAGAATCCTCCGAAGTGGGAGGAGTGCGGATGGGATCAGCCCGCACCTCAGCTCTCCGCACTTGAAATCGAGATCGGAGACGTAGAGAAGTTTGCCGACAACGTAGCTTGCCAGCACTACATCATCACATACGGAGACAACAGAGCGGCGATCAAGGATCTCTGCTCGATACTTGGCATCAAGGTGGACCTTGTTTGCGAATAATAAAGAGAGGCGATAAAATTGTTATACATTTTAGATACTGCGAATCTTGAAGCAATAAGACATTGCAACGAATATTACCCCTTGGCAGGAGTAACTACAAACCCCTCGATAATTTCAAAGGAAAAGGCTGATTTCTGGACACTTGTAACCTCCATCCGCGAGATCATCGGAGAGGAAAAGATGCTCCACGTTCAGACCATACAGAAAAAGGCGGAGGGAATAGTTGAGGAGGCAAAGCTTCTTCGCGAAAGACTCGGCGAGAACTTCTATATAAAGATCCCGATCAGCGAGGAGGGACTCAAGGCAACGATGATGCTCAAAAAGATGGGCATCAACGTGACCGTCACCGCGATATTCACACCCGCGCAGGCGCTTTTGGCGGCAATGGCGGGCGCGGATTTCGTAGCTCCCTATGCAAACCGACTCGATGACATCATCGCGGACGGATGCGCGGTGGTTGCGGAGATAGTAAAGCAGTTTGAGCAGTACGGACTCAAATGTAAGGTCCTCGCGGCAAGCTTCAGAAATGCCGAGCAGGTACACAAATGCTCGTCTGTCGGTTGCCACAGCGTAACGGTTTCCGCGGACATTCTCCGTAAGGTTATCACTCATCCGATGACCGATGCCGCTATTGCTGATTTCGATCGCGATTGGTCGGGAGTATACGGCGATAAGACCATCGCAGACTTTGAATAATGAATAATGAATAATATGAAAATAGAAAATTCCTACATAGTAGCATTGCGCAGGGAGCTCCACGAAAGCCCCGAGCTCGGGTTCGAGCTTCCGCGCACGATTGCCATTGTCAAGCGCGAGCTTGATAAGATCGGCATTCCGTATACCGAAAAATACGGAAGATCATCTATCGTTGCCGAGATGAACAGCGAAAAGCCGTTTACCATCGCGCTCCGCGCCGATATGGACGCGCTTCCGATAAAAGAGGAGACGGGACTCGAGTTTGCCTCAAAGATCGAAGGACAAATGCACGCATGCGGACACGACGCGCATACGGCGATACTCATCGCGACGATCAAAGAACTCTATGATATGCGCGACAAGATAGATTGTTGCGTGCGCTTTATTTTCCAGCCGAGCGAGGAATGCCCCGACAGCGGCGCGAAAATGATGATAGAAAACGGCGTTATGGACGGGGTTGACGTAATAGTCGGACTTCACGTCGGAGGATGCGAGTCGGGCGAGATAGGAGTCCACGCAGGACCCTTTATGGCGGCAAGCAGACCCTTCAAAATAGAGTTTTTCGGCAAATCCACGCATGCGGCAACACCCCATCAGGGACACGACGCGCTCGCGGCGGCGGTAAGAGCCTATACCTTGATCAAAATGATGATGTCGACCGAGCTTTCGGCTCTCGAGCGATACGTCTGCTCGATCGGAAAGCTGAATTCGGGCACGGCGCAGAATATCATCCCGGGATATGCCGAAATGATGGGAACGATACGCACCTTCAATCTCGATATCGACAAATTCATCATTGGACGTATACGCTCAATACTCGAGAGCATCGAGAGAGAAATGGGAGTAGAATGTAAGATAGACACAGACCTCAAATCCCCCGTGGTCTATAACGACCCCCACACGGCAGAGCTCGTGAGAGCGGCGGCAGAGAAGATCGTCGGGAAGGAAAAGACCGTTGAGGTCGAGATGCGCCTCGGAGCAGAGGACTTCGCGTTCTACGGTGAGCACGCACCTGCAATGTTTTTCAGGCTCGGTACGCACGATGAGGCAAAGGGCTTCAATTGCAACGCGCACAACTCAAACTTTATGATAGACGAGGACGTGCTTCATCTCGGGGCGGAGACCTTCGTTCAGTTCGTCCTTGACAATATGGACGGCAAAAATTTTAAAAAATAAGCAGTATTTTGTTGATTTTTTCAGCAATAAAGTGAAAAAAGAGAGCAATATACGGATTGCGGAAAGCACACGCAAGGTATATAATACTCTTTGCAAAAATGAAAGGAATTACCGATATGAGTAATATAAAAATAGGTTGGAGTGAAGTCAGCATCGTTCCCGAGGGAAGACGAGTTGACCTCGTAGGACAGTTTTACGAAAGAATTTCGGGTGAGGTTGAGACTCCCATCGCTGTAAGCGCACTTGCCATGGAGTGCGGCGACGACCATTTTGTTTTCGTTGCCTGCGACCTTACAAGCACAAGCTACAAGCTTTTAACTGCGGTTAGAGATTACCTCCCCGATGATTGCGGATTTGATAAGGACAAGCTTATCCTCAGCGCAATTCATAGCCACACAACAGTTGGATACGCAGACAGAACCGATAGCTTTGCAGGTATCCACCTCACGCTTGAAAAATTGAAGCCCGCTCACGTAAAGTACGTTCCTCTTGTTCACGATGATTCCGAGGATATCATTCGCGGCGAGGAGGCAAAGCAGTTCCTTGTAGAGAGAATCGCAAAGGCAGCAATGGAGGCTTGGGCAAACAGAGCAGAGGGCTCGTACGCGTGTGGCTTTGGTCGTGCAGCGGTCGGTATGTGCCGCAGAGTTTGCTATGATGACGGCTCTGCAAAGATGTGGGGCGACTCTAACAGCGCAAACTTCACCGAGCTTGAGGGCGGAAACGATTCCGGTATCGAGCTTATGTTTACTTATGACACAAATAAGAAGCTCACGGGTGTTATCGCAAACGTCGCATGTCCCGCACAGGTGCTCGAGCATCAGAGCTTTATTTCGTCTGACTATATGGGTAAGGTCAGAAGAAACCTTCAGGAGAAGTACGGCAAGGATATAGGCTTCCTCGGTCTCATCTCTCCCGCGGGTGATATGTGCCCCCGCGATCTTGTCCGTTGGGTTGATTCTCCCGTATGCAGACAGGACCCCAATATTGATCGCGATTTCGTGATCGAGCGCCGTGCAGATCCCTCGATGTTCGATATCAAGGGCTGCGAGCTTGCCGCAAAGAGAGTTACCACCGAGATCATTTGGGCTCTTGAGGACGTTACCGAGTACGTGACAGATACAGAGATCGAGCATAAGAATATCACTATTGATATGCCCGTTCGCCGTGTTACTATATCTGAGTACAATAATGCGATCAAGGCTGTTAAAGAGTACTTTGAAAAGTGCGAGAGCGATATCAATTACGAGGATAACGCAAAGCTCCAGATACACAACGGTATCATATCCAGATACGAGCTTCAGCAGACCAAGGACATTTACGGTATCGAGGTTCACGTAATGCGTATAGGCGACGTTGCATTCGCAACCAACCCCTACGAGCTCTTCTTGAACTACGGAAACCAGATCCGCGCACGCTCATTGGCAAAGCAGACCTTCCTCGTTCAGCTCTGTTGCGGCTCCTACGGATACCTTCCCACAGAGAAAGCGGAGAAGGGCAGCCACTATTCCGCGTTCGTCGGAAGCGGCACAACGGGACACGCGGGCGGCGAGGTACTCGTTCGCAAAACGCTGACAGAAATAAACAATATGTTTAAAAAATAATCTATTGTTTAATTATAGGAGATGATTTTTTGAATAAACTCGAAAAAAAGAAGAAATTTGACTACAAATGGGTCGTAATCGGCTCCTGCTTTCTGATGGTGATGATCAGCCTCGGTTTTTGCTCGTCACCGAAGAGTTATTTTATAGGGCCTATTACAGAATACCTCGGAATAGACCGGAGCGCATACTCAATAAACGATAGCCTTCGCCATATAACAACGGCAGTGGTCAATTTCTTCTTTGGAATGCTTATAAAGAAATTCGGATCAAGAAAACTGATTGCGGCAGGATTCATCTCACTTGTCGGCTCATCGCTCTGTTATGCGTTGGCAGAGAATGTCTGGGTGCTTTACCTTGGTGGAATTTTGCTCGGTCTCGGACTTTCCTGGACAACTACGACTATGGTCGGATTCGTCGTCAACAAATGGGCAAAGGAAAATAAGGGAACGATCATGGGCGCGGTGCTTGCCGCAAACGGTATCGGCGGCGCGATCGCAATGAATATAGTCTCCCCGATAATCGAAAGCAAGAGAGAGGGATACAAAATCGCGTATCTTGTTATCGCCGCAGTTCTTTTCGTTGTCGGAGTCATAGTCGTTTCCCTCGTGCGCGACGATCCAAAGGGCAAGGAGTCAGGTCCTGTCGAGATATCCAAAAAGAAAGCTCGCGGAGAGAGCTGGCTCGGTCTTGACTACCGGGATACGAGAAAAAAGTGGTATTTTTACGGAGTAATATTCTGCGTTTTTGGCGTAGGCTTTTTCTTGACCGCCTGCAACGGAGTAGCTGTACAGCACATGAAGGACGTAGGCTTAGACCCTGCATTCGTTACAGCGATATGGAGCGTGCATTCTCTCGTTCTTGCACTCTTCAAATTTCTCACCGGATTCCTTTATGACAAGACCGGACTGAGGACCACGATGCTTGTATGCACAATAACTGCAATGGTCGTCGTGGTATGTCTTGCGCTTGTTACCCCAACACCCGAAGGAAAGATACTTGCGATAATATATTCGGTATTCTCGGGACTTGCATTACCGCTCGAGACGGTAATGCTTCCCATAATCGCAGGAGACCTCTTTGGACAGAGATCCTTCGACGAGGTGCTCGGAATCTCGGTATCTGCAAACGCGATAGGCTATGCGGTAGCATCTCCCGTAATGAATCTGTTCTACGATATCTACAAGACCTACTCTTACGGTATGTTCATCTGCCTCGGACTTTTGATGATGGTTATGATACTTATGCAGGTCGTTATCACATCCGCGCATAAAACGAGAAAGAGATTTGAAGCAGAACGCGCCGAAGTATCAGCTGCGGAAGGCGCACAGAATTAACAATAATTTATCGGAGCCTGCCGCGAAAGCGGCAGGCTCGGAAAGCGTTGAGGGAAATATGTACAGAGATAATATGAGAAAGATAACCGTCGCGCTTGACGGCAGAATGACACCTTTTAAGATAACCGATAACGTATATTTCGTCGGCACCTATCAGGCATCTGTCCACCTTATCGACACAGGGGACGGATATATACTGATCGACACAGGATATGAAAACACCTTCGATATGGTCGTGGGCTCGCTCAAGGAGCTCAAGATCGACCTCTCGAATATCAGATACATACTCAATACCCACTGGCACGGAGATCACACCGAGGCAAGCGGTATGATGGCAAAGCTGACGGGTGCTAAAAACGTTATCAGCCGCATAGATGCCCCCGAGGTCGAGAGACTCGGATATTTCAATCCTGACATACTCGTTGACGACGGTGACGTGCTCAGACTCGGAAATACCGAGATCAAGCTCATCCACACACCCGGACACACGAAGGGAACTATGTCCTTTACCTTTGAGACGACGGTAAACGGAGAAAAGCTTGTATGCGGAATGCACGGAGGCGCTGGGGCAAACTCACTCGTCCCAAGCTTTGCGACCTACTATGAGGGTTGCCGTGAGGATTATCTTGCAAGCTGCGAGAGACTCCTCGGAATTCACGTTGACGTGTTTATCGGAAACCACGTATGGAATAACGATACGTACGAAAAATACCTCGAGATGCAGAGAACGGGCAAAAACCCCTTTGTTGACAGTGAAGAATGGGTAAGATTCATCAACCATTGCATAGACCGCTGCAACTCACTTCCGCCTCTTTGATAATTTAGTCGTGAATTGACAAAAGGGAGATACGTGAAGCCATGAAAATTATGTCGGATATCAATATCCACCTCGAAAATAAAAGAGAAAGCAGACATTTCTTCGTCTTTCTCTGGCTTATGTACGCGGTCGTTTATATGACCAAAAACTGCTTTTCGGGAGCGCTCTCCGCAATAGTTGAGGAGGGAAGCCTGACACTTGCGCAGACAACGTTTATCTCTGCGGCATTCTATATAGCGTATACGCCGCTTCAGATACTCGGCGGAATAGTTGCGGACAGATACAGCCCTGAAAAAATGATAACCGTGGGACTTCTCGGCGGAGCGGTCTGCAATACGGTAATATATTTTAACCAAAATTATTACGTAATGCTTGTCACGTGGGTGTTAAATGCGATAATCCAGTTCGCGCTCTGGCCGAGCGTCTTTAAGATAATGTCCTCACAGCTTGTGCGAAGCGACCGCGGAAGAATGATCTTCTATATGTCCTTTGCAAGCTCGGGCGGACTTATCATGACCTATATCGTCTCGGCATTTCTCACGGATTGGAGAGATAATTTTCTTATTTCCGCTATCGTGCTCGTTATCAGCGCATTCATACTTCTCGTCTATTGTAAGCACTTGAATCCAATAATGAGGAAGGATAAGACAGAGAGTGCGCCCGCAATTTCGTACAAAAACAGCGATAAAAAGAAGATGAGCACCGTAAAGCTCTTTCTCATAAGCGGATTTTTCACGCTTCTTCCCGCAGTCCTTCTTCGAACCATGATCGAAAACGGAACCAAGACCCTCTCTCCCACAATGCTTATGCAGAGCTATGAAAATATTTCCGCGTCAACGGGAAATCTTTTGAGCATCTTCATAATAGTCGCCGGAGTGGTGGGAACTCTGCTCGTCAAGCTCGTGCTTTTCCCAAGGATAATAAAAAATGAAATAACCGCATACCTTATTATGATGATAGCGGCACTTCCTTTTACGGTCGTACTCCGCTTTGTCGGAGAGATACCCGCATGGCTCGTTATCCTTTCGCTCAGTATGATATCAATGTCGCTGAGCGCAACTCACCTTCTGACACAGTATTTCAATATGCTTTATATTCCGTACGGCAAAAACGGAACCGCGGCGGGAATACTCAACGCGGCGGCAAGCCTTGGACTCGTGCTTCAATATTGCGTTTTCGGATCTGTCGCACAGGATCACGGCTGGTCTACCGTAACGACTCTATGGGTAATAATGGTCGCCCTCGGCGCACTTTTCTGCGCCTTGACCGTACTGCCTGCCAAGAGATTTAAAAAACACCTTCAAGGAGAAGAATAATGGATCTTATAAAGGAATTTTCAAAGAAAAACAATGAAATGACGCTTGATATCGTGCGTGACTTCTGCGCCATCCCCGCGCCCTCGTTTATGGAGGATAAGAGAGCGGAGTATTGCAAAAATTGGCTTGAGAATGCAGGTGCGAAGGGTGTTTATATCGACTCTGTAAAGAACGTTATCTTCCCCTTGAATTGCGAGGGTAGCGACAAAATAACAGTCCTCGCGGCTCATACCGATACCGTTTTTCCCGACACGGAAAGCTATCCCGAGTATAAAGAGGACGGCGAGCGCATATACTGTCCCGCGGTAGGAGACGACACCGTAAGAGTAGCAACCGTCATGATGTGCGCAAAATACTTTGTTGAGAATAACATAACACCCGAAAACGGCATACTTTTCGTTCTCAATTCCTGCGAGGAGGGACTTGGAAACCTTATGGGTACCCGTCAGCTCTTCAAGGATTATGAGGGCAGAATAAGAGATTTTATAACAGTCGATGCCAATATTGGAGCGTACGTTAACGTTGCGGTGGGCTCGCATCGTTACGAGGTCGAGGTCAGGACCGAGGGCGGTCATTCCTATTCGAAATTCGGGAATAAGAACGCAATAGCCGAGCTTTCAGCAATGATAGCCGAGATCTACAAGATAGAGGTACCCGAAAAGGAGGGTGCCAAAACGACCTATAACGTCGGAACAGTCGAGGGTGGAACGAGCGTGAATACCATCGCGCAGAGAGCAAAGATGCTTTGCGAATACCGTTCGAACGACAGAGAATGCCTTGAGATAATGAAAAATAAGTTCGAGCGCATCTTTGAAGCCGCAAAGGCAGAGGACGTTGAGATAATAATAAACAAGGTCGGCGACCGTCCCTGTAAGGGCGAGGTGGATGCGGCACAGGAGCAAAGGCTTATTACGGCATACACAAAGGCGGTAAAGGAAACAACGGGCGGAGAGGTAGTAGGAGTTCCCGCGTCGACCGACGCGAATATCCCGATGTCGCTCGGCATCGCCGCGCTCGATATAGGCGCGTGCATAAGCCGCGGATCACACACCAGAGAGGAATACCTGGAGAAGAACAGCGTCGCAGAGGGAACCGAGGTCGTAATCCGCACGCTTCTCGCTCTCATCTGAAGACAAGTATTTGTTAGGAGAAGAGATATGAAATTCACAGCAGCCGGAGACGCGATAATTCAGCGCAGAATACAAAATGATTTTGATGGCTACGAGGAGCTTCGTCCTTTTATAATGCAAGGTGATGCAAGGTTTTTCAATCTTGAGACAACGCTCAACTACGAGGGCGAATGCCCCGCATCGCAGTTCAGCGGCGGAACCTACATAAGGACCGTTCCCGAGGTGCTTGACGACCTTAAGCTCTTCGGATTTAACATGGCGACCGCCAATAATAACCACGCGCTTGATTTTTCCTATGAGGGACTTGAAAGAACTCGCACAAGCCTTGACGAGAGCGGTCTTGTCCACGCGGGAATAGGCAGAAATTTAGCCGAGGCGAGCGCGCCGAGATATCTTGACACAAAGAACGGCAGAGTCGCGCTCATCGCGGTAAACACCTCTTTTCACGCGCCCATGATGGCGGGCAAGCAGACCGAAAGAATGAAGGGAAGAGCAGGCATAAACGGCTTGCGTATTGAGACAAGGCTAACGGTCAACCGCGAGGAGCTTGAATTTATCAAAAAGCTCGCAGAGAGAACGCACGTCAATTTGGAGACTGAAATAGACAGACGCGACGGATATTTCACCGATCTCCCCGACGGAGAGGCGGAATTCGGCAATATCAAATTGGTCCTCGGAGAAAAGACGGGACGCGTAATGACTCCCAATGAGGAGGATATGAATCGCATCGAACGCTCGATATTTGAAGCGAAGCTGCAGGCGGATTACGTTATGATATCGCTTCACAATCACCAGCTTGACGGCGAGGAAAAAGAGGACGTGCCTGCATTTTTGTCAGAGGTCGCGCACAGATTTATCGATAAAGGCGCAGATGCGATAGTCGGACACGGACCGCACCTCCTTCGTGCTATAGAGGTCTATAAAAACAAGCCGATATTCTACTCGCTCGGCGACTTCATTTTAGAGCTTTACAGCATCGACTTCGCACCCGACGATTTCTTTGCACAGTATGGGCTTGATGCAAATTCCGACACGGTGCACGCCTTACTTGAAAAGCGTTCCAAGGGCTTTAGGATCGGTCTTATGGAGGACAAAAAGATGCTTGAGACCATCATTCCTCTGTGGGAAACTGACGAGAAGGGCGACCTTGTAAGCCTTAAATTTATGCCCGTCGAGCTTGGCAGAAAATGCAAGAGATCGGACGAGGGACTTCCGAGACAAGCGAAGGATCTCGGACTCGTTGAGAGACTTGCATGTTTATGCAAGCCTTACGGGATCGAAATGAATATCGAAAATAACGGTATAATTACGTGTAAATGGTGAAAAATTGGGCGCATCTCCGACGCATCGGGGGTGCGCTTTTTTCGTCAATAGCAATATAGTGCAAAAAAACAGCAAAAATGGGTCTTGAAAGAGCAATATTTTAATGGTATAATGAAAAACAGCGAAAAATGTATATATACATTTTTTATGCATTTTTTATACATTTTTGGAAAATGTCCTAAAGCATAATTTTTGTGCCGTTTTCTGTATTGAATTTGTGTTTTGGATAATTTATACTATGGCTATGATCAAGGTCAGAATTCTGACTGCTTTTTGGAGGTCAATATGGATGCAAGATCAAAATGGATCTGGAAAAAAGAATTTTCGGGTGAGGATATTTACGTTGATTTTCTCTCGGATTTCGACTATGCGGGTGGCGAGGTCACGGTCAAAATTTCTGCCGACTCGAACTACGCTCTCTACGTAAACGGTACGCTCTGTGAGAGCGGTCAGTATGCCGATTTTCCGCACTACAAGGTCTATGATGAATTTGATATAACAAGTTTTTGTAAGGCTGGGAAGAACCGTCTTGCAGTGACGGTATGGCACTACGGCAGGACGAGCCTTTGCTACTATCCCGGACGCGCCGCGCTCCGCTTTGAAGTTTGGTGCGGAGGCGAGATGGTTGCCGCATCGGGTGAGGGAACGCTTTGCAGAAAGAGCCGAGAGTATCAGAGCGGTCTTTGCAAGCAGATAACCTCGCAGCTCGGATTCAGCTTCCATTACGATGCGACTGCGGACGACGGTTGGCGCGTGCTCGGCGGTGCGGTTGGCAACGCGGACGTTGGCACGGACGTTGGCGGTGCGGACGTTGGCGGTGCGGTCGTCGGTGCAGGTGCTTGCAGATTTGAAAACGCGGTCGTTGTTGACCAGGAGCTGCCTATGAACAAGCGTCCCGTCAAAAAGCTTGTTTTCGGCGAGAGGGCAGAGGTCAATGAGATCAAGAGCGAGGGCGGAAAATACTACCTTTACGACATTGGATACGAAGAGGTCGGATACCTTACGCTTAAGGTCAGATCCGAGAAAAAGCAGAAGATACTTTTCGCCTGGGGCGAGCACATTGAGGACGGTTGCGTTCGAAGGCTCGTCGGAGACCGCGATTTTTCGGTCGAGGTAACTGTGGGCGAGGGTGAGACCGAATATATGAACCCTTACCGCCGTCTCGGCTTGCGCTATCTTGAGGTCTTTGCGGAGGAGCCCATTGAGGTCGACTACATCACCGTCACACCTATTTATTATCCTTTGGCGAAGGTTGGAGATCTTCCCGAGGGTGAGCTTGACCGCAAGATCTACGAGGTCTGCGTTCGCACTCTCGAGCTCTGCATGCACGAGCACTACGAGGACTGCCCGTGGAGAGAGCAGGCACTTTACTGCATGGACAGCCGAAATCAGATACTCTGCGGCTATTACTGTTTTGGCGAGTTTGAGTTTGCGCGCGCTTGTCTCAAGCTTATCAGCAAGGACAACCGCTACGACGATCTTCTGGCAATCTGTTACCCAAGCGGAAACTACAACTCCGACAAGGGTCTTGTAATTCCGTCCTTCTCGCTTCAGTATTTCATTGAAATGCGCGAGTATATAACCCGTACGGGCGATCTGACACTCGCAGAGGAGGCTTTTGACAAGCTTGAGGCTATCCTCGGTGCGTTCATATCAAGGCTTGAGGGCGGTTGCGTTCCGACCTTCCCCGGAGTTGAGTATTGGAACTTCTACGAGTGGACGAGCGGTCTTGACGGCACTCTCGGTCACTGCGAGGATATTCACGTTGACGCTTGTCTCAACACGCTTCTCATTATTGCTCTCCGCTGTATGTCCGAGATCTCCGAGATGCTCGGAAGAAAAGACAAATACGGCTATCTTATCCCCGAGATCAAGGGAGCTATCCGCAAGAGATTCCTTGACGGTGAGAAGGGACTCTTCTACAATATGGAGGGTGACGAGCGCATGAGCGAGCTTGTCAACTCGCTTTGCATTCTTTCGGGTGTTTGCACTCCCGAGGAAGAAGAGAGAATCGTAGGTGAGCTTGTAGGCGGTTCGGCGCTGATCCCTACCTCGCTTTCTATGATCTGCTTTAAGTACGATGCGCTCCTCAAGGTTGGCGGAGACAGGTACAAGGAATACATTTTAAACGACATTCGCGAAAAATACAAGCCTATGCTCGACGAAGGTGCTACTACCTTCTGGGAGTACGGATACAAAAAGACCGCCGGAGGCAGCCGTTGCCACGGTTGGAGCGCGCTTCCCGTTTACTATTACGAGATATTCGCAGGCAAGGAGCCGACGTCGGCGTTGAAATAAAACGATAAATTGCAAATTAACGAATAGCCTTCTCCAGCGGAGAACAACTCGGGCGAGCCCTCGTAGCACCTTTTGCAAGCAAAACGCGCTTTACGGGGGACCGCGGTAGCGGTGGATGAGGAGGTCGCTTTTTCAAGGGTTTCACGTACTCTGATTATCTTGTTTCGTTGCAAAAGGAACCTTGTGCCACAAGGCAAAATCCACAATACACCGGTGGCGCGCGTCCAAATGGCGACCTCCTCATCCACCACTTCGTGGTCCCCCTTCCCCGCTGGGGAAGGCTTAACAGACCGCCAAATCAAAATGAAAGGAAAAAGATATGAAGACTTGTGTGAGCTTATACAGCTACTGGAAGCCTGTGAGGCTGGGTCAGATGGATCAGTATCAGGCTATTGACACGATAAAGTCTCTTGGCATTGACGCTGTCGAGCTTCTTATGCTTGACGATGCGGTTCCTTCGGGTGAGACTATGCAGAGCTATGCCAAAAAGTTGTTCGAGTATGCTCACGGTGTCGGTCTTGATGTGCCGATACTGAGCATGGACTCAAAGCTTTACTGTGCCGATCCCGAGCGCGAGCTTGAGTATCTTTGCAGTATGATAGACGTTGCGGCGGAGTGCGGCATCGGACTTATGAGATTTGACATTGCTTACAGATTCCTCGGCGACGAGGAGGTCAAGAACTATAAGACCGTCATCAAGGCGGTCACCCCTTACATTCGCCGTCTTGCAGATTATGCGCAAGAAAAGGGGGTCAAGGTCGTATCCGAAAACCACGGTCGCATCATTCAGGACAGCTACAGAGTTGAGGAGCTTATGACGACTGTCGACCACAAAAACTTTGGCTATCTTTGCGATATCGGCAACTTTGGCGGCGTTGACGAGAATTGCGCGAGCGCGGTGTCAAGGCTTTTGCCCTACATCTGCTTTATTCACGCCAAGGACGCGCTTGAGCGCAGCGGTATGGATTACGACCCCGGGCGCAATTTCAGTCGCACCAGAGGCGGAAATTTCCGCCGTGCGACGATCTTCGGGCAGGGTGTCGTGCCTGTTTATCAAATACTCAAGTCTCTCAAGGCTTTCGGCTACGACGGATATATTTCGCTCGAGTACGAGGGAATGGAAGAGACGATGGAGGCTATGGAGATCGGTGCTGAAAATCTTAAAAGGATGATCTGCGATATAGAAAAATGATAAAGAACGTTGTTTTTGATTACGGAAACGTGATAATACGCTTTGAGCCTGCTTATATGGTGGGTAATTACGTGAGTGACCCTTGCGATGCCGAGCTGCTTGAGCGCGTGGTTTTTGACCGACTTTATTGGGACAGGCTTGACGACGGGAGCATCAGCGACGCGGAGGTGGTCGAGGCGGTGAAGGGGAGGATCCCCGAGCGGCTTTGGTCGGTTGCGGAAGAGATATATTACAACTGGGTATACAATCTGCCCGAGATCGACGGTATGAGCGCGCTTGTCAGACACGTCAAGGACGAGCTTTCCGCAAGGGTATTTTTGCTCTCAAATATAAGCACATATTTTGCGGATCACGCGCACGAGAGGGCAGAGCTTGAGCCATTCGAGAGGTGCATTTTCTCGGCGGTCGTGGGGCACGTAAAGCCGAACAGGGATATGTTCGAGTATCTTTGCTGTGAGTGCGGAATAGAGCCCTCGGAGACTCTTTTCGTCGACGACAGTCCCAAAAATATTGCAGGGGCGGAGGCGTTTGGAATAAAGGGATATCTTTTTGACGGCGACAGTGCGAGATTGAGGAGATATATTGATTCTTTGTTTGGTAAATAATACAAACCCCGCTTGGCATCGCCAAGCGGGGTTTGTCAGACTGTCGAAAAAGCTGTTAGACCGCAAGGGATAAAAGACAAAGACACAAACATTAAAAACTCACACGCAGGAAATAAGCGCAAGGCATTCATCGAGAATGCCTTGCGCTTTCTTGCTTTTTCCGTTTTTGCACTCTGGCGTACCCCCGTACGCCGACGAATGCAAAAAACGAAAAATCTACCTACCTTTTTCGACCTCTGCCAGCGTGTCGAGCCTTTCTCGACACGCTCACAAACCCCGCTTGGCGAGGCCAAGCGGGGTTTGTGATAGCAGATTTCAAATTTTGATTTGGCGGTCTGTTACGAATAGCCTTCTCCAGCGGAGAAGGGGGACCGCGCTAGCGGTGGATGAGGAGGTCGTCATTAGGATGTGCGCTACGGGTGTATCGTGGATTTTATTTTGTGGCACAAGGTTTCTTTTGCGACGAAATAAGGTAATCAGAGGACGTGAAACCTTTGAAAAAGCGACCTCCTCATCCACCGCTACCGCGGTCCCCCTTCCCCGCTGGGGAAGGCTTAACACACCTATAAATTGCAATTTGTCGTTACTAAAACATCGCTCGGTGATGCCGAGCGATGTTTTAGTCCTTTGTGTATTCAATTATGTCCGAAATGTCGCATTCGAGTGCTTGGCAGATACGATTTAACAGGTCGCTGTCGTAGCGTACGACCTTGTTTTTATAATAGCTGTCGATTATATGATACTGCGCTCCTGTGCGTTTAGCTAATTCGTATCGCGATATACTGCGGCATTCCAATGCTTTGTCAAGTGTTAATCTAACCATAGCTACACCCCTTTCAATATATATTTTAAAAAATATATACTCACTTGACAATTCTGCATTTTTGGTATATACTGAAAGAGGAATATTCCAATATAGGAACATAAAAGGTGGTGTAGTATGAAACTTCTAATTGTCGGTTCAAGGAGCATAAAGGAATATGAACTGCAAGGTAAAATTCCCGAGGAAGTTGATCTGATAATCAGCGGCGGTGCCAAGGGAATCGACACGCTTGCGGAGCAATATGCGGATGCGCACGGCATCGAAAAGCTTATCATCCGACCTCAATACGATCGGTTTGGCAGGGCGGCACCGATCAAGCGCAACGAGGAGATGGTCGGGCTTTGCGACGCGGTGCTTGCCATCTGGGACGGTGAGTCGCGAGGGACGAGGTACACATTGGATTATGCCCGAAAAAAAGGGAAGGAAATCATTGAGATCGTTATTGCAGAAAATTTTTAGGGCAAATTTTGATTTATCGAACTGTTTGAATTGAATTTCACGGCTATAAATATCATCTACGGTACGCTTTGCGCAAGGCTTCTCCCTGGGGTAGCGTAGCGGTATCACGGTAGTGAATGACAGTCCGGTGGACTGTCAGAGCCGTGATGTGCCCGAGCCGCAGCGAGACAGCTGTCGCGTAGCGACTGATGAGGGGTTGAGGCACAAAGGAAATATACCCCTCATCCGTCGGCAAGCCGCCACCTTCTCCCGAGGGAGAAGGCTAACGCAAAGCGTAATCAAGCTAAAATTTGAAGCCGTGTAATAAACCTATAAATTGCAATTTATAATACCTTCAAATTTTGATTTATCGGTGTGTTACACCAACGTAGGGCGGGGGCTTGCTCCCGCCGTTTCGCTGATTTTAAAAGGTTTTCA
>JBGUSX010000131.1:0-3958 GCA_045132775.1 Eubacteriales bacterium
ATTAGGACGTGCGTCACTGTCGTACCGTGGATTTTGTCTTGTGGCATAAGGTTTCTTGTGCAACGAAACAAGGTAATCAGAGGACGTGAAGCCCTTGAAAAAGCGACCTCCTCATCCACCGCTTACGCGGTCCCCCTTCCCCGCTGGGGAAGGCATATCAAACCGACAAATCAAAATTTACACCTATTTTTCTCTCACCCGAACCCAAAAACTCCAATGTAAACCGTCAGTTGCTAAATTTTAAAGGCGGATTGATTGACTTTTATCCCCTCCAAGTATATAATAGTCCCATAAAAGAAAGGAGAGAAGCCATGAACTTTGGAGAACATCTCTACAACCTCAGAAAAGAGAGAAACATATCCCAGGGCGAGCTTGCGGACGCGCTCGACGTCTCGCGCCAATCGGTCTCAAAATGGGAAAACAATCTGTCAACACCGGAGCTTGACAAAATAATAAAAATGTCGGAATTGTTCAACGTATCCATCGATGAACTGCTGACAGGAAAAAATACCGCTTTCGAAGAAAGCCCTAGCCCCTCGGAGCCCATATCACCAAAGAACAGCATCAGTAAAAAAGCAAAAAACATAATCTCGCTCGTCTTACTCTGCGCAGGAGCAATAATACTCATTTTATCAACCGTCTTTATCGGATTTTTCCCCGCTCTATCAATTTCCTTGCCGTTTATATTGTGCGCGGCTATATGCTTTTTCGGAAAGCAAGATCTTCTGTTGCAATGCGGATGGGTCGTCTTTATTTTCATTCATTTTTACGTATTCAATGCCACGGGTGTCACAGAAAGTATGGTTGTTCAAACCTTCACGGGTATGATAACAAATCCCTGGCACATAATCCTATCCTGGATAATGCTCGCGGCAATGATCGCCATGGCGACCGTCACTTTGTTTGCGTGCTACAAGAGAAAGGTCACCGTAAAATCAAAGCACTTGATCCTTTGCATTGGCCTCCTCGTACTTTTCGATATTGTTTTGCCAATAATCACACAAACACTTTTAGCCCGCGTGTTCGCCGATAATGTCCTTTGGTACGGCACGTATAATAAGATCATCTATTTTTGTAATCAGGCGGAATATCTTTTTTCAGTTGCCTTTTTCTGCTATATTGCAAGAATTATTTATCCTAAAATAACTTAATGCACCAAAAACCTTACGGATGGCAGTGCCATCCGTAAGGTTTTTTCCTTGATAAATTGCAAATTCAGCATCAAATTTTGATTTGTCGAATAGCCTTCTCCAGCGGAGAAGGGGGACCACGAAGTGGTGGATGAGGAGGTCGCCATTAGGATATATTTCACGGAAGTTGTGTGGATTTTGCCTTGTAGCACAAGGATTCTTCCGCAACGAAACAAGGCTCACAAAAGACGTGAAAACCACAAAAGGGCGACCTCCTCATCCACCGCTTACGCGGTCCCCCGTAAAGCGCGTTTTGCTTGCAAAAGGTGCTACGAGGGCTCGCCCGAGTTGTTCTCCGCTGGAGAAGGCTATTCGCTAAATTGCAATTTATCAACCAACCTTATTTGAAAACAGGCGCCTCTTCTCCCCCTCGGGGACGCGAGGGGGAAGACATCCGCGAGCGGATGTCGGGGGAGGGGTGGGGCTCGTGGGACGGCTCGCGCAAAATTAACCCGTCAACCGCTTCTTCGCACTTTTCAGCGCCCTTCACGCCGCCTGCGGCATATCACTCGCGCACAGTGCGAATATCACTGCGCCACGCGCAATATCACTTTTGCAACGCAAAAATATCACCGCAACGCACCGCGTTGCCCGGGCTCGTGGGACGGCTCGCGCATATTAAAACCCGTCAACCGCTTCTTCGCACTTTTCAGCGCCCTTCCACGCCGCCTGTGGCATATCACTCGCGCACAGCGCGAATATCACTGCGCCACGCGCAATATCACTTTCGCAGAGCGAAAATATCACTGCTACGCACCGCGTTGCCCGGGGTCGCGGGACGGCTCGCGCATAATTACAACCAAAAAGGGAGAGGACTCTCTCACCTCTCCTTTTATTGTTTATTATCTCTTCCTGACCCCCGTCGCCAAAATCGCGTTCAAAACGTCCTCGTCGTATGTCAAAAGCATCGAAGCCTCTTCTCCGCCGTTTTTCACAACGACCTCGATTCGCCTCGGCGGCGCAAATTGCGTGTCATAGGTGTACTTATCAAGCTTTCTGCGCTCAAGGGCAACCGCTTTCTTGTTTTCAGCGGTCACCACGCGGATAAAGTCAATGTGCTTTACCGAAACGTGACAAACCTTCCTGTCAGCTCTGCCCGATGCGCCAACCCTCTTCGCTCCAAGCTCGTAAACCAAAAGATCGTAAGCCCCCTCTCCGTCCTCCGCCGCGCCCGATGTCGATTCAATAGCGACCGCATATTGTCTGAAAAGATAAGCAGATGCCACGTATATGGAAAATGTCAGTAATACAATGCCTATAAGGTGTGCCAGCCAAGGCAGATGAATATTCCCTCCGCTCGCCATAATAAACATAAACGCACCGCCAAGAAGCGTCAGAAGTGCGCTGATCTTAGCCGCCCGATTTTTCGGCGCGATCGTCTTTTTAAACATTCTTCTCCTCCAACAATTTAGCTTTTTCCCTCGCAAGAGAGACAAGCATTTCTCTTTCGTTAAGATTCGGCTCATCAATGACCGATTCAAGCAGATAAACCATTATCTCGCCTATTTTTCTCGGCTCAAATCCAAGCTCCTTGAGCTCACCGCCGCTCACGGCAAGATCGGCAATTTTCAAGCACGGATTCTTTGCCCTCTGTTCCCTTACAAGCTCCAAAAGCTCACCCGAGCCGTGCAAAAACACCGCATCCTCGCAAAGATCGCCGTATTTTGCAAGCAAACGGCGCGCGTTCTTCTCGCTCACCTCGCCGCAAAACAAGCTCTTGTCGCAAAGCAGCTTTATACCCGTCGATTCCGCCCTCGATAACTTCAAGGACGAGAGATCGGGTCTGTCAACACCGCCAAACAGTGCCGCCATTCGCACCTCAAATCGCGCAGGAAGAGACAAAAGCGACCTCTCGGGTCTCGATATCTCGCCGTGAATGAAATTTTCCAAGCCAAGCTCAAACATCAAGGAAACCCCCTCGTCCGCTCCGCTTGAAATCAGCATTTTTTCTACTTCAACCTTTTTTCTTTCAACCGACACTCGCGCAAGCCCGTCTCTGCACGCTCTCGCCGCCCTTTTCGTATCCTCATCGATCTCAAATCCGAGAACCGCGGCAAATCTCACCGCACGTAAAATGCGGAGCGCATCCTCGCTGAATCTTCTCTCGGGCTCTCCAACCGCGCGAATAATCTTGTTTCTTATGTCGTCACAACCGCCGAAAAGATCAGTTATCTCTCCATCTTTGCAGTCAGCTAACGGATCAGCCGCCATAGCGTTGACGGTAAAATCGCGCCTGCAAAGATCGTCGGATAAATTGCGTGTAAAGGTCACCGCATCGGGATGGCGCGAATCGGTGTAACCGCCGTCAATTCGGAAGGTCGTAAGCTCAAAGGTATCACCGTCAAGCAAAACAGTCACAGTTCCGTGCTTGAGCCCCGTCGGAATAGTCCGAATGCCCTCCGAGTCAAATATCTCTATCATTTTTTCGGGAGACGCATCGGTCGTCATGTCCCAGTCAGACGGATCTCTGCCCATAATACTGTCACGAACACAGCCGCCAACAGCATACGCGCGATAACCGTGTTTTGCCATAATTTCAGCAATTTTAACCACTTTTTCAGGATAATTAAGCACTTTTGCATCTCCTTTCATCTTTTATAATCAAATAAATTGCAATTTAGCGAATAGCCTTCTCCAGCGGAGAAGGGGGACCGCGTAAGCGGTGGATGAGGAGGTCGCTTTTTCAAGGGTTTCACGTCCTCTGATTACCTTGTTTCGTTGCAAAAGAAACCTTGTGCCACAAGACAAAATCCACAATACACCCGTGA
>JBGUSX010000132.1:0-28358 GCA_045132775.1 Eubacteriales bacterium
CTTTGTAACTCAATTTGTGTTCTCGCATGTCCATTATAACACACATCTTGAATTCTGTCGAGTATCTCCTGTTTTCTCTTCCTGTTTTACCCATAAAAAATATGCACCTCCAAAAGTGTCTAACTTTTGGGGTGCATATCAATGCGAGCGGTGGATAATTTTATTTGTCTTCGTTTGAAAGGAAGGAGAGCTGTGTGCTATCCTTTGCCGTGGGGCGAGGGGTGAGTCCGAGGTGCTCGTAGGCAAGTCTTGTGACACAGCGTCCGCGCGGGGTACGGCTGAGATATCCTATCTGCATAAGGTATGGTTCGTAGACGTCCTCGAGGGTAACTGCCTCCTCTCCGATGGTGGCGGCGAGGGTCTCGAGTCCGACGGGTCCTCCGTCGTAGAACTTGATTATCGTTTCGAGCATTCTCTTGTCGGTTGCGTCGAGTCCAAGCTCATCTATCTCGAGCTTATCGAGGGCGAACTGTGCGATCTCGTTATCTATCTCCTCCTTGCCCTTGACCTGTGCAAAGTCGCGGACACGCTTGAGTAGTCTGTTGGCTATTCGCGGCGTTCCTCTTGAGCGAGAGGCTATCTCATACGCACCCTGCTCGTTAATATCAATACCGAGGATACTTGCGCTTCTCGTTACGATGGTTGCGAGCTGTTCGGGGGTATAGAGCTCCAATTTAAGCACTACTCCGAATCGGTCGCGAAGGGGAGTGGTGAGCTGACCTGCGCGTGTCGTTGCGCCTATAAGCGTGAACTTTGGCAGGTCGATTCTGATACTGCGCGCCGAAGGTCCTTTACCTATGATAATATCAAGTGCGAAATCCTCCATTGCGGGATAGAGTATTTCCTCTACCGAGCGCGAGAGGCGGTGTATCTCGTCGATAAAGAGCACGTCGCCCTCCGAAAGATTGGTGAGGAGCGCGGCGAGGTCGCCCTGCTTCTCGATCGCGGGTCCCGAGGTGACTCTGATATTTACGCCCATCTCTGTTGCGATGATGTTTGAAAGCGTTGTTTTACCAAGTCCGGGAGGTCCGTAAAGAAGCACGTGGTCGAGGGATTCTCCCCTCAGCTTTGCCGCGTCGATATACACCTTGAGGTTTTCCTTTACCTTATCCTGTCCGATATAATCGTCGAGTGTTTTCGGGCGGAGAGAGACGTCGGTGTCGGAGTCCTCTGCGGAAAATGAGGTGGATACTATTCGGTTTTCAAAGTCAAATTCTTCGTCTTGGAACACGGTTTTTCTCTCCTTTCATTTTCCTTACATAAGCATTTTGAGTGCTTTCTTGATTATCTCCTCGAGTCCGAGGTTCTGTGTATCGATATTCTTGAGGACGTTCTGCGCCTCGGCTCTTGAATAACCGAGTACCATAAGTGCGTCCTGCGCCTCTGCAAGCTTGCCCGAATTTGTGGGCATTTTTTGTGTGCTCGTTTCCATAACCGCGCTTGCGGTCGCCTCGATGTCGGTCTGCTTTAAAAGCTTATCCTTGAGCTCAAGAATAACTCTTGCGGCGGTCTTGGGTCCTATTCCATTTGCCTTTGCGATGGTTTTTCTGTCCTCTGTGCAGACCGCGAGGGCAAATTTCTCGGGTGTGAGCAGTGAGAGTATGGAAATTGCGGCTTTGGGTCCTACTCCCGAGACTCCGAGGAGCATTTTAAAGGAGGAAAGCTCGGCTTCGGTTGCAAAGCCGAAGAGCTCGATGCCGTCCTCACGCACGGCAAGATAGGTAAAGAGCTTTGCCGTGGGGGATTCTACGGTATGTCTTGGGGGGAGGGAATTATAGGTGTTTTCACTTATGGTCAGCTTGTAGCCGACTCCGCCCGCGTCGATGACGGCGCAGGACGGATCAGCCAGGGCAAGCTTACCCGAAATATAATAAAACATAGTCTGTTCCTTTCGGATCTTTTACTTTGAAAGGGTTATTTTTTCTTTGTGGGGAGAGTTGCATTATCAACGGGCTCTTCGACTACGAAGATAGCTTTCGCGATCTTGAGGCGTCTGAGCTTATCCTCGAAGACGATAATGAGGACGAATCCTGCGATAGCAACGATGCTGATGACGAATCCCGCGATAATGGGAGTGGGGCGGTATACAAGGCGGATCTCGTGCTCGCCTGCATCCTCGATCTCAAATGCAACGAGTGCGTCAACTGCCTTTTCTATCTCAACCTGCTTGCCGTCAACGTAGACCTTCCAGCCCTCGTCGTAGGGAATCGTAGTGAGTATCGTTCTGTTGTTTTCCTTTGTGGTGAGAGTTCCTCTGATATCGTCGTCGGTGTGCTTTGTGATATTGAGCTGCTCCTCCTTGATGTCGTCGGTGACTTCTCCGAGAAGCTTCGTATCTGCGTAGTACATATAGTTATGTCCGTCGACTTCCTTGGTGTAGAACTCGTTTGCGTTGAGCGTTACGCAGAGTGTGTATTCGGTGGTATCGGTGAAGCATACCTCCACGATCCTCTCACTGCAGTTTGAAAGTGAGGTCGTGTTATCAAGCATAGTCACCTTTGCTGCCTTTTTGTCCGCGGCGGAGAGCTTACTGAACTCTTCGTAGGTATACGTTCCTTTGTAGATCTCGAGCTTGACGTTTCTCGTGTAGTAGGACGGGAAGTAGAGATAGAGCGGCACGCCCTCGGGAACTGTGTAGTTGAACACTACCGTTCCGCCCTTGCCCGTGTATTTATGGTGCTCGGAGGAGACTGTTGCGTTTACTCCCGAGCTCATTGTGGGCTCGCCCTTGAATTCTGCCCCCTTGAATACCTCAAGAGTGTCCTCGGAGCCGATGATCTCTGTTAAAAATGCGTTGATACGGTTGAAAGGAGAGGTATATCCCTCAAGGCAATATCTGTCGTCGTCCTGGCTTACCCACTGGTTCTGCTCCTTGAAGTTGAGGACCTCGCGGTCAAGCACTCCGCTTCCCGATGCGAACGCTAGCGAGAGGGCATATTTGTTTTCGTAGATATTGAGCTCGTAGAGGTGGTCGTATTCCTCGGATTCTATCATATCCATATACTCGTCGAGGGTCATATCCTCGTTCTTTGCGTAATCCTCTACGCTGAGGACGGGTGCGCCGTATATGGCATCGTAATCTCTGGGGGTTATGATATATTTGACACCGAGAAGGGCATTGCTGACTACTGTTGCACCGTCAAAGCGCGAGCGGTGGGATGCTGAATAGAATCCCATATTGTGAAGGAAGGAGATAGTCTCTTTATTGAGCGTGGAGGTCGTTCCCGTAAGTCCGCGCACGTCGAGCGCCATGTTATCGTTGTCTTTACGCTTATTGGTAATTTCGGCGCGGTAGAAGGAATCGTCGTAGTTCTCGAGCGTATCGACTACCGGCTCCATAAGGGTGTTGAATTCGTTGAACTTGGAATATTTGGAGAATCCTACGTCTTCGTCTAGGTCGTTGACGTTGCAGAGCCCGCTTAAGAATACTTCTACCGCAATAACGGATACGAGGACGACTGCGACGACATCCTTATTTTTCGCGACCTTCATCACGGCTATTATCGAGATATAGGCGATAAGGCAAACTATCGTAAGTGTTACGGTCGCGAATTCGTGGACCTGGAACTTTCCGTCGTCGGGACCGTAGGAAAGTGCCTCGAGCTTTTCTTTATACTGTGTTTCAAAGTTCTGCACGATCGCGAGGAAGAACATAATGAATGCGGAAACGCACGCGATGCTCTTTGCGCTGATCTCTTCGATATGCTCGAATGCTCTGAAGGCGAGGAAGAGCAAAAAGAAGCAGAACATGAAGCTGTATCTGTTATTGAGCCACATAGGCTTCTGGAAGCCGTGCCATACGAGGTCAACAACGCTTATCATAAAGCTGAATGCGAAGATAGAAAGGAATACTCCGCTGGCGATCTTTTCTCTTACTGTGAAACGCTTTGAGCAGAAGAATAGCGGTGCCAGAATGACGGTGATAAGTCCGCAATAGATAAAGGGAAGTCCGTCTATTCTTACTGTGTCGTAAGAGGAGGGGAGCATCTTGAAGAAGAGGTCGAAGAGGTCGAATCGCAACGCAATATCCCATGAAGGATCGGTAAAGTCTGACTTACCGAGCTGGAGCGAGTAGTATGCTCCTATTACGAGCACTGCCGCCATACAGATGGCAACAACCGAGAAAAATCCTACGCGGAGCAGGGACTTGCCAAGATGCATGCTTTCTTTGGCGGGATTGTTTACGTCGTTGTCCTTGTAAGCAAGGTGATAGAAGAAAAAGTAAAGGAGAACGAAGATGCAGACCATGTATCCGATATAGAAGTTGCTGGCGAGTGTGAGCGAGAGGAAGATGGTGAATATCTTGAATCTTCCGCGCTTTATCAGCTCCTCAAGTCCGTATGCGACAAGGGGCAGCCACATTACCGCGTCCATCCACATCGTGTTGCTCTGGTGAACGATGCAGTACGCGCTCATTGCGTAAAGAATTGAGAATGCGACTACGGCAAACTTATTTTTGTTTGTTGAGTGCTTATGGAGATAGAAGCCCATCGTTCCGCCGCAGATTCCTGCCTTGATCATAAAGAGCAAGAGAAGGAACTCCTGTGTTCTGCTTGTAGGGAAGAGCAATATGAGGTATGAGAGCGGGCTTGCAAGATAGTACGCGTACATACCGAGGAACTCTCCGCCGAGTCCTCTTGACCACGAATACAGCATGCTTCCGCCGTCGTACACGATGTTTCTCAGTGCGCGGAAGAAGTAGACGTACTGTGCGTTAAGGTCGAGGACCAGCACGGTTCCGTCACCGAACGGGTGGATCGATCTTGCAAAGTAGATAAGGTAGACCAAAATAGCGGGGATCAATACTGCTAAGGCGATATACCCGTATTCGCTCTTGGCTGATTTGTACCAATCCTTGAAGCCTCTCTTCTTTTTAAGAGCGGCATCGTTTGGTAGCATTTTTGTTTTACTGCTCATTTTTTCATCCTTTCTGGGAGGGGTGGATCAATTATCCTTTATTACCTGCTTTACAGATCTTTCAAGCTTAATGCGGTCAAGTGTCATATCCCGTCCGCACTGTTCGCACACGATCCTGACGTCACTGCCTGCTCTTAACACTTTGAACAGTTTATTTCCGCATGGGTGCGGTTTTTTTAATTCAAGAATGTCGCCTTCGCAAAGCTTGAGAATCTGCACGGCTTGTCCTCCTGTGTAAAGCAATATACAGTTTATTATAACACACGAGGAAAAAATTGTAAACGGTTTTCCCGAAGTTTTCTAATAATTTACAATTTAATTTAAATTTTGTTTGACTTTCATAAAGAAGTGTGATATAATAATTAAGATATGATAATGGGGGATTTTGCGCTTTTGCGAGATTTCTCTTGATTTTCGGAGGTGTGGAATGATCATTCTTGGCATTGACCCCGGTTACGCTATTGTGGGTTGGGGTGTAATTGAATATTCGGGCTCGAAATTCCGCACGCTCGGTTACGGATCGATCCAGACTCCTGCAGGAATGCCTATCGTTGACCGTCTTGAAATGATCTACCGCGGTATGCGTGAGCTTATCGAAAAATATCACCCCGACGAGATGGCGATAGAGGAGCTCTTCTTCACCAACAACCAAAAGACAGGTATCGTTGTTGCGGAGGCGAGAGGAATAATTCTTCTTGCGGCGCATCTTGCGGGAATGAAGATCGGTGAATACACACCGCTTCAGGTAAAGCAGGCGGTGGTAGGATACGGAAGGGCGGAGAAAAAGCAGGTGATAATTATGGTGACGGGGATTCTCGGACTAAAGGAGCCGCCAAAGCCCGACGACACTGCGGACGCGCTTGCCATTGCGGTATGCCACGCGCACAGCGGTTGCTCGCGCCTGGCTTCCTATTACAACAAAAATCTCGAGAGTTGATCTCATAAAATATTCAAAGTGTCGTCACGCTGACGGCAAGGATGGAGTATAAAATATGTGGTGCAGTGATAATTGGAAGGATTACGAATTGCTTGACGCGTCGGACGGAGAGCGTCTTGAGCGTTGGGGTAAATACATACTCGTTCGTCCCGATCCCCAGATAATCTGGAAGGATGCGGCGAGACACGCGATGTGGAAGTGCGCTGACGGTGTTTACCGCCGCTCGTCAAACGGCGGCGGAGGCTGGGTAAAGCAGAAGACCCCTGAATCGTGGGATATTTCTTACGATCATTTGGGTCTTAAGTTCCGTTTGAAGCCCATGGGCTTTAAGCACACGGGACTTTTTCCCGAGCAGGCGGCTAACTGGGATTGGTTCTCCGAGCTTATCAAAAAAGCGGGCAGACCTATAAAGGTGCTCAATCTCTTTGCGTATACGGGCGGAGCTACCGTTGCCGCGGCAAAGGCGGGGGCGCAGGTCGTTCACGTTGACGCGTCGAAGGGTATGGTCGCTATGGCGAAGGAAAATGCGGCTCTTTCGGGTCTTGAAAACGCACCTATACGCTACATCGTTGACGACTGCAAGAAGTTCGTTGAGCGTGAGATAAGACGCGGAAACAAGTACGATGGAATAATCATGGACCCTCCTTCGTACGGCAGAGGACCATCGGGTGAGGTATGGAAGCTTGAGGACTCTATTGACGAGTTTGTCGGACTTGTATCAAAGGTGCTCAGTGACGAGCCCTTGTTCTTCCTTATAAATTCCTATACGACGGGACTTTCTCCGCTTACCATGAGCTATATTCTTGACCTCAAGGTCAAGTCGAGATACGGCGGTAAAATTGAGTCGGGTGAGCTCGGTCTTCGCGTAACGCAGACGGGCGCGCCTCTTCCTTGCGGTGCAAGCTCGCGTTGGACTGCCGACAAATAAATTCTGAACAGACGGAGGCATTGAGGTGTCTTACATTAAAATACGAAATCTGAATTTTTCATACAAGGACGACGAGGGAAATCCCGAGAGCGTTTTGCGCGATCTTTCGCTCGATATTGAAAAGGGCGAATACGTTGCGGTGCTAGGTCACAACGGCTCGGGAAAGTCGACCCTTGCAAAGCTTCTCAATCTCGTAATTGACGATTACGATTATTTTGAGGGAAGCATTGAGATAGACGGGGTCGAGATAAGCTCACCCGATATGACCGAGGACGATATTTACGAGCTTCGAAAAAAGGTTGGAATGGTCTTTCAGAATCCCGACAACCAGATAGTTGCGACTATCGTTGAGGAGGACGTTGCTTTCGGACCCGAAAATCTCGGATTGCCGCGTGACGAGATCCGCCGCCGTGTTGACGGTGCTCTTGCAACGGTCGGCATGAGTGAATACTCCCGTCACGAGCCTCACAGGCTTTCGGGCGGTCAGAAGCAGAGAGTTGCCATTGCGGGAATTATTGCGATGAAGCCCGATTGCATCATTTTCGACGAATCTACCGCTATGCTTGACCCTATGGGTCGTCGCGAGGTGGTTGCCACGATGGAAAAGCTCAATCGCGAAGAGGGAAAGACGATAATTACCATCACACACTATATGGACGAGGCGGTGCGCGCCGACAGGGTCGTGGTTATTGACGACGGGCGCATCATTCTTGACGGAAAGCCCTCCGAGATATTTGCACAGGCGGACAAGCTCCGCGCGTGCGGACTCGATCTGCCGCAGTGCTCGGATCTGCTTCTTCGTCTGCGTGCGCGCGGCATCAAGCTTGACGGGGAGATCAACACTCCCGAGCAGTGCGCAGAGACTATATTGAATTCGTTAAAAAACAGATAAACAGATAAATTCAAGCCTTATTTGAGGCTGAAAGGGAAAAATGGCAAAGATTAAGGTTGAAAACGTCTCGTACGTTTACAGTGCGGGCACGCCCTTTGAGGTGCGTGCGCTTGATGACGTTTGCATTGAGATAAAAGAGAATACCGTGACGGGCATTATCGGGCACACGGGCTCGGGCAAGTCTACTCTTGTCGGTATGTTCAACGGTCTTGTCAAGCCCTCGTCGGGCAGGATCCTTCTTGACGGAGAGGACATCTGGGCAAAGCCGAAGGAGATCGGCAAGGTGAGATACAAGGTCGGACTCGTTATGCAGTACCCCGAGTATCAGCTCTTTGAGGATACTGTTTGGGAGGATATTGCGTACGGTCCGAAGAATATGGGTCTTGACTCCGAGGAGATAAAGAAGAGAGTCGTTGAGGCGGCAGAGCTTGTTGGACTTGAACGCGACGTTCTTTTGAAGTCTCCATTCGATCTTTCGGGCGGTCAAAAGCGCCGTGCGGCTATTGCGGGCGTTATGGCTATGCGCCCCGAGGTGCTCGTTCTTGACGAGCCGAGCGCGGGACTTGATCCTGCGGGACGAAATTCAATATTTGAGGCTATCGGAAGATATGCGGATGCGACGGGTGCGGCGGTCATTATTGTAAGTCACAGTATGGACGACATGGCGAAATACTGCGAGGAGCTCGTCGTTATGTGTCACTCAAAGGTGGCTATGTGCGGAAAAAGACACGAGGTCTTTTCACGCGGTGACGAGCTTGAGGCTATCGGTCTCGGTGTGCCGCAGATGACGCGTCTCGTTATGCTTCTGCGACAGAGCGGTGTTGACATCTCGCCCGATATTTACACGGTCGAGGATGCCGAGCGCGCTCTTGCGGATCTCCTGGGAGGTGCTGTATGAACGGTATAGCTTTCGGTCAGTTTTACCCCTCAAATTCCGTGATGCACAGGCTTGATCCGAGAATGAAGATCATTATTGCTATTGCGTATATCGTTGCAAGCTTTCTTTGTAAGAACGTGATAAGCTTTGCGCTTCTTTTAGTGTCAGCTCTTGCGCTTATTTTACTCAGCAGGATACCCGTGAAAATAGTTCTCAAGTCGATAAAGGCTCTTATATTCATTATGGTCTTTACGGCAATACTCAACGTTTTCTGGACAAAGGGCGACGCGAATGAGCTTTTGCTTTCATGGAAGTTCATACAGATATACACGTCGGGTCTTTACAATGCGGCTTTCATTGTTGTCAGAATTGTCGCAATGATCATCGGAACAAGTATTTTTCTGACCTACACGACGACTCCCATTCAGCTTACAGATGCGCTTGAGCAGCTCTTGTCTCCTCTTAAGGTATTCAAGGTGCCTGTGCACGAGTTTGCGATGATGATGACTATTGCGCTTCGTTTTATTCCGACGATCGTTGAAGAGACGGAGAAGATAATGTCGGCGCAGAAGGCGAGAGGTGCCGATTTTACAAACGGATCGCTTGCCAAGAGGGCAAAGGCGCTTATTCCTATCCTCATTCCGCTATTTATTTCTGCATTCAGACGCGCCGGCGAGCTTGCGACTGCTATGACCTGCCGCTGTTACAGAGGCGGTGAGGGAAGGACAAAGCTCAACGTTTTGAAGTTTACCTGGAGAGACGTTGTTGCTCTTGTTCTGATAGCGGCATTTATTGCGGGCATCGTTCTGCTCAACATTTTTGCGCCCGGCTACACCATGAGATAACGGTGGTGGAGATATGAAGCTTTTACTCAGAATAAAGTATCTCGGTACAGATTTTTGCGGTTATCAGATACAGAAGGATAAGAGGACGGTGCAGGGCGAGCTCAATCGCGCGACGCGCGAGCTCTTTGGCTTTGAATGTGACATTACGGGCTGCAGCCGTACCGACAGCGGTGTTCACGCAAACGATTTCTGTGCTACGGTGACGAAAAAGGGGGAAGAGTCTCTTCCTACCGATATTGAGATATCAAAGATCCCGCGTGCGATGACGGCTCATCTACCCACTGACGTTTCGGTCAAAAGTGCGGAGTGGGTGGAGGATTCCTTCCATCCGCGTTACGACGTGAAGTACAAGGAATATATCTACCGCATCTATAACGGTGCGGTGCGCGATCCGTTTTTGGAGGGGCGCGCGTTATATCTGCCTCGCGTGATAGGTGACGGGGCATTTGACAGAATGAGGTCTGCGGCTAAAAATTTTGTCGGAAAACATGATTTTTCTGCTTTTATGGCGCAGGGCTCGAACGTCTCGACAACTGTGCGCGAGGTCATGTATGCCGACGTTGAAAGAGTTGGAGAGGAGATAATTTTTCGCGTTGCCGCGGACGGTTTTCTCTACAATATGGTCAGAATAATGGCGGGAACGCTTATTGCCGTTGCAGAGGGCAGGATCGAGCCAGAGGATATTACTGATATAATTTTATCCCGTTCGCGCGAGCGTGCGGGGATGACTGCCGCGGCTTGCGGACTTTATTTGAACAAGGTCGTTTATTGATCAGGATTTGCGCTTAAGGCGCGGAAAGGAGGGAAAGACTTGAAAAGGGAAAATGACAACGAAATATCATTGCTTGGAAAGTTAGTGATTAAGGTCAGAAGCGTTACTGCGAAGATAAGATCAAAGAGGTTTTTTGCCTCGCTCTTTGAACGCGAAAAGAGACTTGCGCTTTACGACGGTCCCGAGAGCTCTGAAGAATCAAAGCTTTCTTACGGACTTGGCATTGCAAGAATAATCTCGGTCGTTCTGCTTGTTTGTCTGCTCATTGTGACCTTGCTTTTCGGAAGCGGTGCCGTTTCCTACGAGAAGGTGTATTACATGTTCAAGGACATCGGATATGTCAAGAGCTACGGAGAGTCTGCACCCTCTACGCTTAACTATTCGATGCCCGTTCAAAATCAGGATTTTGCGGTCTTCAAGAACGGTCTTGCGGTGGCGGGGGACAGTGAGATAAAAATGTTCACCGCGACCGGCAGAATGACAATGACCGAGGGATGTGAATTCACAAATCCGAAAATCAGCGCGTCAAACGAGTATATCCTCGTTTACGATCAGGGTAGGCGCGGATATGCGGTTTACAATTCCTTTATTTCGGTAAAGAGGGAAAATCTTGATTTTCCCGTAAGCTATGCCGATATGGCTGAAAACGGAAGTTTTCTTTTGGTGACCTCGTCAAAGTCATACGCTTCACTTGTGAAGATATATAATTCATCACTCGAGCTTGTCAGTGAGTACAGTAAAAACGATCGCGTTATTTCCGCATCTCTTTCGTCAGACGGAAGATATGCCGCGGTACTCTCACTTTCTGCAAAGAACGGTGAGGCACTCAGTACGCTCAGTGTTATAGATACGCGCTCGAGTGACATCAAATATTCGGTTTCCTTTAACGGCTATATGCCTTATACCTGTGAATTTCTCTCGGATGACAGAATTGCCGTTATTCTTGACACAAAGGCGGTCGTTTTCGATCGCGGTGGGGCGCAGAGATCTGAATTTACTTACCCCGGCAGGCTTTCAAGATTTGATATCTACGGCGGTCGCTTCGCTCTTCTGTTTTCGGACGGCTCGGGCTCGCAGAAAAATACCGTTTCGGTCTTTAACAAGGACGGCACTCCCGTATTCAACGGTGCGATCGACGGTACGGTAAGAGATATGAAGCTTTCTTCCTCGGCGGTCTGCTTCCTCAAGAGCGGTGAGGTGCTCAAGGTCAGTACATCTCTCGGTACTCAAAGCCGTGCGGATACTGTAAGCGACAAGGCTTCTTTACTTGTTTTTTCGGACGGACGAATCGCTCTTTGTACTCAAACGACAGCGAGATACATATCTTTTGATTAAAGTAAAGTATTTTTTGGAGGTCTTTTATGGCTATTATCGTTGACGTTATTCTTGTTGCTCTGTTTTTATTCTCTGCTATCAGGCATTGGAGACTCGGACTTGCTTGCTCGGTTCTAAGTGCGGGAAAATTCCTTTTCTCGATCCTTGCGGCATCGCTTTTGGCACGTCCTGTCGCAATGCTTCTGGGCTATGCCTTTGAGGCTCTTCTGACAGACAGCGGTGCTGTGGGTGTGCTTGCGGGCATACTCGGCTTTGCGGTCAGTTTCTTTGCGGTGTTTTTTCTCTCGGGGCTTATCATCCGCATGCTCAGCAAGATAAAAATACCGATAATTACTAAGATCGACAAGCTTTTGGGGCTCTGCCTTGGCTTGATAATCGGAGCTTTGTCGATATCGATTCTGTCTACGGCTATCTATGCGGTAGCAGAGATCGTCACCTTTTTCGAGGGCGGTGACGGTGCTATGAGCGTTTATAACGACTCGTATGTTTTTAAATTTGTTTACGATCTGAAACTTTTTGATTTTTTAAGAAATCTTATATAGAGAAAGCGAAAACTGAAAAATGGTTATGTGTTCTAATTGCCACAAGAGAGTGGCGGTGATCTTCGTTACGAAGGTCGAAAACGGTGAGAAGACCTCGCAGGGTCTTTGCGTAAAATGCGCAAAGGATCTCGGTCTTCCTATCGAAAATATGCTTGGGGATATATACAACAAAATGGGCATTTCTCCCGAGCAGATGGAAAACATGGAAAATGAGCTTGCTGACGCTATAAACGAGGGCGAGGACGGCGGTGCTCCCGCTATCGATTTTCCCAAGCTCTTCAAGGATAGCGGATTTATGGATGCGATAAAGTCTGTTGCTGACAATCTTCCCGCCGCACAAAACGGAGAGCCCAATATCGTGCCTATGCCGCCTCAAAACAGCGGTGAGAAGGTCAAAAAAGATGCTAAAAAGGGTAAAGATCAGCCCAAGACATATAAGTTTTTGACATCATACTGCAAAAACCTTACAGAAAGCGCAAGGCAGGGCAAGCTTGACAGGATAGTCGGGCGCGACAGGGAGACAGAGAGAGTTATTCAGACTCTTTGCCGCCGACAGAAGAACAACCCTTGTCTTATAGGTGAGCCTGGAGTGGGTAAGACCGCGATCGCAGAGGGTCTTGCCATTCGTATAGCTGACGGTAACGTTCCGTACAAGCTTCGTGACAAGGAGCTTTTCCTTGTTGATCTTACCGCGCTCGTTGCAGGTACTCAGTTCCGCGGTCAGTTTGAGTCGCGTATCCTCGGACTTCTTGCAGAGGTCAAGGAGCACGGCAGGGCGATACTCGTTATTGACGAGGTCCACAACATCGTCGGTACGGGTGAAGCCGAGGGAAGCGTTAACGCGGCGAATATTCTCAAGCCCGCGCTCTCTCGCGGAGAGGTCAGAATTATCGGTGCGACGACGCTCAACGAGTACAGAAAATATATTGAAAAGGATTCGGCTCTTGAGAGACGCTTCCAGCCCGTGACCGTAAACGAGCCCTCCGTGTCCGAGGCTGCCGAGATGCTTCGCGGTATCAGTCACTATTACGAGGATTTCCACAATATCCGCATTCCCGAGGGGATCTTGCACTCTGCGGTCATTCTGTCTGAGAGGTACATTACCGACAGATATCTTCCCGATAAGGCTATCGACCTTCTCGACGAGGCGGCATCCAAGCTCTCTCTTTCTTCAAGCAAGCTCAACGAGTCTCTTGAGATAAGAGACAAGCTTCTTTCCCTCAAATCCGAGAGGGAGGGACTTGAGGCGATGATAACCTCCGACGACAAGGAGAGTCAGAAGAAATACGAGCAGATCGCGCGCGTTCAGTCCGAGGAGATGCGACTTAAAGAGCGTCTTGACAAGATCCAGGGCGTGTGCGAGAGCATTACCTTGACAGAGGAGCATCTTGCCGATGTGATCGAGCTCTGGACGGGTATTCCTGCGACGAATATTACCGCCAATGAGTACAAGAGAATAGATACTCTTGCAGAGAGGCTGAAGACAAGGCTTGTAGGTCAGGATCACGCGGTCGACGCGGTATCAAGGGCGATAAAGCGCAACAGAGCGGGTATATCTTATAAGAGAAAGCCTGTATCGTTCATTTTTGCAGGTCCTACGGGTGTTGGTAAGACAGAGCTTGTAAAGACTCTGGCGGCTGACTTATTTGACTCGCCCGAGACTCTTATCAGGCTTGATATGTCGGAATTTATGGAAAAGCATTCGGTTTCGAGAATTATCGGCTCGCCTCCCGGATACGTCGGCTACGACGATGCGGGTCAGCTCACCGAGAAGATCCGTCGCCGTCCTTATTCGGTCGTTCTTTTCGATGAGATAGAGAAGGCGCATCCCGACGTTCTTAATATCCATTTGCAGATACTTGATGACGGACGTATCACCGATGCACACGGAAAGACCGTCAACTTTGAGAACGCGGTCATCGTTATGACAACTAACGCAGGCTCCGAGAGAAGAAGCGGTGTCGTTGGATTTACGGGGGACGGTGCAAAGACCGACGCCGAGAAGACCGAGCGCGCGCTTGCCGAATTCTTGCGCCCCGAGTTTATCAACAGAGTTGACGAGGTGATTACGTTCCGTTCTCTTGATAAGGACGATTTCTGCAAGATAGCTCTCATTATGCTCGGTCAGCTCAAGGATACGCTTGCCGAGAGGGGAATAGCTCTCTCGTATTCGGATGAGGCGGTCAGACATATAGCCGAAAACTCCTTCTCCGAGAAGTACGGTGCGAGAAATATGCACAGGTATATTCAGAAGAACGTTGAGGATAAGCTCGCAGAGCTTCTGATCGCAGACTACGAAAAGAGCTACTCGCAGGCGCGCGTTTCCCTCCGTGACGGAGAGATCGCGGTCAGCTGTATGTAAGTGATTGGAGATCATATCATAATGAAGATAAAATGGCATGAGCTTGCTCTTGACATGATCGAAAGCGAGCTTGATACTGACCTTTCGGGCGGTCTTTCCGTCGGAGAGGCAAGGCGGAGGCTTGAAAAAGAGAAAAAGGGCAACAAGGGTACTGCATCGCTATTTGTCAGGCGCACCGATGCGGAATTTGCGTCTATATTTTCCTTCTTTTTCTCGCCTGCGGTCCTGGTTCTTGTGCTCGTTTCTTTATTTGCAGCTTTGTTCGGTGATCTCAGCGTCGGGCTCGGTGTTCTGGTCATCGCGGTCTCGGGCTCGTTGATCGGCGGCATAATGAAGATGCGCGCGAGGAAAAAGATCAATTCTATGCACGACTTTTCAAGTCCTGCAGTGAGAGTCGTCCGAGGCGGAAAAAAATATTACACTGATGGGCGAAACGTTGTAAAGGGAGATGTTTTTGTCGTTAAGAGCGGTGATCTTCTCGTTTGCGACGCAAGGATAATTTCGTCCGATTCTCTTACTGTAAAAGAGCTTTTTAACACTGCTATGGGAGTGCGCAACAGGGACGTTCAGAAGAGCGGTGAGGCTTCGTATTCTGAATCGGATACAGTTGACGCGCCCAATGCTTCAAATATGCTTTACGCAGGAAGCGTTGTCAGTGGCGGACGGGCTCTTTGCGTTGCCGTAGAGACGGGGGAGGACGTTTACCTTTCGCGTTTTCTCGGTGCCGGTGAGCTTTCGGGATACGAGGGCGAATACGGCGGTGTTAAGGCGATAAGACCAATTTTACAGAGAGTTTCTTTTTTCTCGTTGGTTGCGGTAGTCTTGCTGTCGCTTGTAAGCCTTATCACTCTTAAAGAGATGTCATTCGTACATAATTTTACTATGCTTTTGTCGTCTGTTGCAATGATCTCGCTCGAGCTTGTTGAGACCGTAGCTGCAAGTGCTTTTGCGTGCTGTATTGAAAGAAGCGCGAGGGTTTTTGGTGAGAGCTCCGAGGACAAAAGGGACGTTGCCGCATTTATAAGGGACGTTAAGGCGATAGATACTTTGACGGACGTCAGCGATCTTGTTTTGCTCGGAGATGCGGCTCTATTCGAGGGCGGATTCCGATTTGGCGAGGTATGTGTAGGCGAGCGCGTTCTTTGCACTCTCTCGGCAGACGATCCTTCGGGATCAAGACTTCTTACCTATGCTCACTCATATTTGAGGGCATTGGCGGAGAGCGGCATTGAAAACGAGTTTTTGCTTGACGGAGTGGCTGATTCTTTATCAAATTACGTCAAAGCATCGGATTTCGATGCCGAAGGCGCAGATCTTGTGATCAAGTCGCTGTATTTCTCCGCGGACGCGTCGGGAGAGAGGGGATTTGCCTGCGTTGAGACGACCCTGGGTGAATACCGTGCGGCACTGTCGTTTGATGAATCTGTTCTGGCTCTCTGCAAGTCTGCACGCGGTGAAATGAATGAAAAATGCGAGCTTGCCGACGTTAAGGACGGGATTTTGAGCTTCAGGCAAGAGGTTGAAGGAAGAGGCGGAAGGTGTCTTTACTTTATTTCCGAATCGGGCGGAGAGACTGTTTTTGAGGGTGCATTGGCTGTTTACCTTGTGCCTGCCGCGGAGTTGTCGGCGGCTATCGAAGCACTCGGCTCTTCGCGTGTCACGGTGAGGGCTTTGCTTTTCGATGAGGAAGGTCTTACATCGTCAAATATTGTATCTGCTTTAGACGGAGAGGTGGCTTACGCTTCGGATTTCGCCGCGAGGGGTGTGGATATTCTTGATAATACGGATAAATACGGCGTTTACGTTGGATTTTCCGCAGATGAATATGCTCGGCTTATTGACCGTATGCGAGAAAACGGCTCCGTTGTTGCCGCGTATGGAATCGGTGACGAGTATTACGACGTGATGGCGCGTGCCAATCTGGCGGTCAGCTGTGACGTGTTGAAGTATTCGTCCGAAAAATACAAGGAATCTTTATATGAAAAGCTGCCTTGCGACGGAAGGGAAACGAATCTTCGCTGCTCGCAGAAGACAAGGCTTTTGTCCAGGATGCTTGTGCACAGGTCTCACAAGGGCTCGGGCGGTCTTAATGCGATCGTTAACGCTTTGAATGCATCAAGGTCAGCATATCTTTCTTTGGCGCAGTCGTTGCTCATTTTTATAATGCTTATGAGCACGCTTCTGCCCATAATTGCCGTGTCGGCACTGACTGGCGTTTTGCTCCTCAATGCAATACAAACTGCCGCGCTGGCTTTTTCTGCCGCGTTGATCTCAATTATCGTTTTCTCGGATTCTGTTTCAAAGGACAGCTTGTTGAAGTCAAGCACGGACTTCAAGCACCTGCCCACGGCTCTTATCAGGTACAAGCTCCCCGGAATTATCGCAAGAGCTTCACTTTCAGCTGTGTTTGCTCTGGTGCTTTTGATACTTGATTTTGCCGAGGTTTTCGGCAAAAATCCTGCATATTCGATGCCCGTGTTTATTGCACTGCTTCTCACTGTTTTCGTTGAATTTTTCATAATAAACAACGACTATACTGCAAGCGGAGAGGGAAGAAGACGCTGTTTTGTAAGAGTTTTGCTTATTTATGCCGCGCTTTTGGCAGTTGCTGCTGTAATTACTCTGCCTCCGCTTTCGGACAGTCTGTTCCCGAATGGAATCGGAAAATATGAATTCATCATCGTTCCCGCTTACTGTTTGTTGTATACCGTAACTGTTTTCATCGCAAGAAGGATAGAGGGCAAGAGAAAATAATGAATGAAGTTTGCATATAATTGCCTTGATGGAGGTGATTTTATGCGAATAATGTGTACTGATGAATTCAGATCTCTTGAGGTTATCAATATTTGCGGCGGTGAACGGCTCGGATTTCCGTGCGAGCTTGAGATCGATCTTGATTGCGCGAGGATAATTTCTTTTACTGTCTCGGGCGGGGGCGGCAAGTGTTTTCCGCTTTTGTCGGACAGAGATGAGTACTCTATCCCTTGGTGCAAGATAGACTGCATCGGTGAGGATGCGATCCTTGTCAAGCTCTCGGATGCAGAGCTTTCGGGTTGTTTGCGAGGAAGAGGCAGAAGAAAACGCAGGTAAAATGTAAATAATTTGTAAATAGTTGCTTGCGGTATTGCAAAGGGAATATTTATATGTTATAATAATTGGCGTTGTGCAGAGAACACAACTCAAAAATCAATACACACACAGTACCACGTCTGCGGTGCCGGTGTCTCCTTTGAGTGATAAAGACAAAAGGGGATTGCGCCGCCAAAGCTACTGTGGTGGAAAAACCGAAGGAGGACATTAAAATGTCTGTTATCTCAATTAAGCAGCTTCTCGAAGCTGGCGTCCATTTCGGACATCACACAAGAAGATGGAACCCCAAGATGCAGGAGTACATCTTTACTGAAAGAAACGGCATCTACATCATCGACCTTCAGAAGACCGTTAAGAAGGTTGAGGAAGCTTACATGTTCGTTCGTGAGCTCGCTGCAAACAACGGTAACGTTCTTTTCGTTGGTACAAAGAAGCAGGCGGCAGAGGCTATTAAGGAAGAGGCTCTCCGTTGCGGACAGTACTACGTTAACGTTCGTTGGCCCGGTGGTATGATGACCAACTTCAAGACCATCAAGAGATCTATCGCAAGACTCAACAGCCTTAACAAGATGGCTGAGGATGGCACATTCGATATGCTTCCCAAGAAGGAAGTTGCAAAGCTCCAGAAGGAGATCTTTGACCTCGAGAAGAACCTCGGCGGTATCAAGACTATGGAGCAGCTTCCCGATGCGATCTTCATCGTTGACCCCCGCAAGGAGAGAAACGCAGTTCTCGAGGCTAAGAAGCTCGGTATTCCGGTAATCGCTATCGTTGATACCAACTGCGATCCTGACGATGCTGACTACGTAATTCCCGGTAACGACGACGCTATCCGCGCAATCAAGCTCATCTCTTCCGTAATTGCTGACGCAGTTATCGAGGGTAAGCAGGGTGAGCAGACCGCTGAGGCTGCAGAGGAAAAGGCTGAGGTCGAGGCTGAGGAAGACGCAGAGGCTTAATCTGAATCTTTGTTAAGAATTTGTATTAAATAGAAAGGAATTATCCAAAATGGCTACTATTACTGCAAAAGACGTTGCTGCTCTCAGAGCAAAGACCGGTATCGGTATGATGGAGTGCAAGAAGGCACTCGTTGAGGCAGACGGCGATATGGATGCTGCTATTAAGCTTCTTCGCGAGAAGGGTGAGCTTAAGGCTGAGTCCAAAATGGCTACAAGAATCGCAGCTGACGGTCTCGTTGACATTCTTACTGTTGGCGACAAGACCGCTATCGTTGAGGTTAACACCGAGACAGACTTCGTTGCAAAGAACGAGACCTTCAAGGCTTTCGTTAAGAATCTTCTTAAGGTTATCATCGACACTAACCCCGCTGACGTAGAGGCACTTAATGCTTGCGACTACGAGGGTGTTACCGTTGAAGCAAAGCTCAAGGAGCTTATTTTCCAGATCGGTGAGAAGATCACTGTTCGTCGTTTTGCTATCGTTGAGGGAACAACCAGCACGTACATTCACGGTATGGGCTCCATCGGTGTTATCGTTAAGTTCGACACCGACTGCGCTGACAAGGACGGTTTCGCTGAGTTCGCAAAGAACATCGCTCTCCAGGTTGGTGCATATCCTACTCCTTACCTCGACAGAGAGAGCGTTCCCGCTTCCGTTCTTGAGAACGAGAAGAACATCATCAAGACTCAGCTTGCTAACGATCCTAAAATGGCTAACAAGCCCGAGAAGGTTCTTGACGGTATTGTAACAGGTAAGCTTGGCAAGTTCTACGAGAACAACTGCCTTGTTGACATGGAGTACGTTAAGGCCGAGGATCATGAGAGTGTTGCGAAGTACATTGCTAACACCGCAAAGGCTTTTGGCGGTTCTATCAAGGTTGCATCCTTCGTTCGTTTCGAGAAGGGTGAGGGCATTGAGAAGAGACAGGACGACCTCGCTGCAGAGGTTGCAAAGCTCACAGGTCAGGCTCAGTAATCAAAATTTAAATAGAAAAACCTCCCGTCAGGGAGGTTTTTCAATAGATAAGGGGAGGTGTGCGGATGCACGGTGAATTTATGCGGATCGCGCTCGATGAAGCAAAAATGGCGGCGAGAGAGGGTGAGATACCTGTTGGCGCGGTCATTGTCAAGGATGGCGAGGTAATTGCATCTGCGCACAATAATCGCGAGGCGACGGGAGATGCCACGGGGCATGCGGAGGTTCTTGCTATTCGCAAGGCTTGCGAGGCTCTTGGCGGTTGGCACCTTGAAAAATGCACGCTTTACGTAACTCTGGAGCCCTGTCCGATGTGTATGGGTGCGATAATAAATTCGAGGCTTGGAAAGGTTGTTTTTGGGGCAAAGGACGCAAAGGCGGGGGCTTGCGGAAGTGTAATGGATATGAGAAATTATCCCTTAAATCACAAGCCTTGGGTCGAGCACGGATTTATGAAGGAAGAATGTGCAAAGCTACTGTCGGATTTTTTTGCTGACAGGCGAAAATGAACGGAGGGCATTATGGAGCTTTGGGATCTTTACGATGAAAACAGAATAAAGCTCGGGCGGACAATGGTTCGCGGCGACAAGCAGCCCGAGGGTGTTTACAGAATAGTCGTTCACGCTTGTATTTTCAACTCTAAAGGCGAGATGCTGATACAGCAAAGACAGCCGTTTAAGTCGGGTTGGTCGAATATGTGGGACGTTACGGTTGGCGGAAGCGCGGTATCTGGGGACACAAGTCAGACGGCTGTCGAGCGAGAGCTCTTGGAAGAGCTTGGGCTTGACATGTCATTTCAAGGAGTCATGCCCGCACTTACTGTGAATGTTGACGGTGTATTTGACGATGTTTATATTGATGTGCGCGATGATATTGATATTTCTGCGCTAAAATTGCAGAATAGCGAGGTTCAGAGAGTCAAATGGGCTTGCCGTGACGAGATAATCGAAATGATAAAAGAGGGAAGCTTTATCCCATATACCGAAAGCTTTATTGACCTTTTGTTCTTTATGCGAAACCACAGCGGTACAAGAACGAAAAAGGATACAAGCGTTCCGACAAAACAATGAAAACGGAGACCGTGTAGGTCTCCATTTTTATTTTATTGATTTTACAATATCATAAACACTGTTGAGGATATATTTTGGACGGTAGGGGAAGAGATTTATATCTTCTTTTGTGGTTACGCCCGTAAGAACAAGGATAGTATCGACGTTTGATTCGATGCCCGAGATAATGTCCGTATCCATTCTGTCGCCGATGAAAGCTACGTCCTCACTGTGACATCCGAGCTTGCGCAGTCCATGGCGAACCATAAGGGGATTGGGCTTGCCGACAAAGTAAGCTTTTTTGCCTGTTGCTATCTCGATAGGCGCTATAAGAGAGCCTGTTGCAGGCATTATTCCTTTTTCGGTGACACCGATTGTGTCGGGATTTGCGCCGATGAGCTTTGCGCCTTTATTTACGAGGGCGATCGCCTTTTCTATCTTTTCAAAGCCGTATGTCCTTGTCTCGCCTATAACGACGTAATCGGGGTCGACGTCGTTCATATATATACCCTGGTCGTAGAGTGCCTTTGAAAGTGCAGCCTCGCCGATGACGTACGCGGTGCATCCGGGAGCCTGTGAATGAAGAAACTCTGCTGTTGCCATAGCGCTTGTATAAAAGTGGTCGGGGGAGACCGAGAGTCCCATTCTCTCAAGCTTCATTGAGAGCTCGTGAGGTGTGCGCTCGGGGCTATTGGTGAGAAAGACAAATTTTTTGTCGTTGTCTATCATCCAATTTACAAAGTCTGCGACACCGTCGAGAATACGGCTACCGTGGTAGATAACTCCGTCCATATCGCATATAAAGCCTTTTTTATTGAGAATATTTTGCATTTTTGTTCCTCCCTGGGTGATTTGTCGAGACAATTATACTACATTTTTCCTTATATGTCAAGGAAAAAGTAAAAACAAGATGTTAAAGGGACGCTTCTTTGTGAAGCGTCCCTTGTTGTAGCTCTATTGATCAAATTATGCCTTAAGTCTTGCCTCGAGTGCTGCAAGCTCGTCGTACATAGTCTGGGGAACTCTGTCGCCGACCTGTGCATAGAAGGCTTTGATGTTCTCGACGTCCTCAAGCCAGGATTCCTTATCAACGGTAAGGAGCTCCTTGATAGTATCAAGAGTTACGTCCTCAAGTCCCTCGATGCAGATGTCCTCTGCCTTCGGAACGTATCCGATAGGAGTGATGTCTGCGTCGACCTTGCCCTCGCAACGAGCGAGGATCCACATAAGAACTCTCATATTATCACCGAATCCGGGCCAGATGAAGTTGCCCTCGGCATCGGTGCGGAACCAGTTAACGTGGAAGATCTTGGGAGCGTGGGGAATTGTTGTGCCCATCTTGAGCCAGTGTGCCCAGTAGTCACCCATATCGTAGCCTACGAAGGGTCTCATAGCCATAGGATCGCGGCGAACTACGCCGACTGCACCTGCAGCTGCTGCGGTCGTTTCGCTTGCCATGATAGATCCGACGAACGCGCCGTTCTGCCAGCTTGTTGACTGGTAAACGAGGGGAGCGGTCTTTGCACGTCTTCCGCCGAATACGATAGCGGAGATCGGTACACCTGCGGGATTAGAGAACTCCTTGGAGATGCAGGGGCAGTTGATAGCCTTCGCGGTAAATCTGGAGTTGGGATGTGCACCAGAGGTCTCGAGCTTTCTTGCCTTGTCGTAGGTTCTGAAGTCCCAAGGATTGCCTCTCCAGTCGATAGCCTCTGCGGGAGGATTCTTGTCAAGTCCTTCCCACCAAACGGTGTTATCGGCGGTGTTATGAACAACGTTTGTGAAGATGGTGTCCTTCATTGTTGTATAGAGAGCGTTGGGGTTGGAGTTGAGGTTTGTTCCGGGAGCAACGCCGAAGAATCCGTTTTCGGGGTTAACCGCCCAGAGTCTTCCGTCCTCACCTACGCGGAGCCATGCGATATCGTCACCTACGCACCATACCTTGTAGCCCTGCTTGGAGTAGTACTCCGGAGGGATAAGCATTGCGAGGTTGGTCTTACCGCAAGCGGAGGGGAATGCTGCACATACGTACTTTGTCTCACCGTTGGGATATTCAACACCGAGGATGAGCATGTGCTCTGCCATCCAGCCCTCTTTACGTCCGAGGAAGGATGCGATACGGAGTGCAAAGCACTTCTTACCGAGAAGAACGTTTCCGCCGTAACCGGAGTTTACTGACCAGATGGTATTTTCCTCGGGGAAGTGAACGATATATCTGTTCTCTTCGTCGATATCAGCGCGAGCGTGGAGACCCTTGATGTAGTCTGCGCTCTCACCGAGTGCATCGAGAACGTCGTTACCTACGCGTGTCATGATAAGCATATTGAGAACGACGTAGATAGAGTCGGTAAGCTCGATACCGTACTTTGCGAAGGGGGAGCCTACTACACTCATGGAGTAGGGGATAACGTACATCGTGCGGCCCTTCATGCTTCCTGTGTAGAGCCTTGTGAGCTTTGCCTTGCACTCTGCGGGATCCATCCAGTTATTGATGTTTCCTGCGTCTTCCTTCTTGGAGGTACAGATAAAGGTTCTGCCCTCAACGCGTGCAACGTCGTTTACTGCGGTTCTGTGGAGGTAGCAACCGGGGAGCTTTTCCTGGTTGAGCTTGATCATCTCGCCGGTAGAGCAAGCCTCGGCTCTGAGTGCCTCTGCCTGTTCCTCGCTACCGTCGATCCAGACGATCTTGTCAGGCTGAGTCATTTCAGCCATTTCGTTGATCCAATCAAGAACATACTTATTGTTGGTAGGTGTCATGGTTTTTCTCCTTTTTATAGTGGTAATTTATTTAACTTATTCATTTTGCGGATCAGATTTTGCCCTTTTCTCCGCCATTATAAATTATATCACAGGAAAATTCATTTTTCAATCATATTTTTCCAAAAGTTTCAATTTGTTAATATTTTTCAAGGTGTGTTGACAGATCGATATTTTCAATATTGACACGTCAGGCAGAAAATGATAAAATAAATTTGACAAAAGCGTAAGATTTTTTCTTTTTATGCGTATAAGATAGTGGACGCGCCCGAAGGAGGTGAGACGATGGATGACGTAAAGCTTTTGAAATTACTGCGTAAGGATCCCAACAGAGGAATAGAATTTATTATGGATGAGTATGCAGGTCTCGTTTATGCGGTAGTACGCGGAAGGCTTGTCGGAAACCAATTCGTCTCAACTGATATTGAGGACTGTGTCGCAGAGACGTTCAGCGAGTTTTACATATCGCTTGACAGCTTTGATCCCAAAAGATCAAGCATCAGATCATATCTTTGCGTTCTGGCAAGGAATAACGCGATCGATCTTTTGCGCAGACGCGCAAAAGACGGTATGACGCTGTCCATCGACGCTGATGATTCGTTTGTTCAGATCAAGGATGATTTTGATATTGAGAGCGAGCTTGCCGAACGTGAGCTTGTGCGCGAGGTCTTTTATGCAATAAAGGATCTTGGGGAGCCCGATGCGAGTATTATCATTCGCAAATACTATTTTGGTGAGTCGTCGAGGGAGATATCAAAGGCTATGAAATTGAGTGTATCTCTCGTTGACACGCGTGCGCACAGAGCCTTGAACAAATTGAGAAAATTGTTTGGAGGGCGGGAAAAATGAAAAGAAATTTAAAAGATATTTTTGATAGCGCCACACCTGATGAGCTGGATATCATCTCATATAAGCTTGAATCGGAAGAGATCGAGGATGCTACACTTGAATCTATAAAGGAGAAGGTATTTGCCAAAACCAACCTAAAAAGGAGCTTGGGAGGTAAGGGCAAGTGGATCTGGAGTGCAGCTGTTGCGGCGGTACTTTGTTTTGCGGTAGGATTGGCGGCGATCGTTCATAGAACACCGACAACATTGAAGTTAGAGCCGATCCCCGCCGTTATGACCGTGGGAGATCGCCTGACGGGAAGGCAGGAGTTATCATTTATCGATAATGACATAAAGGAAGCCGGTGAATACAGTTATTGTCTTGTGTCTCCCGGATTCTATATAGGAACCGTTATTGAAGCCGAGATAATCGAGGTATATCCGGATCTGTACAGTTACGGCTCGGGATACGACTCTATATATAACTCTGAAAATACTTGTCACGTAGCAAAAGTCAAGGTGATCGAATCCTTTAACACTAAAGGACTTCCCGAGGAGATATTCATTTCCTATCGACATTACGGTGCCGATATTTTTGACGGGTACGAGCGTTTCATTATGTCGCTTAATCAAGTGGGTGTTGAGAACTATCTTCTGATCAATGAGACGCAGGGAAGAATAGACTATTTTTCAAATATGTTCGAGTCTGCTCTCGTTGATATGGGATACGGTAGCTTTATTGCTTTTAACGACAACAAGGTGGACACAACATTTTGGGAAAAGGCGAATTACATGGATAGCTACACACCTAATTTGCCTCCCGTTATGGAGCGTGTTCTTGATGAACCGGGTTGGTATGTATATCCTGCAACCAGGACATCAACATTGAAGGAGGTCAAGGACAACGTCAGAAGACAGATAAAGGCAAAGAGTAAGAATTATCCGAATCGCAGATACGATAATCGTAATTACCTTACTTCCGATGACATTTTCGTATCCGAAGAGGCAAAGAAGATACGGGATTACGTAAAGCCCGGTAAGAATAACGTGTTCAGTTATAAATTAACCGTTGATTCTGAGGGAATTAAAGTGGTATATACTCGACTTGTCAACGGTTTTCAGACCGATGAAGTCATTACTATATGGGAAGGCGGAGACGGTAACAGAGATATCTCTGTGAGGGGCGGAAAGCACAACTCGGATGATCTGAAAAAAATGCCCGACATTGCAGGCGTGATAGAGGATCTTAAGATTATGGATATGAAGCCTCCGCGTGTTGACCCCGTTAAGTTTGGATTGGATTTGAAAAGTGTTAGCGCCGAGGGTATATACCGCAAGATAGACGGAAAAATTTACGGTATAGTTCGGGTCCTTTGGGTTTTTACCGACGGAAAGGCAAATGCGCGCGATGCTGTTTATTATCTTTACGATGAGAGCGGTGAGGGACGTGTTATAAGCGAAGAAGAGCTCAAGGCTATCATTGGAGATGATAAATTTATCATTAACACACATTTATCCGGCAAGTTCTATATCAACTACTGAAAAACTTACAGAAAAGCGGGTAAAAGCATCCGCTTTTCTTTTTGTTATGCTATTCTAAAAAAATGTCGAAAAATTTGTCAAAAAGCTCTTTACAAAGTGAAAAATATATGGTAAAATAATAAAAAAGATACATTTGTACGATTTTTACGCTTTGGAGGATATATGGAGAAGCTTAAGCCGAAGGAAGAAAAGGTTTTAACTTACATAAAGAATTTCAGTATGGAGAACGGTTTTGCGCCGTCGGTTCGCGATATTTGCCGCGATCTTAACTACAAGAGCACGTCTACCGTTCATATGTACCTCAACCGTCTTGAGAGATTCGGTTACATTACCAAGGAGGACGGAAAGAGCAGGGCTATCACTCTCAATACCGCTACCCCAAAGGTCTGCGCGGTTCCCGTTATCGGTACCGTTGCCGCAGGTCAGCCTATTCTCGCAGAGCAGAATTTTGAGGGCTACGTAGGCTATGTCGGTGCTCGCGGTGACGCGGAGCTCTTCGCGCTCAAGGTAAAGGGCGAGAGTATGATCGAGGCGGGAATTCTCGACGGTGATCTTGTCATTGCAGAAAAGACCTGCTATGCGGAAAACGGTGAGATCGTCGTTGCTCTCGTTGAGGACGAGGCTACTGTCAAGACCTTCTTCCGCGAGGACGGTCATTACCGTCTTCAGCCCGAGAACGAGACTATGGCTCCCATTATCGTCAATGAGGTCGATATTCTGGGTAAGGTAGTTGCCATTCAGCGCAGCTACATCTGATCGGTGCGCATATATGAATAAGGATATTTTTACCGGACTTCAGAAGCTTACGCTCCTCGATTTTCCCGGATACGTTGCTTGCACTCTCTTTACAAGAGGGTGCAATATGCGTTGCCCCTTCTGCCACAATGCATCGCTTGTTGTTAGAGCAGACGAGCAGAAGCCGTACACGCACGAGGAGATAATGTATTTTCTCAAAAAAAGGCAGGGAATACTTGACGGTGTTGCGATAACGGGCGGTGAGCCCACGCTTATGCCTTATCTGCCCGACTTTATGGCAGAGATCCGTGAGCTTGGCTACAAGGTAAAGCTTGACACAAACGGCACGCGACCCGAGGTGCTTCGAACAATTATTGAGCGCGGTCTTGCCGATTACGTTGCTATGGATATAAAAAACTGTAAGGAAAAGTATGGCGAGACGGTTGGATTTGACTTGTCGTATGATCTTTCTCCTATTGAAGAGAGCATTTCTGTTCTGATGGAAAACAAGGTCGATTTTGAGTTTCGCACGACAGTTTCAAGGAGCTTTCACACCCCCGAGGACATTGCCAAGATCGGTGAATGGCTTGCCGGAGAAGAAAAATTTTTCCTGCAGCAATTCAAGGACTCGGGTGACGTTATTAGAGAGGGTATCGAGGGGTATGACGAGGGCGGAATGAAAGCTCTTCTCGACAAAATTTTACCTTTTGTGCCAAATGCACAACTGCGAGGGGTATAAAACTATATATTGTGCCGAAATTTCAAAAAAAGCACAATATTTAGTATTTACTATTGACATTGAGCACTAAATATAGTATAATTTTTTTGCGGCGCGGATGAGCAGTCCGCGCCATATTTATCTCTTTTGCCGATTGCTATACGACAAAAGGGTTTTTTAATGGTTAATCAAATCACATATAAAAAACAGAAGGAGAAGGGACATGTACTCAGTACAAAAAAGAGACGGAAAAGTCGTAGATTTCAGTATCTCGAAAATTTCCGATGCGATCAAAAAGGCGTTCGAAGCAGAAAAAAAAGAATTTAATCAGGACATCATTGATTTTTTGGCGTTGAAGGTCACCGCCGATTTTTCATCTAAAATAAAAGACGGCGTTGTTGCCGTTGAGGACATTCAGGACAGCGTTGAGTCGGTGCTCGTTCAGGCGGGATATGCTGACATCGCTAAATCCTACATTCTTTACCGCCGCCAGAGAGAGAAGCTCCGTAATCTCGGAAACACCGCTCTCGACTACAAGGAGACGGTTGACAAGTATCTTAAGATGAATGACTGGAGAGTTAAGGAGAACTCCACCGTTACTTATTCGGTAGGCGGTCTTATCCTCTCTAACTCCGGTGCTATTACCGCAAACTACTGGCTCTCCGAGATCTATGACGACGAGATCGGAAACGCTCACAGAAATGCGGATATTCATATTCACGACCTTTCCATGCTTACGGGCTACTGCGCAGGTTGGTCACTCAAGCAGCTTATTCAGGAGGGTCTTGGCGGTGTAACCGGTAAGATCACATCTTCGCCTGCAGGTCACCTCTCGACTCTCTGCAACCAGATGGTAAACTTCCTCGGTATCATGCAGAACGAGTGGGCAGGCGCACAGGCATTCTCCTCATTCGATACATATCTTGCTCCCTTTGTTAAGGTGGACAACCTCTCCTACAAGGAAGTAAAGCAGTGCATTCAGTCTTTCATTTACGGTGTAAATACTCCTTCGCGCTGGGGTACTCAGTCGCCCTTTACGAACATTACTCTTGACTGGACGGTTCCCAATGACCTCGCCGAGCTCAACTGTATCGTTGGCGGCAAGGAGATGGACTTTAAGTACAAGGATTGCAAGGCTGAAATGGATATGGTCAACAAGGCGTTCATCGAGACTATGATCGAGGGTGACGCTAACGGACGCGGATTCCAGTATCCTATCCCCACCTACTCCATTACCTCTAATTTTGACTGGTCTGATACCGAAAACAACAGACTTCTTTTTGAGATGACTTCAAAGT
>JBGUSX010000133.1:0-9029 GCA_045132775.1 Eubacteriales bacterium
CAAACGACTATTAAACCCTTATGGCTAAAGAAGAAACAAATACTTTAGATCGGGAGGAGCAAGCACCTCCCCTACGGTGTGTGAGAGACGTGCGTTTGGTAGCCGTGGCGGTAATTTAAATCGTTTGTCCAATAGCAACACACCGACAAATCAAAATTTGAATGTAAATTTACTGCTTCAAATAAATAATTTTCGCACCAAGACGTGTTGCGTCCGCTTCGTCGTGGGTGACTGTGAGGAGATATTTATCCTTCGCGGCTTCGACGAGCAGGCTTGCCATTTTCTCTGCGGTCGCGTCGTCAAGGGCGGAGAAGGGCTCGTCGAGGAGCAAAATGCCCGAATTCGTTGCCTCTGCGTAGGCTAAAAATCGTGCGAAGGCAACTCTTTGTCTCATTCCTCCCGAGAGCTCGGAGGGGATTTTTTTGCCGTCAATTTCCACGTCGAGTCCGACAAGGGAAAGATATTTTTCAGCGAGGGGCCGCAGTTCTTTTTTTAGTACCGCGCACACGTTGTCGAGTGCGGTCTTCCAAGGGAGAAGTCGTGACTCCTGAAACATATATGCGACGTTTTCACCGCCTCTGTCAAACTCGCCCGAGTCGGCTCTCTCAAGCCCTGCGGCGATGCGAAGAAGCGTTGTTTTTCCGCATCCCGACTCTCCCATTATCACGGTGGGGGAGTTTTTTGTCAATACAAGTGAAAAATCATTGAGCACGGTGTTATCACCGTATTTTTTTGATATATTCTTGAATTCAGGCATTTTAATCTCCATTCCGCCACTTGTGGCGGTACAAATAGTAATCAATGAATTTTGCTTCAGCAAAATTCGCGCGTGAAAAAGGTTTATTCACTGCAAGGCGGAAGTAACTTTCACGCTTCCTCCTTTTGCTCCTCGGGGGTGTTTTTCATTGCCTTTTTCAATACGAACACCATAGTTTTCTCAATTATGACACTCAAAATTACCACGACTACGGTCCAGGCAAAGAGGTCGGTGGTCTCGAGCAAAATTTTGGAGTCCGAGATCATTTTTCCTATCGAAACGATAGGCTGGAGGAGCACCTCTGCGGCGATCCCCGCCTTCCAAGCCATACCGAGCGAGGCTTTGAGCGCTGCTAAAAAATAGGGCGAAATGCTCTGCAGATAGATATGCTTTATCTTGTCCGCGCGGCTCATCTTATAGACCTTTGCCATTTCAAGAAGGCTGCGGTCGGTATTACGTATTCCTGTCTCAACGTTCGTCCAGACGACCGGAGTGACCATCATAAGCGCGATGATGAGCGGTGTGATATCCCTGCTTATCCAAAGTACCATAAGGATTATGAAGGACGCGACGGGGGTGGATTTCACTACTGCCAAAAGCGGCGCAAAGATATCCCTTGCTATGCGCGAGAATGCCGTGAGCAGTCCTCCGAGCGCGCCGATAAGCGTGCCTATCACCATTCCTGCGAGTATACGGAGAAGGGAAAGTCCGACTGTCAGATAAAAGTCGGATGTAAGCATGAGCTCGAAAAGCCGCACTGCCACTGCGACGGGCGAGGGGAAGAGGAGCTCTTTTCCTATTATCATTGACACGATCTGCCATATCCCAAGCCAGAGCAGAGATATGGCAGTGTATTTACAGAGCTTTTTTATCATTTTGCAAGGTAGATATTGCTATCCGGAACTGCTCCGCCGACTGCCGCGGGATTGACCGCGTGGAGCTTGGTGAAGAAGACGCTCAACGCTTCTGCCATCTCCGAGCCGTCGATATAGACGATATTGCACTTCGGGATCGCTTTTTCAGCAACGGGAGCCTTTGCAAAGATACCTGCCGCTACGATCATTTCGGATGCTTCCTTGGGGCTCTCGTTTGTGAAGTCGATGGATGCCTTGTAGTCCTCAAGGAACCTTTCAAGCTCCTTCGGATGAGCCTCTGCCCATTCGGTACGGACTACGATACAGCCCTGCATGAGTGTATTTTCGCCGTAAGCCTTTTCCCACTCCGCAGTGAGATCAAGGGGAGTTTTGAGGTCCTTGTTTGCAACTCTTGCCGCACTTGCGAGGGGCTCAGGGAGTACCGCGATCTTCGCTTCACCCGATGCGAGCGCCTTCTGAACGTCTGCGGGCTCGGTGAGGGTCTGGAGAGTTACGTCCTCGCCCACCTTGAGGCTGTTGGCTTTGAGGATTGCTTCGAATATATATGCGGGGTTGTTTGCGGGGCAATATACGGTCTTACCCTTGAGGTCTGCGATGCTTGTCACTTCCTCGCCGTTGGTCATAAGGTAGAGGACACCGAGGGTGTTGACTGCCGCTATCCTGATAGCTCCGCCACTCTTTTTGTAGAGAGCTGCCGCGGCATTTGTGGGGAGAGCGGCGATGTCGATCGAGCCGTTGATAAGTCCTGCGTTGATGTTTGCGGGGGCGGTGTCAACTGCGAAATTATAGTTGAGCTCGCTGTTTCCGTTCTTTGTGTCGTTTATCATTTTCGCCGCGCCAAAGCCTGTCGTTCCGTTGAGGACGGTCACGTTTATTTCAAGCTCCTTATCTATCTTCGCGCCCGAGCATGACGCAAGGACGAAGGGGAGGACGAGTACGAGTGCTAAACAAAGTGTGATGAGTCTGATCTTTTTCATGTTTTTTGCCTTTCTTTATTGGTTAGTTATTATATTTTATGAGCATTTGCTCTTTTGATACAAGTGTAATGTTTTTCCCGTCGCGCGTGATGAATCCGTCCGCCTCGAGTTTGTCTGCGGCGCGATAGAGCGACGCGCGCCCGAGGTTGAGCATTTCTGCAAGTGAATTCATAGGCACGGGGAGGGTAAAGGAGTCGCTTCCGATCTCGCTTGCGTGTGAGTCGAGAAATACCGCGAGGCGACGCTCCGCGCTTCCCGCCGTGAGTGTTACTATCTTTTTATTAAGGTAGCAGATCTTATTTGACAAAAAAGAAATGTAGTTGTGAAGTATCGCGCTGTCGCTCTCAAGCAGTTTTTTGAAATTTGCGGCGGATATCTCGACCGTTTCACATTTTTTGTCGGCTATAATTCGGCTGACGAAGCTTTCGTCGGAGAAGAGGTTTGCAACACCGACCGTTTTGCCCTCACCGAGCCTGCGGAGGAGCATTGAGCGCGAGGAGTCCGCGGTGTAGACCGAAGCCTCGCCCGAGCGGATGATTATCAGCTTTTTTTCATCTGCTTCGGGGGAGTAGACCACGTCGCCCGTTGCATACGTGTGACAGTGAAAATCGCCGCTTTGTATGCTTGACTCCAGCTTCTCGGTATCCGCACCGCGAAAGAGGGGCAGAGAGAGGAGCAGGTCAAGAGTGTCGTTTTCGCATTTTTGGCATTTGTTTGACATAAAAAATCTCCAAAAGTGTCTCATTTGATACATTATTTTACCATTTTTATATTCGCTTGTCAATAGGAAAAAAAGATTTTTTACGTATAATACAAAAAAATGCAAAACTCCTTTACAAAAATTGATATTTATGATATAATATATAATTGGCAACGTGCGTGTGCACGCAATTCAATGTCGACAAAGACGGAAAGGATTTTTTATGACTCTCGTTATTCTTGCGGCGGGCATGGGCTCGCGTTACGGAGGACTCAAGCAGATCGATCCCATTACCGAAAACGGCGAATTTATTATTGATTTTTCAATTTACGATGCGGTGAAGGCGGGCTTTGACAAGGTCGTTTTCATCATAAAGGAAGAAAACCTCGAGGCATTCCGCGAGACAGTCGGTGCTCGCGTTGAGCCTTACGTTAAGGTTGAATACGCATTCCAGGAGCTTCACAAGCTTCCCGAGGGCTTCTCGATTCCCGAGGGCAGAGTAAAGCCTTGGGGCACATCTCACGCGCTCCTTTGCGCCGAAGAGTTCATTGATGACAATTTTGCAGTCATCAACGCTGACGATTTCTACGGACGTGATGCGTTCGTTAAGCTTGCGGCTCATCTTAAGTCTATTAAGGAGACCGACACGAATTACTGTATGATCGGCTACATTCTCCGCAACACCCTGACCGAAAACGGCACGGTCTCGCGCGGAAAATGCGAGACGACGGCTGACGGTATGCTCGAATCCATTAACGAGCTTACAAAGATCAAGACCAACGGTCCCGACGCGCTCTACCTCAACGCAAACGATGAGTGGGAGCATCTTGCGGGAAATACCGTTGTTTCGATGAACTGCTGGGGACTTACTCCCGCGATCTTCGAGCCTCTTCACGAGGGATTTGTCAACTTCCTTTCGGGCGAGGGAGGAAAGGCACTCAAGAGCGAGTATTATCTTCCCGGTGCGGTCGACGAGATGATGCACGCAGGTCAGTGCGACGTTAAGGTATATCCTACGACTGCTTGCTGGTACGGTGTGACCTATTCGGAGGACAAGCCGAGCGTGGTCGCATCCATCAAGGGACTCATTGACAGCGGCGAATATCCCGAAAAGCTTTGGAAGTAATGTAATATTTACGCGTTTCCCCGAAAAATATATTTATTTGGAGAACAAATATGGCAAAGAGAATGACTAACAAGAGCATCCTTGAAATTGCATCGCATTTCGACCTTTGCGGTGAAGTGCAGGCGGTCAAGGAGTGCCACAGCGGACACATCAACAGCACATACTTCCTCACCTGCAAAAACGGCAATAGTACAAAACGCTACACCATGCAGATGATAAACACCAACGTGTTCAAAAAGCCTGATGAGGTTATGGAGAATATCGTAAACGTAACGGGGCACATAAGAGACGGACTTATAAGAGACGGTATTGATCCCGAAAGAAGAACGCTCAACGTCGTTTATACAACGGACGGAAAGTGGGGCTACGTTGACAGTGACGGAAAGTATTGGAGATTTTACGAGTTTATCGAGGACTCGGACAACTACAATCAGGTAGAGTCGACAGAGATGTTTGAGAAGGTCGGATTTGCTTTCGGTCATTTCCAGATGCAGCTCAAGGATTTTGACGCGTCGAAGCTTCACGAGACGATACCGAACTTCCACAATACCGAGTGGAGATTCGATAACCTTATGAATTCGATGGTAGAAAATAAGGCGGGGAGAGTGCAGAGCGTGCTCCCCGAGCTCAAATTTGCCATTGACAGAAAAGAGATAACGAGCTTTGTCAATAAGGGGATCGCGGACGGAAGTCTGACCTTGCGCGTTACCCACAACGACACAAAGCTCAATAATATCATGATAGATCACGACACGGGCGAGGGAATATGCGTCATAGATCTTGACACGGTTATGCCCGGAAGTGTGCTTGCGGACTTTGGTGACAGCATCCGCTTCGGCGCGTCGAGTGCCGCCGAGGACGAGACCGATCTCGACAGAGTGTATTGTCGACTTGATATGTTCGAGGCGTTTGCAAAGGGCTTTATCGAGGGACTTGAGGGATCTCTTTCCGAGAGCGAGATAAGAGCGCTTCCTATGGGTGCTATCATTCTCACGTACGAGACGGGAATCCGTTTCCTTGCGGATTACCTTGACGGAGATACCTATTTCCGCATCGAATATCCCGAGCACAATCTCGACCGCGCGCGCAATCAGTTCAAGTTGGTTCTCGATATGGAGCAGAAGCTCTGCGAGATGAACGCGATCGTTGAAAAATATATTAAGTAATCAAAAACAGTATATAAGTTTCAGGAGGAAAAGAAAATGTCAGTACTTATCACAGGCGGAGCAGGCTTTATAGGCTCCCACACGGCAGTTGAATTTTTGAACGCGGGATACGAGATAGTTATCATGGATAACTTCTGCAACTCCAAGCCCGTCGTTCTCGACAGGATCCGCGAGATCACAGGAAAGGATTTCAAGTTCTACAAGGCTGATCTTCTTGATACCGCGTCAATGGATAAGATCTTTGACGAGAACCCCGATATCGACAGTGTTATCCATTTTGCAGGACTCAAGGCGGTTGGCGAATCGGTGCAGAAGCCGAGGGAGTACTACCACAACAACGTAACGGGAACTCTTAATCTTTGCGACAGCATGAGCCGTCACGGTGTAAAGACTATTGTTTTCAGCTCCTCCGCAACGGTTTACGGCGATCCCGATGTGGTTCCGATCAAGGAGACCGCGCGAGTCGGTAATGCGACCAACCCCTACGGCGAGACCAAGGTAATGATCGAGCGTATCCTTAAGGACATCTATATTTCCGATAAGGAATGGAACGTTTCGGTGCTCCGTTACTTCAATCCGATAGGAGCACACGCGTCTGGACTCATCGGCGAGGATCCCAACGGTATCCCGAACAATCTTATGCCCTATATTACAAAGGTTGCAATGGGCAAGCTCCCCATGCTCCACGTTTTCGGCAACGACTACGACACTCACGACGGCACTGGCGTGCGCGACTACATTCACGTAGTTGACTTGGCAAAGGCGCACCTCAAGGCTCTCGAGTATATCGTCAAGGCTCGCGGAATCGACTACTTCAACATCGGAACGGGTAACGGCTACTCTGTTCTTGATATCGTCAAGGCATACAAGGAGGCTACGGGCATCGAGATAAAGTACGTCATCGACCCCCGTCGTCCCGGCGACATTGCCGCTTGCTATGCAGATCCCACGAAGGCGAAGGAAATGCTTGGCTGGGTTGCGGAGAACGGCATTTTCGAGATGTGCCGCGATTCAAATAATTGGCAGTCGAAGAATCCTAACGGATACGATTCTTAATTCAGACCGCCGATTTTTTCCGCATACTGCGTTGCTCCTTGAAAGCGGCTAAGCGACATCCGATCGTTTATTTTGCCTAAAGTATGCCTGATGTCGCAGCGGCTTTGCAAAGCAAAGCCGTCCAAGTTTGCTTTCTCCGGTGCGCCTTGTCTGCGAAAAAACTCAACGGTCTTCCGAACACTTGATTTGGAGATTTTCCGAACATTTAGTTTTATATGCTTTGAGGTAAAACAATGAAAATTGAGAAAAACTTATTCGGCACTTGCCAGCAGGGTGCCGTTGATATGTACACCATGACGGTTGACAGCGGTATGAGCGTCAGTATCATCACTCTTGGCGGTGCGCTTGTAAAGCTTCTCGCCCCTAACAAGGAGGGAAAGCTTGCCGACGTTATTTTTGGCTACGACGATCTTTCGAGCTATCTTGGAGGTGACGGATATCACGGCGCGCTTATCGGTCGAGTCGGCAACAGGATCTGCAGAGGTAAATACACCCTTGACGGAGTTGATTATCAGCTCTTTATCAACAACGGTCTCAACAGTCTCCACGGCGGCGAGGTCGGATTTTCCCACAAGATATGGGATGCAAAGGCAGAGGTCGTAGAGGACGGTTGCGTTCTTGACCTTACGTACATCTCCCCCGACGGAGAGGAGAACTATCCCGGAACGCTGACGGTCAACGTCAGATACAAGCTCAGTCAGGACAACGCTCTCTCTCTTGAATACAAAGCAACGACCGATAAAAAAACTATCGTCAATATGACAAATCACGTGTATTTCAACCTCGGCGGTTATGCGTCGGGCAAGGTATTCGACCATGTTTTGTGGATGGATTGTGACACCTTCCTTCCCATAGATGAAAACCTTATCCCGACGGGTGAGCTTCGCGCGGTTGAGGGCACACCCTTTGATTTCACCGAGGCAAAGACGATCGGTAAGGATTTCGATCTTTCTTACGAGCCTATGGCTTATGCGGGCGGCTACGACCACTGCATGAATTTCAGAGCGGTCGACGACGTTTGGGCATCTCCCAGGATCAGAGCCTACGATCCGAAGTCGAACAGGGAAATGGTAGTCTATACCGACGCACCCTGCGTTCAGTTCTATTCAGCGAACTTTATGAAAAATCCCGACTATCCCTTCAAGGGCGGATATCCGCAATCCACGCAGAACGGTTTTTGCCTTGAGACACAGAAGATGCCCGACAGTATAAATCACAAAAACTTCACCGACATCACGCTTGACGTGGGTGAGGTGTACGAGACAAAGACGGTCTATAAATTTTTGGTAGATTGATTTTTCCTTCGCGAGAAATACGTGTAAATAGCACGGAGCGGTTATCACGCTGTAAATATTAAAAATGAAAAGCGTTCGGTCAGATTTGTGACCGAACGCTTTTCGTTTATTTATAAAGTAGTCTCTTGGATAGCTCTATCATTTTTTCATCGTTCGAGGAGTTATATATTTCAATCACTCCTACCTGCGCCTCGGGGCAGAGTAGGCTTGCGGATTCAAGTCGACGGCGAGTCTCTCGTGCGGTGCCTTCGCCCCCGTCAAAAATCTTGACCTCGGGGGAAATGTGCCGCTCGATCGTCTCTCTTACGTGCGGATAATGCGTGCATCCGAGGACGAGTGCGTCGATATCTTGGTCACGATACGGCTCAAGGAGCGAGGCGATATAATCGTCAAGCTCGGGGGAGTCGGTGTTGCCGCCCTCAACAAGTTCTGCAAGGCGATGACATGGGAGGGGGATTATTTCCGCCTTGTCGGAATAGCGTTCGACAAGCCTTTTAAACTTTTCCTCTTTCAGTGTCAGAGGTGTCGCCATAACGAGAACGCGCGGATGGTCGAGCGTTACCGCAGGAGGCTTTATCGCGGGCTCGATACCGACTATTACGAGATCGGGGTTTTCCTCGCGCAAGATCCTGACTGCCGCGCTTGTCGCGGTATTACATGCAACGACAAGAGCCTTGATGCCTTTTTCCTGAAGCATTTTGAGGTTGTTTCGGGTTATCTCAAGGACATCGGATTTTTCTTTTGATCCGTACGGCGCGTTTTTGGAGTCACCGAAGTAGATATAGTTTTCGCGCGGCATGATTTTTAGTAGCTCGCGCAAAACGCTTATTCCGCCGACCCCCGAGTCAATGACCGCGATCGGCAAGCGATTTTTATTAAATTGATCCATTTTTGCCTCCGCGGTTGAATTTCAAATTTTGATTTGGCGGTGAGTTAAGCCTTCCCCAGCGGGGAAGGGGGACCACGAAGTGGTGGATGAGGAGGGCATTTTTTCAAGGACTTCACATCTTTTGAGGACATTGTTTCGTTGCAAAAGATACCTTGTGCCACAAGAAAAAATCCACGATACACCCGTGA
>JBGUSX010000134.1:0-4935 GCA_045132775.1 Eubacteriales bacterium
CCACGGGTGTATCGTGGATTTTGTCTTGTGGCACAAGGATTCCTTTGCGACGAAACAAGGTAATCAAAGGACGTGAAACCCTTGAAAAAGCGACCTCCTCATCCACCGCAAGCGGTCCCCCGTAAAGCGCGTTTTGCTTGCAAAAGGTGCTACGAGGGCTCGCCCGAGTTGTTCTCCGCTGGGGAAGGCTTAACACACCGACAAATCAAAATCTGAATTCCAAACCACACGGAGCAACTATGCCATCAAGAACAAGAAGATTTTTTCTCAACGCCCTCTCCCTCACCGCGACAGCACTCGCATTGCGCGGAGTGAGCGTTCTATTCAATATTTATGTCTCAAACAAAGCAGGAAGCGAAGCAATGGGACTCTTCTCCCTGCTCGGCAGCATATACGGCTTTTCAATGACCGTCGCGATGGCGGGAATAAACCTCGGCACCACACGACTCGTATCCGATGCACTCGCGGTCAGTGACGCAAAATTGGCAAAACGCTCGGCAAAGCGCGCCCTTTTGGTCTGTACCGTCACGGGAGCTATCGCAACATTGCTTTTACTCGCCCTTGCCCGACCGCTCTCCACGCGTATTATCGGCGACGAAAGAGCCATCCGACCCTTGCGCATACTCGCAATAACGCTCATCCCCGTCGCACTTTCATCCTGCCTCTCGGGCTATTTCACCGCCGTAAGACGTGTCAAGCTCAACGCGGCATTCGGGATCGTTGCTCAAGGAGTCAAAATAGGCGCGACAGTCCTGCTCCTCTCATTCTTCGTCAACCTCGGAACCGAGCAAGCCTGTATCGCGCTTGTCCTCGGCGGTGCCGTAGCAGAATTTTTCTCTCTTGGAATGAGCTACCTTCTCTACCTCCACGACCGCAAAAAGCTCAATTCCGCCCATAAAAACGATACCGAAAACAAGGGTCTTACCCAAAAACTGCTCTCTATCACCCTCCCCGTCACCGTCTCCGCGTGCATCCGCTCGGCACTCAGTATGCTCCAGCATATCCTCATACCGAAAGGAATACATAAGAGCGGAAAAAGCTGGAGCGCGGCACTGTCCTCGTACGGCGCATTGCACGGAATGGCAATGCCGCTCCTTCTATTTCCCTCCGCACTCGTCACGGCTTTCGCGGGTCTGCTTATCCCCGAAATAAGCGAATGTTGCGCGCAAAAGGACACCGAACGACTTAAGCGCACCGCATACCGCACCCTCAGCCTCTCGCTATTTTTCTCGATCGGAGTCTCGGGAATAATGCTCTTTTTCTCACATGACCTCGGTCTGCTTATCTACAAAAACAGCGAGACCGCCCACTATATCCGCCTCCTCGCCCCGCTCATCCCCGTAATGTACATAGACAGCGCAACAGACGCGATACTCAAGGGCTCGGGACACCACGTCTATTCAATGAACGTAAACATCGCCGATACCCTCACCGCCTGCCTCTTCGCGATCCTTCTCATCCCCAAGATAGGCATCACAGGCTACGTAATATCCATCTACGCCACCGAGATACTCAATACAACGTTAAGCCTCATAAAAATGATCTCTATCTCAAAAATGCGCCCCAGGATCTTTCGTCAAGTCTTTATGCCAATCCTCTGTATCATCGGCTCTACCCAAATATCAAAACTAATTCTGAACCTTCTCCCCGTCGGTATAACAGACGGACCTGCACTGACACTGGGCATAATAATGACCTCCCTTTTCTATATAGCCGCCCTCTTTTTGACCAAAACCGTAAGCAGTGAGGAAAACGAATTTCTCCGCGCCTCCCTCATGAGTGAAAAAAGATACCGCGATTCAACAGCACTCCAACAAAAAAATATCTGACGCTCCAAAACCTCCCATGAAAATGCGTTCACTTTTTGCAATATAAAGTGCAGTGAGTGCCATTCCCATATCAAAAAATATAGTTTATAATTGTCTTGGTACCAATAAATCGATAGGTAAATTTATTAAACATTTGGTGTAAAAATATGATCAAAACACCGTTGACATCCACCGACTAATATTTTATAATTTACCTGTGGGTACACGTTGCAAATAAGGTACCGAGACAAAGGATTTTTAAACCGGGAGGTGTAATATCATGGAAAAGAAAATTCTTACGTTGAGCGAGAATAATTTTACGCTCAGAGGCGTCACCGCAGACGAGATCACCGTCACAGGAAACAACGTAACGCTTGAAAACTGTCACGTGCAGACCGTCAAGGTAGAAAGCGAAAGATTTGTCGCGCGCGCGTGCCAGATCACCGCACTCACACTTCAAAGCGCAGAAAACGCACTTATCGCGCAGAGCAAGCTCGGAGAACTCACGCTTGAAAATTGCTTCAACTGCTCACTCGTCCTCAATAACGCAGATACGCTCAAGGCAAGCGATTCAAAGAATGTCTACGTTATCGAAAACACGGTTTCGGGCGAGCTTTCCATCATAAACTGTAATTATGTCATAGCCGACGAAAATACCTTCTCTTCACTCAAGGCAGAGGGCAACGAAAACGTCAACGGCGATACACTCACCGACGTAAATGCTCGCGCCGAGGTCGGAGTAAACTACGATATCCTTCCCCACACAAATAAGGACCTCTTCGTATATATGGATCGCCTCGAGACAGTCGCAAATACGGGACTTTCCTTCAACGACTATATCTATTCCTGCGCAAAGGCAGGCGAGCGCGCGATCATCGTTCCCCCAGGAGCATATTCCTCTCTGGAAATGACCGTCCTCGATCAAAACTATTCGGACTTCACACTCTACGCATACGGCGTATATCGTGAGAATGCAGAGACCGATCCCACAAAGCTCCAGGGCACCTGCCTCCGCATAACAGATACCAAGAATATCAATATCCGCGGACTTTCGATCGGCTACGCACAGCCCTCCTCGGGACAGGTACGAGTTGTTGAAAAGAAGATAGACGAGACCGATAACGCTTCGCCCTATAAGCTGACGGTCATTTCCGACGCAGGCTTCCTTGACGGATTTACAAAGACCGATCCCTCAGTCTTCCATACCTGGTGGCCCGAGGTCTTCTACACCGACGAGAACGGCAAAGCAAAGATCTATCCTCAGTTCAATATCCAGGATTCGCACTCAATAGTCAGAAACCTCGACGAGAACGGAAACTACGACGGCACCATGACTATGACCATCTACAACAGAGGATCGGAAAAGCGCGGTGCAGCCGTACCTGCAAAATGGATTTTCGATAGGATCAACGTGGGCACCCTTATGACCTGCCGCTATAGCCACGGAAGCGGCTCGACCCTCAATATCACCAATTCCTCAACCGAGATTCACTTCAAGGATACCGTAACCTACGGCAGAGCAGGTTCTCTCTCAGTAGTTTCGGGAAGCAGATCCTATAACGTTACCTTCGAAAGACACCATAACACCACACACTCCGCATCGGTGATCGATAAGGAGACCTACAACAGATACAGAGCCTACGAGGAGAAATACGGTGTAAGCTGTGATCTTTACGAGGAGACATATAAGGGCAAGACCTACTATCGCGGAGCGGTAGCACGCGCCTGCTCGATCGACGCATTCCACTGCCCGGGCGGCAAGAACGGAGTAAGCATCCTCTCCACGATCACAGAGAGCATGGTCGACGACGGCTCGAACCAGCGCGCATCAAGCTCGCGCCTTCACGGCTATAAGGTCAACGACGACGGAACCACAACGCTCTACTATAAGGCTATGACCTGCTCAACTTATTGGTGGTATAGCCGTAATGACCCCGAGGACAAGCTCACCACCCCGAGCTGCCCCAACTTCTTCGAGGGTGACCGTATATACGTCTATAACCCGGGCGGCAAAAAGGTCATCGATTCACACGTCTTAAGTGACACCTTTGAAGCGGGCAGACTCACCTACGACCTCACCTACGGTGACGTTCATAAGAAGGTCGAGAGAATTTGCTTTGGCGTAAACGTAAATACCGCCGACATCGACTTCGACGCACTCAAAGACCCCGCAACAGGCGAGGATTATAAGCTCGAGGGCAACGAATATGAGACAGATAACAGAGTAACGGTCGATAACCTCTCCGCAAACTCCTGCGGATATACTATCGAGAACTCGATAGTACGTAACTCCTGCTCAAGAGGCTATCTTATGAAGGCAACCGACGTTAACGTCAAGAACTGTTCTTTCCAGAACGTAGGCGGCGTATGCCTGCTTATCACTGTCGAGCCCAGCTGGGCAGAAAGCACGGTCGCGCGAGATATCAACGTCGAGCGTTGTCTCTTCGACCATTGCGGCATACTCTACGACGGCTTCTACGACATACACAGAGCCGCTATCCACATCGACGGACCGAGTAAAATCGCGTCGCGCGATACCCTGCCGATCAAGAATTTGAGATTTGACAGCAATAAATTCACAAATAACGAGCAGTGGTACGCGATAACGATCAACTCTGCGCAGAACGTCAAGATCACCAATAACACCTTCGACCGAGTTGTCGATGAATGGGACGAGGTAAAGGACACCGCAGTGCTCCTCAATACCTGTATGGATATCGAGCTTTCGGGCAATACCTATAACCTCGATAGCTACAAAGGCGACATCCGTAACATAGTCTACGGCAAAAACTTCAAAAACGTCTACGGCACCGACGTAACCGCCCCCGACGGTACCCCCCTCATCCCCGATAGCGAGGAATAATAAACACCCAACAAAAATAACTTAACAAAAAATTCCGCCCTTGCACACAACGCGCAAGGGCGGTTTTGTATAAATTCAATTCCCACTTTTTTCAAATTTTGATTTATCGGTGGGTAACTTTTAAACAAACGGTGATCATATCGTCACGGTTACCGCACGCACGTTGCTCTCAAAACCGTAGGGGAGGTGCTTGCGCCTCCCCCTTGGCGTACCTCGATAAAAAACTTATGGCTAAACAAGAAAAAAAAGCTTTGGTCCGGGTGG
>JBGUSX010000135.1:0-12341 GCA_045132775.1 Eubacteriales bacterium
GATGATGTGACTCTGAACACCGTATTTGCGCCGAGATTTATTTTAGAGCAAAGAGTTTGGGGCGCAAACATTGCGAATGCAAGCATTCGCGGTGTTCGAGTCGATGACAAGATTGAAAAAAGGATATGATGGGATAAACCCATCATATCCTTTTTTGGAGCTGGTGATGTGACTCTGAACACCGTATTTGCGCCGAGATTTATTTTAGAGCAAAGAGTTTGGGGCGCAAACATTGCGAATGCAAGCATTCGCGGTGTTCGAGTCGATGACGAGTTCGAAAACTGAAAGAGGGGATCTTTGATCCCCTCTTTTAGTTTTGGAGCTGGTGATGTGACTCGAACACACGACCTGCTGATTACGAATCAGCTGCACTACCGACTGTGCTACACCAGCGAAGTATGAGCTTGTGTGGCACAACGAGGTAGTGCGTCTCCACCGTAGGTGGAATTAACTACACGACTGTGCTACACCAGCGACTTGAATATTATATCACATTTATTTTAATTTTGCAATACCTTTTTGAAAAATTTTTCATTATATTTTAAAGGAGAGACACACTGTCTCTCCTTTAAAACATTCAATTTAAAACTCAACCTCACAGCCGTCAAACGTCACGCCAAATCCGTACTTTGCAGCTTCAGCTACAAGCTCCTCGTGAGTTGCCTTTCCATTGTGGCTGAAATGATTTACGTAAACGACGGTCTTATCATCGCAAAGTCCCATCTCTCGCAATCTCTCAACCACTTCTGCATTAACTGTAAGTCCCATATGTCCGTGGCGATAGTTTTCGAGAAGCATACCCGTACAGTCAAGCGAAACAAAACTAAATACGCGATTATAGCTTGCAAGGTAATCCCACGTTTCCTCAAGAAAATATCCCGTGTCATTTGCATAAAGAAGAGTCTTGTCACCGTGCTCAATTATGTAGAACACAGGCTCCGTGGTCTGATCGTGATCTGCGTGAAGAGGAATAATTCTGTAATCCTCAATGGAGAAAGGCTCAAAAGCCTTTATCGTATTGAGTCTCACCCTGTCCTTGTTAACCTGTTTTTCGTAATACTCACTCGCAATATTACGTGTTACCTCGGTCATATAAACGTCCATAACGGTACCTTCAACGCTTCCGTTGCCAATTGCGGGGTTTCTGCACCAGAAATCCCTTTCGTAAAGATGATCCATGTGACCGTGAGTGATAATGCAATGGCGCACGCCCACAAGATCAAGTCCACCGTAAAGCGCGTGCATATACGTGTCCGCAGGAAAATCGATAAGGATCTTGTCGTCAACTATCGTCTGGCTTCTGGTCTTAATCTCTTTACCGCCCACCTTGCGTGCATTCTGACAAACCGCACAGTCACAAAACAGTGCGGGAATTCCCTCTGCCGCCGCAGTACCTAAAAATTTGATCTTCATAAGTTTCTCCTCCTGCTTTAAAGTTCCTCAAGCTTCGCCATCTCGTCGGGGTATCTGATATCGATAAATCTCGAGTATCCCTCCGCCTCGAGCTTTTGCTTCTGGAAACCAACGTTCTTGTTCATCTTTTGCACGAGAACGATCTTGCCGCTCTCTCTTGCAGCCATAGCCGCCTTCTGCATAAGAGCAAAGTCCTGCGTGCTCATTCTCTTGTCATAGAGGATCGCGGTCTTCTCGGTCGCCTCACCCGGCTTGAAGTTCTTTTCAACAAGTGCCGCAACGATGCGCTCAAATCCGATCGAGAATCCGCACGCGGGGGTGTTCTGACCCGTAAAATTACCGATCATCTTGTCGTAGCGACCGCCGCCGCCAATGCTCGAGCCCTTGAAGTCCTCACTCTTTATCTCGAAGATAACGCCGGTGTAATATCCCATTCCGCGCACCAGGGTGGGATCAAAATCAAGATTGAACCTTCCGCCCGATATCGTAGCCACAGCGTCAACTATCTCGCGAAGATTTGCAATAACACCCGCCTCAATATTCTCACCGAGCGCCTCCTCAAGATAAGCAAATCTGTCCTCTGCCGCCATCGCGCCGCGGAATATCTGCATATATCTTGCAACGCAGAGCTCGTTATATCCGGACTCGAAAAGCTCCTTTTCGATACCGCTCTCACCGATCTTGTCGTATTTATCGAGCGTGATAAATACCTGCGAGAAATTCTCCTCGGCAAATCCCGACGCGCGAGCCATACCCGCGAGTATCCTGCGGTCGTTGATCATAATCGTAACGCCGCCGATACCAATGCTCTCAAGATAGGTAGAGGTCGCGGTGATAAGCTCTATCTCCGCGGAATTGGTAGCGTCGCCGAAAATGTCGATGTCACACTGAACGAACTGCCTAAATCTTCCCTTCTGGGGACGGTCAGCGCGCCAAACGGGACCGATCTGCATAGCCTTGAAGGGCAAGGTCAGACTAGCCGCGTTGTTGGAGTAATATCTTGAAAGCGGAACGGTGAGGTCATATCGGAGACCCGAATCAACGAGCTCGTCGATGTTAAGACCTTCAGCCGCATCACTCAATTTTTCGCCTCTTTTAAGTATTTTGAAGATAAGCTTCTCGTTGTCACCGCCCTGCTTGCTTGTCAGGTTTTCGATGTGCTCAACGCAGGGAGTCTCGATCTGCGAAAAGCCGAACGACGCGTAAGTTTTCTTCATCTTGTTAAGGAGATATTCCCTTATCTCCGCCTCGCGCGGAAGGATATCTCTCATTCCTTTTGTAGTTTCCTTAATAAACATTGTACCCTCTCCTATATCTTATCTATAATATACATAATGAACGATGACCGTTCTGACCTTGCCGTCATGCTCAAGGTCGGGTGCCGTAATGACCACACCGTCCTTGGATAAAAGCTCCCAAGCCTGCATCTCTTCGATCTTGCAGCGCATAAGCACGTCAGCAGATGCAAAAACAAGCAGCTCGTCGTCCTTGATATTGAGCCCGCCCGAGCGACCGATGACCTCGTGAGTGCCGTTTATCTCCTCGGTCACGTATTTCACGTGATGACCGCAGATCTGACGCGCCATATCCCACTTGAAACGCTTGCTGTTCGGGTCCTTGCTCTTGGTGGCTCTGTCAAAAATCTTTTTAAAAAGTCCCATCTTCAATACCGATCCTCTCGCCCGATCTTATGCAATATATCCTGCCGTCACTCCAGAACCAAACGTCAAGAAGCGTTGGATTGTACACCATTCTCGCGTCCGCGCTCCAGACGAGCGACTCGTAAGCCTTTACGTAATCGTGTATCTCAATGTTTGTCGCATACCATACGTCATCCTTGCCCGAAAGCTCCTCGCAGATCTTCTCGATACGATCCCAGTTACCGTTTCGGTCAAACTCATAGGTGTGACCCCAAAGATAGAAGAGCTTGGCTGTCTTGTTTGCCTTATACTCCCCATCCTCCTTGAACGCATTGAACTTTTCTATGTATTCAAAGACCTTTGGATTGTTGTGGTGCGCGGTGGGCATCCATGCATAAAAATCGGTAGGAATTTCAAAGCGGTCGTTATCTCCGCCGAGCGTGCGCGAATAAGCAACACCGAGATCGCAAAGGATCTCTCTTATCTTCTCATAATCTGCGCATCCTGGCTGAATATTCGTTATTCCCGAATCGGGGTATGCCATTCCTCTTACTATCACACCGAGGAGCTCCTCAAGTCCGAGACGGCAATCAAGCACGTCGCGGATGACCTCTATAGGTCTCTGCTTTGCGGGTGCACGGTGGTTCGCACCGTGGATCGCTAACTCGTGACCTTTGTCAAAAATGTATTTCTTGACCGCTTCCGCAGACATTCTCCATGAATCCTCGGAATCTCCGAATATGAGTGTATTTACGTTAAAGGTTCCCTTCAAGCCGTACTTGTCGAGCATTTCGACAAATCTAATATCCTGTCTTACTCCGTCGTCGTAGCTGAAGGTCACCGCCTTCAGTTTTCCCTCGGGAAAACGTAAAAAAGTGTATCTCGGATTCATATTTACCTCCTTTGCGGTTCTTTGCCGGTCAAAAATCTGTATATATCCGCGTATTCACCGTAAAGCGCGCGCGCCTTGTCGGAATTCTTATCAAATCTCGGCTTTTTGAGTCCTCGGAGCATAACATTCTTCGGAGTCTCCTCGGGGTCAATGAGCTCAAGAGCCGCGGTCTCGTAGCCGTTAGCCTCGAGCAATTTAAGACGGAGAGCGTCAGTCGCCGCATCGCAGAGCTTCTGCTTGAGCATCGAGTAGTCCGAAATAAAGGACAGGCTCTCGCAGTCAAGAAGTCTGTTCATCTCGTGGTGACAGCACGGAGTCGAAAGAATAACGTCCGCATCCCACTCAACCGCCTTCGAAAGCACGATGTCGGTCGCGATATCGCACGCGTGGAGCGATACGACCATATTGACGTGCTCGTCCGTGTTGTAAAGACTCACGTCACCGCAAAGGAATTCAAGTCCGTCAAATCCGAGCTTTTCTGCAACGCTTGAACAGTATTCAATAACGTCGCGCTTGAGATCAACACCCGTCATCTTTACCCTGCGCCCCTTTATGACCGCAAAGTAATGATACACCACAAAGGAAAGATAGCTTTTGCCGCAGCAGAGATCGCAAATGCGAAGATCCCCCTCGGGCAAATGCCCCTCAACGTCGCGCACAAGCTCCAAAAATCTGTTTATCTGTCTGAATTTCGCCTGCTTTTTGTCGTAAACTCTGCCGTTCTTGTCGCTGACCTCAAGCAGCTTCAAAAAGGGCTCGTCTCCCGACAAAATATAGTTTTTCTTTTTGTTGTTTGACACGGGAGATATCCTCTTTATCGGGTCTACACCAAGATCAAGTGCCCCGTCCATTGCCCGCTCAAGCTTGTCGCCGCCTATCAGTGCCTCGTTGCCGCTCTTTGAGACCTTGTATTCGCAGTCTCCGAGCGTGGTGCAGAGATTTATCTGCGCAAAGGCAGACATCATCTCTTGAAGCGCGGCAGTATCTCCCATAGAAATATTTTGGTGCTTTGCCTTGTTATCCGATGTAAAGATCTCAAGCTGAAGGACCTTCCTGCCCGATATACTCTTCAACGAAAGCACCGACTTTTTCACCGAGCTGTCCTGCGGCTTTGAAAAGACCGCCTTCTTGATGATCTCAAGCTCCGCCGCCCTTAAAATGAGAGCCGCGAGCTTTTCACGTTTGTTGGTCGTCACTTGCATCTGCCTTCTTCTCTTCCTTTTTCTTTGAGCCAAAGGATATCTTCGACTCCTTGCCCGCCATAAGTCTCTTTATGTTCTCTCTGTGCATAAATACGATAAGTATCATAACGAGAATTGCGGAAAGCGTTATCCAACCGTGCTGGGGGTAGAACGCAAACTGGATTATCGGATAAAGCATAACACCCATAACCGAGCCCAACGACACGTAACGCGACATAAGAACGATTGCAACAAATACGGGAACAAGTATCGCAAAGGAAATGGGCGAGAGCAGCAGCACAACACCCGCCAGGGACGCAACACCCTTACCGCCTTTAAAGTGGTAGAAAACAGGAAAGGTGTGTCCGAGAATTACAAAAAGTCCCGCGATCGCGCCGCCTATCTCGCGCGACATAAGAAGCGAGCCGATAACGACAGCCAATACCGCCTTGAGAAAATCAAGCACGAAAATGAGAGCCGCCGTCTTCGTACCAAACGTGCGCAGGGTGTTAGTCGTACCCGCGTTTCCGCTTCCGTGCGTACGGATATCATCATGATAAACCTTGTTCGAAATAATAATTGCAGGGTTTATGCTTCCCAAGATATAAGGGACCACCATACACAAAACCACACCGCCGAAAAGTATCCAGAGTGCGGTCTGCGTGCCGCCGAGACTAAAGGTGTCAAGCAGCCAGGAATAAATATTCCAGTTTGTCCTCACTGCCGTGTCGGATGCGGCTTTAGCCGCCATAACTGTAAAGTTCATAGTTTTTTCCTTTCGGAATTCTTTTTTCGGAATTTTTTTCGGAATTATTTTTTTGAGCGTCTTGCAAGCGCGTGAAGGCGTGCGCGTATGTCGTTTTGCCTTCTGTCGCGCTCCTCGGGCATCGGGGTTATGTCAATAAGTCCGTCGCCGTCAATAATTGCTGAAAAAACGTCGTTTTGCTTGAGTCCCTCAAGCTTATGTCGGGGCATATTCACTACGTGATCGTCGTCAGAAACACAGACCGCAATATTCCCCTCAAATCTGTCTACAACAAAAATCTTTTTCTCTGCCATAGTCATCAGAAAAGCTCAATAAGGTCTTTTTTGCTGTGCGTGAAGTTGTAAACGCTACCGTCGGGCATGATACCGACCATATCTTCAATGCGGCAACCGTATAGTCCCTCAATGTAGATACCGGGCTCGACCGTCACGATATGACCTCTCTCAAGCTTGTAGTCGGCAGGAGCCGCCTGGGAGAGTCTCGGAGCCTCGTGGATGTACATTCCGACACCGTGACCGAGCGAGTGACCGAAGCGACCCTCGTATCCCGCGTTGTTTATGATAGTTCTTGCAACGGTGTCAGCCTCCCGACAAAAAGCACCCTCTTTGATATATTCAAGTCCCGCAAGCTGTGCCTCAAGCACGGTATTATAGAGCTTCTTCATATCCGCATCAGCCCGTCCGACAACGACCGTTCTCGTCATATCCGAGCAATAGCCGTCGAATCTGGCACCGAAATCAAAGGTGAAGAATCCCTTTTCAATCTTAACGTTTCTCGGCACACCGTGAGGAAGCGAGGACGCGGAGCCCGATACCGCGATGGTATCAAACGCGATTCCCTCCGAGCCCATTCTTCTCATAAAGAATTCAAGCTCCAAAGCCGCCTCGATCTCGGTGACGTTTGGTGTGAGCCACTCAAGCATGTGAGCAAATCCCGCATCGGTTATCGCCTGCGCCTTCTTTATCTTCTCGATCTCTTCCTCGTCCTTAAAGAGTCTGAGTCCGTCGGCAAGCTTGGAAGCACCGGGCACAAGCTCCTTTCCGACAAAGACCTTTTTCATTCTCTCAAGATCTGCGACCGAAAGGGTCACGTCCTCAAAGGCAACCGCCTTGCACTCGTTTTCGTCAAGGATCGCCGCAACGTTCACGAGCATTGAACCCTCGGGCATCACGATCTCGTATTCCTCTGCGTTCACAGTGTTTCTTGCCGCCTCGATGTAGCGGAAATCAGCCAGAACGTAGGATTTGTTCTTCGTAATAACAACGTAGCCGTCGGTGTAATCGAATCCCGTCATGTATCTCTGGTTTACAGCGGAGGAAAGGACGACCGCGTCAAATCCCGCCTCTGCCATTTTTGCTTTGAATTTCTGAAGTCTGCTCATTTTATCTACCTCTCTTTTATCAGTCTTTTATCAACTTTTTATCGGTTCTGACCTATCAGCCTTTCATAATAATCCTTCATTTGCTTTACGTCCTCCGCCTGTGTTCCTGCAGATTCGCAGATGATTCGCGGAGTCAGTCCGTCCTTGACTATCGCCTCAACAAGCGGCTCAAATTCGGGACCGTAAACGGTATCTTCAAACGTGAGATGCTTCTTTTCTCCCGCACCCGTGTACTCGATCTTTGAAAAATGACAGTGGAGATTCTTTGCGACCTCGGGCGAGCACCCCTCTGCTATCTTATCAAACACACGGCGGTAATCATCAACGGTTACAAAGTATCCGCCCACCTCGCGCGCGTTCATGTGACCGAAATCCACAACGGGAACGTAATGCTTGTCAACGCGGCATTGCTCAATGACCTCGTCAAGAGTGCCGAGCTGATTGACCTTTCCCATAGTCTCGATCCCGAGCTTTATCGGCGTGTCACCGACCGCCTCGATGATCTTTTCAAGCGTGTCGCAGGAGAGCCTCATCGCTTCCTCGCGGCTTATCTTTGCGGCACTTCCGCTATGTATAACGATCGTGTCGGCGCGAAGGAGCTCTGCTGCCCAAAGAGATTTTTCAATGTACCCAATGCTCTTGAGTCTCTTTTCGGGGTCAACTCCCGACAAGGAAATGAAATAAGGGGTGTGGAGCGACATTGCAATGCCGTATTTTACAGCCTCATCGCCTATCTTACGCAGAGTCGCCTCGCCTGCGCTGACTCCGTTTCCCGCTTCAAATTCGTATGCGTCAAGTCCGTAGCCCGAAAGCCAGCGCGGAGCATCGACTGTTCCCTTTCCGCCTTGCGCGTAAAAGAGATCGCCGTTACCGCCCGGACCAAATAATGCTTTTGTCATAAATATTTTACCTCTTTTTTATTCTTCACTTAATTCAAGATACCTCTGTTTTCCCTTATGATGAAAGGATCAGGGTCTGTTCTTCTTTTTGTATTTTTTCTCTATCCAGAACTCGCAGATCTTGGCAGAGTCACCGCCGTGCGCCTTGACGTATTTTTTTATAGTCAGCACCTCAAGCGCGCGCTTCGCTCTGAAAAATGCGTTGTTCTTGTCGTTAATGGGGGGCACTATGATCGTTGTAAGACCAATGTGCTTGCCTGCCGCCGCATCGGTTAAGAGCTGGTCGCCGAGCATTGCGGTGTTCGTCACGTCGCTGCCCATTTTCGCCATAGCCTTTTTAAGATTCTTTGCAAAGGGCTTTCCGCTCTTGTAGTAATAAGGAAGTCCGAGATGTTGGTTGAAAAGCTCGACTCTTTCGCGCTCGTTATTGGATACGAGCGTTGCCGAAATTCCCTTATCGCGCAAGGTATCAAACCAATTTCTTATCCTCTCGTCAGGCTCTGCTACCTCATAGGGTGCCAGGGTATTGTCGATATCGATAAGCAGTGCTTTTATTCCGATAGAGCTCAGAAATTCGGGGGTTATCTCGTCGAATTTTGAGAATATGTAATCGGGTAAAAACCAATTTGACATTTTGATCTCCTTAATTTCCATTCTGCCGTGTCGGCAACATTTTCGCATTTTATCCCATTATCTTATTTATTATACTACATTTTATATTAAGTATCAAGGGTTTTTGAGAAAATTTATGATTTTTTTCTTATTTTACAAGGAAAAAGGGGGATGAAAAGAAACTGAAAAAAAAGTTAAAAAAATTTCAAAAAAGGTATTGACAAATCTGACCCGTTGTGGTATGATATATAGGCGGTTGAGCGAGAGGGATATAAAATCCCTTGCAAAACAGTTATGCGAGTGTAGTTCAATGGTAGAATTCCAGCCTTCCAAGCTGGTCGCGTGGGTTCGATTCCCATCACTCGCTCCACCGGCAGTGCCGGTTCCCCGAGGGGATAGGCACTGCTTATTTTTTGTTAAAATTCCTTTGTGAATAAAGACTTTTAACCATGTGGCTTTAGCTCAGTTGGATAGAGCAACTGCCTTCTAAGCAGTAGGTCGGGGGTTCGAATCCCTCAAGCCACGCCACGTATGGTGGGCGTAGCTCATTTGGCTAGAGCGCCAGGTTGTGGCCCTGGAGGTGGAGGGTTCGATCCCCTTCGCTCACCCCATAAAAACCCGAGGAAAAACCTCGGGTTTTTTCTATGTGGTGAGCGAAGGGGATCGTCTGTCCGCCTAATAAAAAAGGAATGAATATCCCTTGTATATATACATTTTTTTACTTCGTTTCCCTTATAACTCAATGAATATTTATACAAAAATCAGCCTTTGATGCTTTTAGTGCAAAAAAGGCTGATTTTTTTTGTTTTTAAGTGTTTTTTACGGTTTAATAATCAAAATTCGTACCGAGCGATTTTATGCTTCTAGCCTTCTTGAGATTCTTCTCATTTAACTCAATTTCGGAGTAAAAATCTTCACATCGGTCGAGGAAAAATTTGGTGATGAGGCTCTGTGTGAAGGATGTGAACCACTCGGCATACTCGCCGTCCGCATACTTGCCGTCGTCAAGCTCGTACTTCATAATGACGTGGCAACCTGCGTCGCTCTCGATCACTCTTGTCTCGCCGACCTCCATCTCCTTGAGCGCCTCGAGTATCACGTGGAGGTTCTCATCGTATCCGGGGCTTTCAAGGTCGCTCAGATAATATCCGTCGGGGTAGTAGTCCTCCGCGCCCTCATAGAGCTGCCACTCGGGCATCATAGCCTCAAACGCGGCGGTGTTGCCGTCCTTTGCCGCCTCGATGATCTCTTGCATCTTCTCTTTTCTCGCATTCATTTCCTCTTCGGAATATTTATGCCGGATCGCGTTTCCGTCCTCGTCTGTCGTGGGCGCGGGATATCCCTTTTCGGTATCATAAAGTATCTTGCCGTTCTCGTCGTATCTTATGGCAACTCCAAACTTGTCGGTTATGCGGTTGCCCTTACCGTCGTAGTGGAACTCGCCCTTTTCATCATAGATCGGCTTGCCGTTCTCGGAATTGAAATAGATCGTATCGCCATTATCGTCCTTCTGATACTCATAATAGAAGTTCGAAACGAGTATCTGCTTGAAGCGGTAATAATTCTGTCTGTAATACTCCTCCTTTACACTATCGGCTATCTGTGAGCCGTTTGCTCCGTAGAGGTAGGTGAGGACGGTCTTATACTTTGCTTCAATTTCGTATATCTTGCGAAGTCCCTCCGTATCGGTTCCGTACTTTGAAAGGAGCGCGTCAAACTTCTTTTCATCGCCCTTACAGTCGTAGTCGATATAGAAGGCTATCTCCTCCTCCATTGCCGCAAGATCCGACGAGGTGAGGCGGAGATCCTCCTCTTCGAAGATGACGAGTGCCGCGAGGTAGTTTCTGCAGTTATCAAGGATAGCATCGTTATAATATTCCTCGTTGGTCTTATCGCTTCCCGGGTGCTTCTCGCTCCAGAAGTCGCTTAAGGGGGTGACGTCATATTTGTTTCTTGCGAGCGTTCCCTTCATTCTTGAGAGCAGAAACTCATACATCTCAAGCGCGATCCCCTGTCCCTCGTATTCAAGCACGGGGGATTTTACGTAATTTGCACACGCGGAGAAGGCTGTGCATATCATCACAAGGCAGAGGATGGCGCAGGCAATCTTTAACGTGATCTTTATTGACTTTTTCATTTATATATCCTTCTTTATCAGTACAGTGTATTGGTTCCGATGTCTATCATATCGGGGGCTTCTTCGAACACGCTCTCGTCGATCTTGACGTTCTTTTCTCTCTTTGCGCACTCGGCTTCAAAGAGTCGGGTTATCAGCGAGTCGGTAAAATCCGCGAAGGTGTCTTTGTTTTCTTCTTCTGCGTATGCTCCCTCTTCGTTTTCGTATCTTGCGAGCACGTGGTAGCCGTATGCGGATTTATAGACTGCGGTCTCGCCTGCGTCGAGTGTTCCGAGCAGCTCTGCCATATCGTCAAAATATGCGACCGCATCATTTTGCGCGGCATAATATCCGCTTGACGAATAGAGATAGATGAGGTCGTTTGACTCACTTTCACCGTACTTGTCGGCATACTCTTCAAACAGAGTTGTTTTTCCGTCGCAATCTGCGGCATACTGCTTTGCTTTGTTATATATCTCGCTCTTTTTTTCCTCTGAGAGCTCTTCTATGACCTTATCGCCGTTCTTATTGGTGACGTAGCCGATGACTCCGTTTGTCTTATCGTAGGCTATCTTTCCGTCCGCGGTGAAGTACTCCTCATTGCCGAAGATATCCTTGACAGTTTTGCCGAACTCGTCGGTCTGCGTTTTGCCGTTTTCTTTATCGTAGCTGATGGTTTTATGCTTTTCGTCGGTATAGTAGACGGTATCGCCGAAGCGGTCCTTATCGGTGACGTATTCGTAGGTTGCAAGGAATATCTGCTTGAAGGCTACGTAATTTTCGTTGAAATACTCTTCCTTTACCTCGGTGTCTATCTTCTCGCCCTTCTCTCCGTAGAGGTGGTCCTTTAGAAGCTCTATTTTGGCTTCGAGGATAAGCACGTCGTGCAGAATTTCGTAGTTTACACCATAGTCCTTGAGCTCCTCGTTGAGCTTGCTCTTCGAGCCTGCCTTCTTGACGTAGGCGGAGAGGAGGTCGTCTATTTTCTTCTCCTGTGCGTCTGTAAGGGTAAGGTTATTTTCGTCGAACATCTTATCCGCGACGACGTAATAGACCGCTTGCTGCATGATCGTAGCGCGGAAATAGTCGTTGTAGGTGGTGCCGTCCTCGAGGCTGACGACGGTCTTCCAGAAGCTTGTTTTATCCACCTCGTAGCCGTAATACGCGAGTGTTCCCTTCATTCTGGAGAGGAGGAACTCATAGACGTTTACGCTGAGTGTTTTGTCCTCGTAGGTGATGAGCGTTTTTGCCTCGCAGGAGACGAAAAGCGGTATGCAGAGGACAAGGGTGAGGATGAGGCAGAGGATCTTTGTTGTTTTTTTCATTTTTGTATCCTTAATTTTTCAGTGAATTGCGGTTTAGCGGGGAGTTTGAAAATTCAAATAGGTTTTATATTTTATCACGGCCACGTCGTTTTTTCATCGTAGGGCGGGGGTTTACT
>JBGUSX010000136.1:0-4618 GCA_045132775.1 Eubacteriales bacterium
TTTCGTTGCAAAAGATACCTTGTGCCACAAGAAAAAATCCACGATACACCCGTGACGCACATTCTAAGGGCGACCTCCTCATCCACCACTTCGTGGTCCCCCTTCTCCGCTGGAGAAGGCTATTCGTTAAATTGCAATTTACCTAAAAAAAGACGAAGACCGAGGTCTTCGTCTTTTAGTTTACATTTTAATAATTATTCCTGAACTTCTTTCTCACACCGAAGAAGATTCCGAAGAAAGCAAGAGCCGCGATAATAGACGCGCAGATCACGTATATCACGGGACTTACGTCGATATCGGACTTCAGCTCCTCCCAGAGAGAGTTGATCATAGCGAGCTGCTCACCGGGGAGATTTGCGTAAGCCTGGGTCTTGACACCCTCGGTGCCGTACATAAGCTCGTACCCGTTGTCCTTTATCGAGTTCATAGTCTCGATGTAGCCCTCGTTCTCGCGCACAAGACGGTTGGGGGACGCATAATAGGTGTATTCCGCGTTCGCGATAGCAGGCTCTTCTGTCAGCATAAAGTTGATGTATCTCTCTGCCGCGAGCTTGTTCTGCGCGGTTTTAGGAATGCACATTGCGTCAACGTAAAGGTTGGTGCCTTCCTCGGGGTAGTAGAAGTCAAGCGCGTCGTTTTCCTCGTACATAGTGAGGAAGTCACCCGCATAGTAAGCGGAGATCGCCGCACTGCCGCTCTGCATCTTGTTGAAGATCTCGTCCATAACGTAGCCCTGAACGATATCCTTCTGCTCGCGCAGAAGCTCAAGAGCGCGTCTCCATTCTGCCTCGTCGTGCGAATTTACGTCAATTTCAAGGAAATATTGCGCCGTTCCGAAAGCGTCGCGCGAGTTGTTCATCTGAAGGATATTGCCCTTGTACTTTTCATTCCACATAAGGTCCCAGGAGCCGATGTCCGTCTCATCCACCATCTCGGTATTGTAGATAATTCCGATCATGCCGTAGAAGTAGGGGACAGAGTAAATACTTCCCTCGTCGTAATAGTCAAACTCCGCGTCCTCGCCGTAAAACTCGGGAATTATGTTTTTAATGTTGGGAATGTTATCGTAATCAAGAGGGAGAAGCATATCCTCGTCAATAAGCCTCTCGATCATGTAATCCGAGGGAACTACAACGTCGTAGCTGACAGCCCCGGCGGTGAGCTTTGCATACATGTCCTCGTTGGATGAAAAGGTCGAATAAACTACGTCGATCTTCTCCCCGTAGGTCTCAAAATACCACTCCTCAAAGGCACGGTTGGAGTCAAGAGAGCCCTCCGAGCCGTCCGAGATGTACTCACCCCAGTTGTAGACGTAGAGCTTTGTGGTCTCGCCGCCTTCATTATTTGCACAGGATGCAAGGGGCAGAATAGCAAGGCAAAGAAGAATAAAGCACAGGGAAAGCGAGAGGATTTTTTTCATCATTTCGCACCTCCCATAGCCTTCTTTTTGCCCTTGTAGAAGCCAAAGGAGCCCGCAAAGTTAACGACAAGAAGGACGATAAGAATTGCCGCAACGATGATAGCGCAGAGCGCGTACATCGAGAACTTGACGTTGTGAACCGTCTGGTTGTAAACGTAAAGGGGAAGAGTCTGGAAATTGGGCGAGCTTACGAAATGGCTGATGATGAAATCATCAAGAGACATCGTAAATCCGAGCATGAGACCGGAAATGATACCGGGAACTATCTCGGGGAGCTCGACCGAGAAGAAGGCACGCGAGGGCGTGCAGCCTAAGTCCTGCGCCGCCTCGGAGAGCGACTTGTCAAGCTGATTGAATCTGGGCATGACCGAGAGCAGAACGTAGGGGAGGTTAAAGGTCGTGTGAGCTATGAGCATAGTGCCAAAGCCCATGAAGTTGTTAGCCTTGATGATAGAAGCTACCGCAACGAAAAGTAGCATCATGGATACACCCGTAACGATATCGGGGTTCATCATAGGAATATTCGTAATAGATTTTACCGCACCCTTGACAAATCTGCCTCTCATATAGCGAAGACCAAGGGCGGCGAATGTGCCGATAACGGTCGCTATGCAAGAGGAGAGGATTGCAAGAATGAGCGAGTTTTTGAGCGCAGTGAGAGCCGCCTCGTCGTTGAATAATTCCTCATACCAGACAAGAGAGAAGCCGGTAAATTCCGACAGACTTCCCGCCTCGTTGAATGAGAAGATGATAAGAACGGCAATAGGCGCATAAAGCAGCGCAAAGACAAGGAATATGTAACCGCTTTGTAAAAACTTCTTCATACGATTATACCTCCTTCATCGTCCGAAAACTTGTTCATTATCCAGACAGAAATGAGGATAAGCACCATCATAACCAGCGAGATAGCCGCGCCTACGTTGTACGTGCTCGGATTCTTGAAGAGACGCTCAATGGTGTCGCCGATAAGATCGATCTTGCCCGCACCGAGCTTCTGCGAGATGTAGAAGGTCGAGATAGAGGGAACGAATACCATCGTAACGCCCGAGATAACGCCCGAAACGGTGAGAGGCATGATCACCTTGACCATTGTTTGCAGTGAGCTGCATCCAAGGTCCTGCGCCGCCTCGATGTAACGCTTGTCGAGCTTTGTCATCGTGGTAAAGATGGGAAGGACCATGTAGGGAAGAAAGTCGTAGACCATACCTAGAATAACACCCGCATCAGAGCCGACGATGTATATCTTGTCAAGGTCAAGGCTCTCGAGAGCGGCATTGATAAGACCGCCGTTGTCAAGCAGAGCCATGAGCGCATAAGTGCGGATAAGCAGATTGCACCACATAGGGAGCATAATAAGAACCATAAGGATCTTCTGCGCGCGCGGACTTGCCTTTGACATAAAGTAAGCCAAGGGGTAGCCGATCAGCAGGCAGATCACGGTGGCGATCAGCGCAAAGGCGATGGAAAGAACAAAAACGTTCGAATACTGCGAGAGCGAGGTGATGTTCTCAAAGGTGAACCTGCCGTGCTCATCAGTAAAAGCAAAGTAGAGAACGAAGAGCATCGGAGCCACGATAAACATTATCATCCAGACAATGTGTGGAGCCGCCGCCATTCTCTGAAAAACAGAGCCCTTTTTCATTATTCTTCCTCTGCCTCCTCAGGTTCGGTGGGATCGGAGAGCTGATCAAGCTCGTCCGAGAAGGAGGAATAGTCGCCAAACATGCCCGAGAATTCGGACTTGTGCATGATATGTATAGCCTCGGGCTCGATAAAGAGACCGATATGCGCACCCTCGGCAACGAAGTCGGTGGTCTGTATCATCCACTTGAATCCGCCGATATCGACGATTATCTCCCAGTGAACGCCCTTGAAGGTGACGGAGGTAACAATTCCTTCAAGCATACCCTTCTCAACGGGGACAACGTCAACGTCCTCGGGACGAACGACAACGTCGACGGGCTGATTTTTGTCAAAGCCCGCGTCAACGCACTCAAAGGTGTGACCCGAGAAACGAACCTTGTAGTCCTGAAGCATAACGCCGTCAACAATGTTGGATTCACCGATAAAGTCGGCAACGAAAGCGTTTTCGGGCTCGTTGTAGATGTCCGTGGGGGAGCCGATCTGCTGGATCTGACCATTCGCCATGACAACGACGATGTCGGACATAGAGAGAGCTTCCTCCTGGTCGTGCGTAACGTAGATAAAGGTGATGCCGGTAGCCTTCTGCATCTTTTTAAGCTCGTTCTGCATGTCCTTGCGGAGCTTTAAGTCAAGAGCGCCGAGAGGCTCGTCGAGAAGAAGCACCTCAGGCTCGTTGACAAGCGCGCGTGCAATAGCAACTCTCTGCTGCTGACCGCCCGAGAGGGTGGAGACACGGCGACGCTCAAAGCCCTTGAGGTTAACGAGGGCGAGCATTTCCTTTACCTTTTCTCTTATAATTTTTTCATCGGTCTTCTTGAGACGGAGACCGAAAGCGATATTCTCAAAAACGTTGAGATGGGGGAAGAGAGCGTACTTCTGGAACACCGTGTTTACGGGACGCTTGTGAGGGGGAACCTCCTTGACGCTTTTACCGTCAAAGAAAACGTCACCGGTGTCAGCGGTCTCAAAGCCGCCGATGATACGCAGCGTGGTGGTTTTACCGCAGCCTGAGGGACCGAGGAGCGTAACGAACTCCTTGTCGTGGATCTGCAGATTGATGTGATCGAGGATGAGCTCTCCGTCGTAAGATTTTGACACGTCAGTCAGGTTGATGATTACTTCCTTTTCCATTACACATAAAAACTCCTTTAAAATTCAGTGATTAGCGCGGCGACGTTGTGTAAAGCGCGCCGAGCCGAAATTTTTGATGCGTTTTTCGACAATGTGACCGAGGTTTTGCCCTTCTGTATCCGTCTTAGAACGACAATGCCGCTTTCCGCGCACCTGTAAACCTCAATAAGCAGTGTGCAGAAAATGACATTATACATTGTATCATAAAATATAGATTATTGCAATAGTTTTTCGAAAAAAAGCATTATAGGTCGATATTTAACGACAAATTTTGATTTATCGGTGTGTTGCTATTGGACAAACGATTTAAATTACCGCCAAGGCTACCAAACGCACGTCACTCACACACCGTAGGGGAGGCGCTTGCTCCTCCCGATCTAAAGCATTTGTTTCTTCTTTAGCCATAAGGGTTTAATAGTCGTT
>JBGUSX010000137.1:0-3561 GCA_045132775.1 Eubacteriales bacterium
AACGACTATTAAACCCTTATGGCTAAAGAAGAAACAAATGCTTTAGATCGGGAGGAGCAAGCGCCTCCCCTACGGTGTGTGAGTGACGTGCGTTTGGTAGCCTTGGCGGTAATTTAAATCGTTTGTCCAATAGCAACACACAGACAAATCAAAATTTGAAAACAACGCATTACAACAAAAAAGGAACTCCCGAGGGAGTTCCTTTTTATGTGTTTGCTTGAAATTAAGCGAGCTCTGCGAAGTACTTGATAGTACGAACCATCTGGCTTGTGTAGGAGTTCTCGTTGTCGTACCAAGAAACTACCTGTACCTGATAGGTGTCGTCGTCGATCTTTGCAACCATGGTCTGTGTTGCATCGAAGAGAGAACCGTATGTGATTCCGATAACGTCGGAAGATACGATCTGGTCCTCGTTGTAACCGAAGGATGCGGAAGAAGCAGCCTTCATAGCAGCGTTGATACCCTCAACAGTTACGTTCTCACCCTTAACAACTGCTACAAGGATTGTTGTAGAACCTGTGCAGGTAGGAACTCTCTGTGCGCTACCGATGAGCTTACCGTTGAGCTCGGGGATAACGAGACCGATTGCCTTTGCAGCACCGGTGGAGTTAGGAACGATGTTCTGAGCACCTGCTCTTGCGCGGCGGAGGTCACCCTTTCTGTGAGGACCGTCGAGGATCATCTGGTCACCTGTGTATGCGTGAACAGTGGTCATGATACCGCTCTGGATGGGAGCGTAATCGTTAAGAGCCTTAGCCATAGGAGCGAGGCAGTTGGTTGTGCAAGAAGCAGCGGAGATGATCTTGTCATCAGATGTGAGAGTCTTCTCGTTAACAGAGTAAACGATCGTCTTGAGGTCCTTGCCTGCGGGAGCGGAGATAACAACCTTCTTTGCACCTGCATTGATGTGAGCCATGGACTTCTCGGTGGAGCAGTAGAAACCTGTGCACTCGAGAACTACGTCAACGCCAAGCTCACCCCAAGGGCAGTTAGCAGCGTCCTTCTCAGCGTAGATCTTGAGAACCTTACCGTCAACGGTAATCGTGTTTGCTTCGTCGTCAGCAACAACGGTGTGACCGTCGTAACGACCCTGAGCGGTGTCGTACTTGAGAAGGTGTGCAAGCATGGAAGCCTTGGTGAGGTCGTTGATAGCTACGATCTCGTAACCCTCTGCGCCGAACATCTGACGGAATGCGAGACGACCGATACGGCCGAATCCGTTAATAGCAACTTTTACTGACATTTTAATGTCCTCCATATTATAATTTATTTTTTAAACGATGTATGCGTGGGAATTTGGGTTTTCCCCTCATTCCCAATTATATATTTTAACTCATTTTTTGTAAATATGCAAGAGTTTTTTTGCAATATAAATAAAAATCGGAATTTTGCAACACTTTGACGAAAATGAGGGGTTCAAACTGTGCAATTTGACGATAAAATTTTAGAGCGAATAATGTCGTTTTTTTAATTTTTCTCTTTTGCTTCAAGAACTATTGACAAATGAGGGAAATTGATTTATAATAAATAAGTTAAAGTATAATCAAGACCGAAAGGGTCGGTTTCTATAAGACAGAGGTATTTAAAATGGCTAATGAGAAAAAGGTTGAGCAGATAACGTCTATGGACGTTGATTTTGCGCAGTGGTACACGGACGTTGTTAAAAAGGCAGAGCTCGTCGACTATTCGGGCGTTAAGGGATGCATGATCATCCGCCCCTACGGCTACGCTATCTGGGAAAATATCCAGAAGGAGCTTGACGCTCGCTTCAAGGAGCTTGGACATGAGAACGTATATATGCCTATGTTCATTCCCGAGAGCCTTCTTCAGAAGGAGAAGGATCACGTCGAAGGATTTGCTCCCGAGTGCGCTATCGTAACTATCGGTGGACAGAATCATCTCTCTGAGAGACTTATCGTTCGTCCTACGTCAGAGACGCTCTTCTGCGATCACTTCAAGGATATAATTCAGTCCTATCGCGATCTTCCCAAGCTTTACAATCAGTGGGTAAACGTCGTTCGCTGGGAAAAGACTACACGTCCCTTCCTCCGCACGAGTGAGTTCCTCTGGCAAGAGGGTCACACCATGCACGAGACAGAGGAAGAGGCAAGACAAGAGACTCTTCAGATGCTCAAGGTCTATGAGGAGTTCTATCTCAACTGCCTCGCTATCCCCGCTATCACGGGTCAGAAGACAGAGAAGGAGAAGTTTGCCGGAGCAGTCGAGACCTATACCATCGAGCCTATGATGCACAACGGCGTAGCTCTCCAGGGCGGTACGACTCACTACTTCGGTCAGGGCTTTGCAAAGGCTTTTGACATCACATTTACCGGCAGAGACAACAAGATATATCATCCTCACCAGACCTCCTGGGGAGTTTCGACACGTATGATAGGTGCTATTATCATGGCGCACGGAGACGACAACGGTCTTATCCTGCCTCCCAGAATCGCGCCTATTCAGGTCGTTATCATTCCTGTTGCACAGCATAAGGAGGGTGTACTTGAAAAGGCGAACGAGCTCAAGGCTCGCCTTGCGGCAAAGGGCATCCGCGTGAAGCTTGACGACTCTGATCAGTCTACAGGTTGGAAGTACAGTCAGTACGAGATGAAGGGCGTTCCGGTTCGTCTTGAGGTAGGTCCTCGCGATATCGAGAGCGGCAACTGCGTGCTCGTTTCCCGTGTTTCGAGAGAGAAGAACTTTGTTTCTATGGATAATCTTGAGGCTGAGGTTGAGAAGATGCTTCAGTTTGTACACGACGAGCTCGTCAATCGCGCGAAGGTCAATCTCGCAGAGAAGACCCACGAGGCGACCACCTACGAGGAGTTCCTTGACATCGCAGAGAACAAGCCCGGATTTATCAAGGCTATGTGGTGCGGCGACGTTGAGTGTGAGGATAAGCTCAAGGATACCACGGGCGGCGTTAAGTCCCGTTGCATCCCCTTCGTTGAGGATCATCTCTCCGACAAGTGTGTTTGCTGCGGAAAGCCTGCGAAGCACATGGTCGTTTGGGGCAGACAGTACTAATTGGTTTTTAAAATTGCGGGAGGCATAGCATCCCGCAATTTTTCCAAGGTTTGCGAGATGTCAAATTTTGATTTGGCGGTCTGTTAAGCCTTCCCCAGCGGGGAACAACTCGGGCAAGCCCTCGTAGCACCTTTTGCAAGCAAAACGCGCCTTTCGGGGGACCGCGTAAGCGGTGGATGAGGAGGTCGCTTTTTCAAGGGTTTCACGTCCTTTGATTACCTTGTTTCGTTGCAAAGGAATCCTTGTGTCACAATACAAAATCCACAATATTCCCGTGTAGCACACCCCGATGGCGACCTCCTCATCCACCACTTCGTGGTCCCCCTTCTCCGCTGGAGAAGGCTATTCGACAAATTGCAATTTGCCGCACTTTAACAAATTAAAGTTTTTTCACAAAAGCTATTGACAATATTTATTTACGGTGCTATAATGTATTATCATAAAACCGATGAGGAAGAGTAAGTAACCGTATCAGATGCTTACACAGAGAGCTGCGGATGCTGAGATCGCGGCAAAGCAGGTTATGGCGAATGG
>JBGUSX010000138.1:0-15544 GCA_045132775.1 Eubacteriales bacterium
GGAAGAATCCTTGTGCTACAAGGCAAAATCCACACAACTCCCGTGAAATACACCCTAATGGCGACCTCCTCATCCACCACTTCGTGGTCCCCCTTCTCCGCTGGAGAAGGCTATTCGATAAATCAAAATTTGAAATCATTAATAACAAATAAAGAGGGAGGGCGACTTATGCCCAATAAAAAAGGACTTGTTTCAATTTCCTTTCGTCAACACAGCGTTGAGGAGGTCGCGCGTGCGGCAAGAAATACCGGGCTCGAGGCTATCGAGTGGGGCGGCGACGTTCACGTTCCTCACGGTGACAGGGAGGCGGCTATGTATGCCGCAATGATAAGCGCGAAATACGGTCTTTCAATTGCGCATTACGGCTCGTACTATAGGATCGGATATTCGGACCCCGAGCTTTTTTCGGGTGTGCTTGAGTCGGCAAAAATCCTCGGTGCTCCTATAATCAGAGTCTGGGCGGGTCAGGGTATTCATCCCGACACGCTCTCCGAGAGCGACTATTGGCGCATAGTCGAGGACGCAAGGCGGATCTCTGACATGGCGGGGGATAAAATAATTGCCACCGAGTGTCACAGTGATACTCTGACCGAGCGGTACGAATACACGCTGAAATTTCTTCGGGACGTTGGGCGCGAAAATTTCAAGACCCTTTGGCAGCCAAATCAGCATCACGGATTTGAATATGATCTTGAGGCGGCGAAGGCGCTTTTGCCGCATATAGTCGGTGTTCACGTGTTCAATTGGGTAGGGAATAAGCCCGAAAAATATCCGCTTAGGCAAAACACGGAGAAATGGAAGTCATATATGGAGATACTCGGGCAGATCGAGCTTAACTACATGCTTGAATTTATGCCCGACGACAAAATCGATTCCTTGCCGCGTGAGGCAGAAACGCTTGACAGATTTATAAAGGAATATTTAAACTGATGAAAAACAGATATTTGGACGTGATGGAGCGCGCTCTCGGCGCGTACAGCACAGAGCAGATAGACGAATATTTTGCCGAGGTAAAGAGAGGCGGTTTGACAGAGCACGGCTTTGCGCGGCTTGTCGCAAACATAGGCACGCAGATAGCACACGGGAGGCGGAAAGAGCTTGAATCTCGCTTTATCGAAATGATGAGCTTTTGCTGTGATCACGTGTCGACCGACCGTGCAGCTAACGATTTTTCGATTCAGGAGATGATCGCCTGCATTGATCTGCTCGAGAAACGCGGTGCGGTGAGTCGGGAACTGATCGAAAAATGGCGCGAGGGATTGAAAAAGCCGATAATCTACAACGAGGTCGCCAAAAGTCCCGATCAGCTTGCGTACAGCTGGGTGCTTTTCTCGGCGACGAGCGAGTTTTTGCGTATGAAGAGGGGACTTTGTCCGCTTGACATGGACTTTATCGATATGCAGCTTGCAACGCAAGTGGTTCATCTTGACGAGAATCTGATGTACCGCGATGCCGCAGTACATCCTCCGATGGTCTACGACAACGTGCCGAGAACTCTTTTCTCGATACTCTTGTTTTACGGCTACGATGGAAAATACAGGGAGCTTATCGATAATTGCCTAAAGAATGCGGGATCGCTCTCTTTGAGGATGCAATCCTCTACGGGAGAGATCGCTTTCGGCGGCAGGTCGAACCAGTTTTATCACAACGAGGCGCATCTTGCCGCGATATTCGAGTACGAGGCGGCGAGATACAAGAAAGAGGGAAATATCTCTCTTGCGAGAAAATTCAAAAGGGGAGCTCTCGATGCCTTGGCATCTATCTGCCGCGGACTTGAGGCGGAGCCTATTCACCACGTAAAAAACCGTTTTCCGCTTGAAACACAGTACGGATGCGAGGATTATGCGTATTTTAATAAGTATATGATAACCGTGGCATCGTTTCTTAACTGGGCAAGGCTTTTCTGCGATGAGGAGATAGATGCCGCCGACGAGCCGATCCGAAGCACCGACGTGTTCAGTCTGTCCGAGGATTTTCACAAGACATTCCTCCGTGCAGGAGATTATTTTGCCGAGCTTGACACGAATGCGGACATGCATTACGACGCGAGCGGTCTCGGACGCTTGCACAAGAGGGGCGCGCCGAGTGAGATATGTCTCTCATGCCCGGGCTCTGCCTCGCCGAATTTTAAGATCGACACGGAAAACGCGATCGATTTCTCGATTGCGCCCGGTATTTTTGTCGGCGATGAGCCTGTTTTTAAGACAGAGGGCGAATACAGGACCTGCTCCACGTTTTCGGATGAGGAAAGAACCCCCGCAACATTCGAGTGCGAGATAGACGGTAAAAAGCTTGATTTTTCACTTGAGCTTGACAAAAACGGCGCACTTGTTTCGGTGCGCGGCGACGGTATCGTTGCTCTGATGCTTCCCGCATTTTTCTTTGACGGTGAGGAGCATACCAAGATAAATTGCTCGGGGTCTGCCCTTGAAGTATGCTACAAAGGATACATATGCACTTATTCTGCAAATGGAAAGATCTTCGACACAGAAAGGCTTGGATGCAACAGAAACGGACATTATAAGATCTTTTTCGCGGCAGGAGACGGCGAGGTCAAGGCTCATATTTCTATCGAAAAAACTTGACACGGACGCGCTTTTGGTGTATAATTCAATAAAGATATAACAAAGGCAGAGCAGAGATAAATATGTCATTCCTCTCATTCAAGACGAAAAAAAGCGATAATAAAAGACAAAAATTGCCCCCGCACAGTGCGTGGGGGCATTATCGCGTTCGCCGAGGGGAAAGGGGCACTTTTGAGGCGTACGCGAAAAGCGGCGCGGCAGGCTCAAAAGTGGAAACGCTTATCAGTATAAAGGATCTGACGCTTGCCTACGAGGGCAAGGAGGTCATAAAAAATTTGACCTTCGAAATTCCGCGCGGCGCGTACGTCAGTATCATTGGTGAAAACGGAAGCGGAAAATCAACGCTTCTTGACGCGATCCTGGGTCTCAAGCGTGCGAAGAGCGGTGAGGTCAAGCTTCACGGTATGAAAAAGGACGAGATCGGTGTTCTTCCGCAGAGGCAGGAGGGGGATGCAAGCTTTCCTGCAAGCGTTTTCGAGATCGTGCTCACGGGATGTCTCGGAAGAAGCTCAAGCGGTCCGTTTTTGACGAAAAAAGCAAGGGAAATTGCCTTTGTAAATATGGAAAAAGTCGGAATAACCTCACTTGCCTCGCGTAAATGCGGCGCGCTCTCGGGCGGACAGAGACAGAGGGTCATGCTTGCCCGTGCGCTGTGCTCCGCGGAGAAGCTTCTTGTTCTTGATGAGGCGGTAACAGGCATTGACGCAAAGACTACTGCGGATATTTATTCGCTCGTTGAGTCGCTCAACAAGAAGCAGGGAATGAGTATCATCAGTGTCACGCACGACGTCGAGAGTGCGTTGAAATACTCAACGCACATTTTACGCTTAAATTCAAACGGGTTCTTTTTCGGTACGGTTGAGGAATTTTTGGCTCTTGACGAGGCGAAAAGATATCTTCTTAAGCCCGAAAAGACCGACGGTGACGATCTTCCTTACGGTGAGGGCGGCTTCAGGTACAGAGGAGGTGACGTGTGATGTACATTTTCTCTGCAGACATTCTTTCATCCTTGACGGAGCGGCTTGAAAAGGTCGCCGAGCTCTTGAGATACTCGTTTGTCACACGTGCGCTTGCCGTGGCGGTGCTTATTGCGATATGCGCGGCTCTGGTCGGAGTTTTCCTTGTCTTAAAGAAGTATAGCTCGCTGTCCGACGGACTCTCGCACGCGGCTTTCGGTGCGGCGGCGATAGCGGCGGCTTTCGGGGTTTTTGATCTTGGGATCACTCTGCCACTGACAATTATCGCGGCGGTCCTGATACTCAAGGGCGGACGCGAAAGAAGGATAATGGGCGATGCCGCTATTGCAATGGTGTCGGTTGGCGCACTAGCGATAGGATATACGGTAATGTCGCTACGTGGCGGCGCGGCAAATCTGGGCGGTGACGTTTGCTCGGCTCTTTTCGGGTCTGCGGCAATACTTGCGATAGAGTCGTGGGAGCTTATTTTGGTCGCGGTGATGACTCTTTTGCTTGTCGTACTCGTGATGGTTTTCAGACACAGGCTTTTGTTCGTGACCTACGACGACAGAGTAGCCGACGCTACGGGAACTCGGGTCGGCATATATGAAACCGCGATAGCGATAGTGACCGCCGTTGTGATAGTCGTCGGAATGAAGCTCGCGGGCGCTCTGCTTATTTCCGCGCTTGCTATCTTTCCCGCATTGACCGCAATGAGAATATGCAAGTCTTTTTCAAGAGTTCTCATCTTTTCCGCGCTTATCGGTGCCGTTTGTGCGGCGTTTGGAGTCGTTTTGTCTATATTTATCGATACCCCGATCGGCGCGACCGTCGCCGCAGTCGATATGGTGGTGTATGGGATAGTGTCTCTTTTTAAGAGAAAGGGATAAATTGCAATTTAGCGGTGTGTTAAGCCTTCCCCAGCGGGGAAGGGGGACCGCGCCAGCGGTGGATGAGGAGGTCGCTTTTAAGACGTTCGCCACGGGATTTTTATGGATTTTGTCTTGTGGCATAAAGATTCTTTTGCAACGAAACAATGTCCTCAAAAGACGTGAAGTCCTTGATAAAATGCCCTCCTCATCCACCGCTAGCGCGGTCCCCCTTCTCCGCTGGAGAAGGCTATTCGTAACCGTTCGCCAAATCAAAATTTGAACACAAAAAACGGAGAGACGTTTTGTCTCTCCGTTTTTCATATCATTATTTCTCGGGGTCGAGGTATTTCCACGCGCCGATTATGTAGTTGAGTCCCGAATGGATCGTGAGATATATCGTTACGACCGTCGTCACGAACGTGATAGGAGGGAAGGTCTCGACGAATCCGCCGACACCTAAAAGACTCCAGAGCATAGGCTCGATTATTGCCGAGCAGACCGCGATTATCTGCGTCACTGTTTTCACCTTGCCCATCCAGTTAGCCGCGATAACGACACCGCTCGATGAATTTGCAACGAGTCTTATCGATGTCACCGCAAGCTCGCGGAAAATGACTACGATGAGTGTGATAAAATAGAGCGTTGCGACTGCCTTGTGTCCCGCTACCGAATTGGAGTAGAAGATACAGAGCATTGCGCCTATAACCATAAATTTGTCCGCCAGGGGATCCATAAATTTACCGAAATCGGTTACGAGATTGTTCTTTCTCGCGATCTTGCCGTCGAGCATATCGGTGAGTGACGCAATGATGAAGAGCAGAACGCCTGCGATATTTAGCACCGTGTTTACCGTTTCGTTATGGAAATCAACGAAAACGGGCAGGAGCATTACGATCATAAAGATCGGAACCATGATAAGACGGAGGACCGTCAGCTTATTTGAGAGATTCATTTTACTCATAATTCTTATTCCTTTCGATTGTCTCGCGTTAGCGTTCCTTCATTGCAAAGCCGCAGAGATCGTAATCTGTGACACTGCGCACCTTGACCTTGACAAAGCATCCGGGGGCGATCCTCTCATCCGACTTGAAGAATACCTTTCCGTCGATCTCGGGGGCATCTGCCTCGCTTCTGCCAAAGTGGTATTCGCTGACGGGGTCGTAGTCCTCGCAGAGAACGTCTACGACAGAGCCCTTTTTCGCGTTATTATATTCGTCGCTGATATTGAGCTGTGTGCGCATCAGAATATCCATTCTGTCCTGCTTTACCTGCTCGTCTATCTGATCCTCAAAGTCGTAGGCGGGAGTTCCTTCCTCACGCGAATAGGCAAATACGCCTGCACGCGCAAACTTCTGCTCCTTGACAAACTCACAGAGCTCCTCGAAATCCTCCTCTGTCTCTCCGGGAAATCCTACGATAAAGGTGGTACGGATGGTGATATCGGGTATCTCGCGGCGAAGCTTTGAGAGGACCTCGCGGATCTCGTTACTCTTGCCATGGCGGTTCATTCTTCTCAGTACCTTGTCGCTTATGTGTTGGAGCGGGAGATCGATGTAGTGGAGGATCCTCGGGTTGTTCTTCATCTCCTCAATGAGTCTGTCGGTGATCTTGTCGGGGTAGCAGTAGAGAACGCGGATCCACGGGATGCTCGTCTCCTCTGTAATTCTATGCAAAAGCTTGTCAAGACAGTACTCGCCGTAAAGGTCGATGCCGTATCTTGTCGTATCCTGCGCGATTATCGTGAGCTCCTTTATTCCGAGTGCATCGAGGTCGCGAGCCTCAGCTACGAGCTCGTCCATCGGGCGAGAGCGGAATTTTCCTCTGATATCGGGGATCGCACAGTAGGTACAGCGGTTGTCGCATCCCTCGCTTATCTTAAGATAAGCGGCGTATTCGGGGGTCGTGAGGATTCTGTCGCCGCCGAGCTTGACGGTGTTTTTGTCCTCGTGCGAGTAGTATCTGCAATCGGGGTCGTTCTTTCTGCGCTTTTTGCCGATATTTGCAATGACGTGATCGACCGCCTCGCAGATGTTGTGTATGCTTCCGACACCGAGGACCGCATCGACCTCGGGGAATTCCTCAAGTATCTCGCGACCGTATCGCTCCGCCATACATCCCGTTACGATAATGCCTTTCAGACTATGGTGCTTTTTGAGCCAAGCGATATCGAGAATGTTATCGATGGCTTCTTTTTTTGCCGATTCGATAAAGGCGCAGGTGTTGATGATAACGATATCCGCCTCTGTCTCCTCGGGTGTGATCTCATGCCCCTTTGATGCTATTTCGTGGAGCATTACCTCGGTGTCGAGCTGATTCTTCGGACAGCCGAGAGAAATAAATCCAATTTTCATTTTATTTTGCCTTCAGTTTGTAATTTGTCCAGCTCCTCAGAATGAGAAAAACACGGGGAGCCCGTTTTTATATTCGGGGTAGCATTCGCCCTCGATAAGAGGGAGAATGTAGCGCAGGCACTCGTCTGTTACGTGGTTACCGCGTTCGTTTATAAAGTGCTTGGGCACGAATTTCGTGCGGTTTGCGATAAGGTCGATGTCCATGTGACCGTAGACCGATGAATAGGGCTCGCCCGCATCGTCGTTGCGGAGAATTACCATCATCTCACGGCTGACACCCTGCTCGGCGGCGGAAACTGCGGCTTTACCCACACCGAAGGATTCCTCGATATCGCAAAGAGAAGCGATATGCGAAGCACAGCGCTGGGGAATGTTGAGCTCTACCGAGCGAACCTTACAGCCAAGCTTTTCTTTTACGGCAAGCTCAAGAGCCTTGCCCGTGCCTGCGAGATACTTATGACCGAACGCGTCTACCGCGCCGCCCTGCGTGCTCTCACCGACAAAACGTCCGTCGGCAAACTGAAGTCCCTCTGACACCGCAACGACGACGTTTGGCTTTTCCTCAAGAATTCTCTTGAGATCTGCGAAGAATTCGTCCATATCGAATGCTCTCTCGGGGAGATATACAAGATCGGGGGAGGGGAGACCGAGAATTCTGCCGACCTCGCTCGATGCCGTGAGCCAGCCTGCGTCGCGACCCATGATCTCAACGATGGTAACCGCCTTTACGGTATAAACGGCGGTGTCGCGCAGTATCTCCTGCATAACTACAGAGATATATTTTGCCGCAGAGCCGAAGCCGGGGGTATGGTCGGTGCCTAGAAGGTCGTTGTCGATGGTTTTGGGCACGCCGATAACTCTTACCTCATATCCGCACTCGCTTGTGTACTTCGAGAGCTTTGCGACCGTGTCCATCGAGTCGTTTCCGCCGATGTAGAAGAAGTATCTTATATCGTATTTTTTGAACTGCTCGATTATCTTTTCAAAGGTCTGCTTGTATTTGGGATCGCTCTCCAGGGGGAGCTTTTTTCTGCATGAGCCGAGAGCTGCCGCGGGAGTGCGCTTGAGTGTTTCGTAGCTTTTTTCGTCCTCAAAGTAGGAATTGAGGCAGATAACGGTATCGGCGAGCAAGCCGTCAATTCCGTTCTTCATACCGTACACCTTATCGATGTACTCGGATTGCATAGCCCCCTTGATAACGCCTGCGAGCGCTGCGTTGATAGCGGCGGTGGGTCCGCCGGACTGTCCTACAATGGCATTTCCTTTTAATGTGGTCATTTTGATTTTTCCTTTATCTTTTTGTTTTTTTGACTGAGTTCACTGAGCTTTGCGTTTATAGGCTTTGAAATTGCGGTAACAACGATGATCCCAACCGCGATTCCAGCCGCTATAAGCAGAGCGGACTCGCCGTTTTGCGAGAACATCTGCATGTCGTCCCTGACTATGCCGAGCATAGTGTAGTAGAGTCGCGCTCCCGGGACGAGGGGAATGATTCCGATAATTATCATAACGGTTGCGGGAGCCTTTATCTTGTGCGCCATAATGTCCGAATACGCCGCGGCTAGTCCTGCGCCAACAGCAGCAGAGACAAACATTCCTCCTCCGAGAGCGAATACAAGCTCAAAGGCGAGGGAGGAGAGAAACGACGAGAGAATGGCAAATACAAAGTGCTTTTTTGCAACGCCGAAGATCAGTGCAAATCCTACCGAGCCTATCACACCCGACGCAACTACAATAGCTATTCTTATCATTTGATCGGTCATATCGCACCTCCGAGAAGAAGGATCGCAACGGCATAGCCCGCGGCTATGACGATAGCGTCGATTATGACCGAGCAGAGTCTGAAGAGTCCTGACATTATCTCACCGCCGAAAAGGTCGCGGAATGAGTTGGTCATGGCAACTCCGGGGATGAAATTCATTATGTTGCCTATCATAATGATGTCGGAGTGACAGAAGGGAATGACCTTGCCAAGAAGCAAGGCGGCTATTCCGCCGAGAAAGCAGACCGCGAATTTTGAAACTATGGAGCTGATATTCAACTTATCCATGCGGTTTGCGACGATGCAAAGCGGGATAGCAAGCATGCCTGCCAGTATGGCATCGGCAAGGACCGCAAGGATGACCTGTGCGGAAAACCCTTGACTGAAATCGCTGAAAAATATAGCAAATCCGAATGCGGCAAGCATATTTCCAAGTATAAAGATCGGCATTCTTATGATGCTCGTGCTACCGATCTCATGCATTTTTGCAATGACCTCTTTCTTTGTCGGAAGCTCTGCGCAGATCGTGCGCGAGAGGTCGTTGAGTCTGGAAAGTCGGTTCAGATTAGGGGATATCGAGCTAGTAATACGGCGCGTGCAGGTGCTTCTTGAATCGTTGAAATCAACGGTCAGTACGATCATAGAGAGGATCGCCGTGACGTCAACGTGAGTCGCGCCGTAGGCTCTGCAAATTCTGGTTATAGTGTCTTCCGCGCGGCTTATCTCGCCTCCGCTTCGGAGGATATGCTCGCCGAGCTCAAGGGCGATAAAGAGCACGTCCTCGCTCGAGATCTTTGCCGAGGCGGCGGTTTCATTTATTTCTTCCATGTTTTTTCCTGAAAAAGATTGATATATTATGAAATAAGCTTCAGACTTCTGCGGGGGTGGGGGTCTCGTCGGATGCCTTTTCCTTGTTTGCGAGCTTTTCCGCAACAAGACGGGCAGAGCGAGCGGTATAGGTCAGCATATCCGATCTTGTCTCTCCGTCTGCCTGGAAAGCGATCGGGATGTCGTAGGTTACGGTGACCTCGTCGCACTCAAAGATCTCAACGATCTCGGTGTGCTTTATATGTTTTCCCTTGAAAACAGTGGGGAAGATAGTAAGTATCTTGGGTCTTGAGCCTCCGTGCATGACCATAAGACTGAGCTTGCCCGATCTTCTGTCCTGCGTAGGAGAGATCATCATACCGCCGCCGAAAAATCTGCCGTGCATAGCGGATGCCATCCACACGTCAGTGAAGCGGTGCTCGACACCGTCAACGACGACCGTCGCGGACGGACGCTTGTACTTGTAAGCGAGGAGCTTGAGGGCGATCGCAGTGTAATTTGCCTTTTTACCCGTCTTTTTCTTGTACTGCTCGACTCCGTCACATACCGCACCGTCGATTCCCATACCGACGCCGTTTATAAACAGGCGCGTCTCTCCGTCGACCTCTACCTCGGGCAGAGTGCTCAGATATTCGCGGATGTCAAAGAGCTCCTCGGGCTTGGTCTGACCTATGTCGTTGAGAAAATCGTTGCCCGTACCGGAGCGAACGACAGACACGGGGCAGGGAAAATTTATGCCTCGGGTATTGTTTGCAAAATGATGGAGCGTTCCGTCACCTCCGCAGACAAGGACTCTGTCATTTTCCGTGAGAGTTGAACAAAATTCTTTAACGTCAACGTCAAGGAGACTTATCTGCTTGGCACCTCTGCGCTCAAGCTCCTCCTTGCCGGGAATGATATTAAGGTCGTTGTTCTCGCTGTTAGATTTGGGATTGTAGAGAATGTAATTCATAGTACAACCTCTCCTTTTCGGTGATCATCTTTTCTTGTTTGATTTAAGTTGTTCAATTTCGTTTGAAAGCTCGTTGATCCTAGCCTCAAGCTTGGATATCTCGAGTGCCACGGGGTCGGGAATGTGGATCTGGTCAAGGTCGTCGACTCTCCGTCCTCCCTGACGCGCGATGCGTGCGGGGATCCCCACCGCAGTGCTGTTCTCGGGAATATCCTTTAATACCACCGCGTTTGCGGCGATCTTTGAATTGCTGTCTATAACGATAGGTCCAAGCACCTTTGCACCCGCACCTACGAGCACGTTGTCGCCAAGCGTGGGGTGACGCTTTCCAACGTCCTTACCCGTACCTCCGAGCGTGACGCCCTGGTATATCGTGCAGTTGTCGCCTATCTCGGTGGTCTCGCCGATGACGACTCCCATTCCGTGGTCGATGACGAGCCCCTTGCCGATGGTAGCACCGGGGTGTATCTCGATTCCCGTCAAAAATTTCGCCGCCTGGCTGATAGCACGAGCCGAGAATGTGTGTCCGCCGAGATAGAGCTTGTGCGAGACTCGGTAGGCTAAGATTGCGTGAAGTCCCGAGTAGAGAAGGAGGACCTCAAGGTCGCTCTTCGCGGCAGGGTCTCTCTGCCTTATCGCGCTGATATTTTCCTTGATCTCTTTTTTTATGTCAGAGGCAATGCGGACGGGAGGGAGACTTGCAATAAGCTCCTCAAGCTCCGCACTTCCTGCTTTGGATTCATTGTTTGCCATAGGGTACCTCCGTATGTACACGAAAAAATACATATACATTATAATTATATCATACCGCAAGCCTTTCGTCAACAGTTAAATTTCAGTTTTTGTCGGTATTTTTGTCAGATTTTTGCCCGCGTAAACTTGACAGAAAAAGGAAAGATGTGGTATAATAGAATAAGTATATACATTTGTCTATGAGGACGGAGCATGAACACGAAGATCATAATGATACGTCACGGCTACAGCGTGTCGAACAAGCTGAAATTTTTTACGGGACAGACCGATATTTCTCTCACCGATACGGGACGCGAGCAGGCAAGACTTTGCGGCGAGTTTTTCAAGGTCTGGCAGCCCTGCTCGGCATGCGGAGAAGAGCGCACCGAGAGGATATGGGATATGGGTGTCGGGAATATCGACGCGGTGTATTCGAGCGACCTTGAAAGAGCGTACGAGACGTCACTTCCCGTAGCCGCGGCTCTTGGACTTGAGCCCTGCAAGAGCGAGGGCTTGCGCGAGATAAACGGAGGAGTCTGGGAGATGATGCCGTTTGTCGAAATAGATGAAAAATACCCCGTCGAATACGGGATATGGAAGAACGATATAGGCAGAGCCGAGTGTGTCGGCGGCGAGAGGGTCACGGACTTTGCAAGCAGGATAATCCGTGAGGTAACCATGATCGCGCAAAGACACCAAGGGGGCTGTGTCGTGTTAGTCACTCACGCAACGCCTATAAGAGTGATATGCACGCTTGCCGAAGGACTCGACCCCTCGGATATGGGTCACGTGCCGTGGGTGAGCAACGCATCGATATCGGTTTTTGATTTTGACGGACGATTCAAGGCAGTGAGGACAAATATCACCTCGCACCTGGGTCAGCTCAAGACCGATCTGCCGCGCGGTGTGTAACAGGTTTGAGCAACAGTTTTTGAAAGGAGTTAGCTTATGGAGAAAAAAGGTCTTAAGGGCTGGTTATATCTGCTCCCCGCATTTCTGTTTTTGGGCGTCTTTATGATATACCCCCTCATCGACGTGTTTATCTACGCGTTTGAGGAAAACTTCAATTTTGTAACTCAATCATATACGGGAATAGGCTTTGAGAATTTCGAGTACGTTCTCAAGGACCCGTATTTTCTGCAGGCACTGAAAAATACGCTTATACTCGTAGCAATAACGGTTCCGCTCTCCACGGGAATAGCTCTCGTTATCTCGCTCGGGCTTTCGTCGATAAAGTGGCTCCGTAAGCTCTTCCAGACAGTGTATTTTCTGCCTTACGTAACCAACACCCTCGCGGTAGGACTTGTATTTATGATACTCTTCAAGCCAACCGAATACACGGACGGAATGGTGAATCTGCTCATCAATTTCTTTGGCGGACAGACTGTAGACTTTATCGAAGGACCCTATTGGGCAAAGATGTTCGTGCTTTGCTTCTACACGATATGGGTCGTGCTTCCTTTTAAGATACTCATTCTCACAGGCTCGCTCGCATCGGTCAATCAGAGCTACTACGACGCGGCGCGCGTTGACGGAACGAGCAAGAGAAGAATGTTCTGGAAGATAACTCTCCCGATGATATCTCCCATGATATCCTATCTTGTGATCACGGGATTTATCGGCGCGTTCAAGGCTTACAGTGATTCGGTCGCGCTTTTCGGCACGAATCTTAACGTCGCGGGAATGAATACTATCGTAGGCTACGTCTACGATATGCTCTACGGTGCGAGCGGAGGATATCCGTCCTACGCATCTGCGGCGGCGGTCATACTCTTCTTCATTGTTCTGGCTATCACATGTATAAATCTGATAGTCAGCAAGAAGCACGTTCATTACTGATAGGAGGTGCTTTTTGATGAATGAAAGATTGATGAATAAAGCAGACTATAAAAGAGCGGAGAAGCGTGCGCGTATTTTCGGCACGGTCGGAAAGGTGTTCGTGTATATTATGCTCACCTTCTGGGCTATAATGGTGCTTTTCCCGTTCTACTATATGGTGCTCACCTCGCTGAAGGGGCAGGGAGCGTATAATGCGGAGGTCACCCCGAAGCTCTATACCCTGGCTCCCACGCTTGAGAATTTCAGAGAAGCGTTCACCCTCGTTCCGCTCGGAGATTACTTTTTGAATACGCTTATCTTCACGCTGATAACCACCGCGCTGATGCTTGTCGTGTCGGTTCTTGCTGCATTTGCCTTTGCAAGACTTGATTTCAAGGGCAAGAATTTCGCCTTCACGCTCCTGCTCTCGCTTATGATGATCCCGTCGGAGCTTGTGGTCATCACAAACTACGTGACCGTAACGAATCTCGATCTCCGCAATACCTTTACGGGACTGATACTGCCGAGCGTTGCGTCGGTGTTCTACATTTATCTGCTCAAGGAGAATTTCTCGCAGATACCCGACGAGCTCTATCTTGCCGCAAAGGTGGACGGAACGAGCGATATGAAGTTTCTTTTAAAGGTCGTCGTGCCTATGTGCAAGCCGACGGTCATCACGGTCGTAATACTCAAGGTCATCGAGTGCTGGAACTCTTACGTCTGGCCGAGGCTCGCAACCGACGATCCCGAATATTTCCTTGTATCAAACGGAATACAGGCGATAAGGGAGAGCGGCTTCGGACGGCAGAATATCCCGGGAATGATGGCGGCGGTAGTTGCGGTATCATTGCCGCTTATAGTGCTCTTCCTGATCTTCAGAAATAAGATCATGGCAGGAGTTTCAAGAGGAGGTCTTAAAGGATGAAATCATTTATTCGTTTATTTTCAATACTGTTGTGCATTGCATTTTGCCTGACCGCTATGGCAGGATGTCACGGTGGGAAAAAGCCCATTGATCAATTCAATATAGATGCAGAGTTCGACGAGACCGAGCAGATCGAAATATCCTTCTGGGCGAAGAACGACAGCAATGCAACACAGGTAGAGATCTATAAAAAGGCTATTGCCGATTTTGAAAAGCTCTATCCCAATATCAAGGTGAATTTCAAGCCGTACTCCGACTACGGACTGATCTACCAGGACGTTATTACCAATATCTCTACCAACACCACCCCGAACGTCTGCATAAGCTACCCTGACCATATAGCGACCTATATGTCGGGACAGAACGTGGTAGTCGGGCTTGACGATCTTATGCGTGACAGCCGTTACGGCTTTGGCGGAAGCGCACTGAAGTTCGATTCGGTCAAGGCGGACGAGATGATCACGAAGTTTCTCGATGAGGGAAAGATCGGCGGCGCACAGTACGCAATGCCGTTTATGAGATCTACCGAGGCTTGCTACGTCAATAAGACATACGTTGAGGCTCTCGGATACACGCTCCCCGAAACACTTACCTGGGATTTTATCTGGGAGGTCAGCGAAGCGGCAATGGCAAAGAATGCCGACGGAACCTTCAAGGTAAACGGACAGAAAACAATGATCCCCTTTATCTACAAGTCCACCGACAATATGATGATCAGCATGCTCAAGCAAAAGGACGCGGGATACTCCACGGATGAAGCCGAGATACTTCTTTTCAATGACACGACAAAGGAGCTTCTGTACGAGGTTGCAGAGCACGCGGAGAGCAGAGCCTTCTCGACCTTTAAGATCTCGAGCTATCCCGGAAACTATTTCAATGCGGGTCAGTGTATTTTTGCAATAGATTCCACCGCGGGAGCTACCTGGATCGGAACCGATGCACCCCTGGTAGATATCCACAAGGATCAGATCGTGGATTTTGAAACCGTGGTAATGACTATTCCTCAGTTCGATACCGAAAAGCCTCAGATGATATCCCAGGGACCGAGCGTTTGTATCTTCAATAAGGAGAATACGCAAGAGGTACTCGCATCCTGGTTCTTCGTGCAGTATCTTTTGACTAACGAGGTTCAGATCGCCTATTCGCAGACCGAGGGATACGTACCCGTCACCCTCAAGGCTCAGAACAGCGACGAATATAAGGACTATATCTCAAAGTGCGGCACCGATAACGAGCTTCACTACGACGTAAAGATAAAAGCGGCACAGCTGCTTATAGACAACGTTGACAACACCTTTGTGACACCCGTATTCTCGGGCTCTGCGTCTCTTCGCGATGCCGCAGGTCAGCTTATCGAGGAGGTCGTGAAGGCAAAGAGAAGAAAGCAGACAGTGGACGAGAAGTTTTTGAATAATCTTTTCAACGAGATGAAGACGCTGTACAGACTTGATCAGGTCAAGCCCGTGAGAGTCGAGAACGAGACCGAAGCAGAAAGCGGTCAGTAAAAATTGCCGAGACAGAGCTCTGTCGCGGCAATTTTCAGACTGTCGAAAAAGCTGTTAGACCGCAAGGGGTGATAGGCAAAGAAACAAGCATCAAAAACAGACGTACGAGAAATAAGCACAAGGCATTCATCGAGAATGCCTTGTACTTTCTTGCTTTTTCCGTTTTTGCACTCTGGCGTACCCTCGTACGCCGACGAATGCAAAAACGAAAAATCTACCTACCTTTTTCGACCTCTGCCAGCGTGTCGAGACTTTCTC
>JBGUSX010000139.1:0-7039 GCA_045132775.1 Eubacteriales bacterium
ATTGTGGATTTTGTATTGTGGCACAAGGATTCCTTTGCAACGAAACAAGGCAATCAGAGGACGTGAAGCCCTTGAAAAAGCGACCTCCTCATCCACCACTTCGTGGTCCCCCTTCCCCGCTGGGGAAGGCTTAACAGACCGATAAATCAAAATTTAAAAAATACGTACAAAAACTCAGGAGGATCTTTTCCTATGGTACAGAGCAGGACAGACACAGCACTGCTTGAAGAAAAGATTGGATATCAATTTAAAAACAGAGAACTGATAGAGCGCGCGCTCATCCACTCGTCCTATTCGAACGAGACAGGAGCGAGAAATCACCACCTGCTCTGCAACGAGAGGCTTGAATTCCTCGGTGACAGCGTCCTGTCGATAATCACAAGCAACTATCTGTATAAAAACTTCACCGACTGTCCCGAAGGGGAGCTGACGAGAATGAGAGCCGAGGTAGTCTGCGAGAGAGCACTCTCGGGCTATTCCGAGGAGATCGGACTTGGAAATTACCTCTTGCTCGGAGTGGGTGAGGAGAAAAATAACGGCAGACACAGAAAATCCATCCTGGCAGATGCCTTCGAGGCACTCTTGGCAGCAATATATCTCGATGCCAAGGAGGAGGGAATGGAGACCGTAGAAAAATTCCTTTTGCCTTTTATCATAAAGGAGATCGAGTCGGTTCGCAGAAAGGGAAGCTTTAACGGCGACCCAAAGACATTGCTCCAGCAGTTCGTTCAGCAGGCGGAGGGAGATTTCCTTGAATATGCCGTCGTAGGCGAGAGCGGACCCGACCACATGAAGACCTTTAGAGTCGAGGCAAGACTCAATTCCAACGTCATTGGCAGAGGCGAGGGAAGATCAAAGCGCGAGGCGGAGCAGAATGCCGCACGCGAGGCACTGGCACTCTTCAGCGTTGAACAGTGATGAAAAAGAGAATACATAGAAATATTCCCGTCTTTATCCCACATCTCGGATGCCCGAACACGTGCGTGTTCTGCAATCAGAGAACGATCTCGGGAAAGCAGTGCTTCTCCCCCGAGTCTGTAAAGGACGAGATAGATGCGGCACTTGCAACTATCCCCAAAGATGCCGAGGTCGAGATAGCATACTTTGGCGGCTCTTTTACGGGAATCGACCGCTCTCTTATGATATATCTTCTCGAGCTCGCCGCGTCTTACGTCAAAACCAGACGGGAGGGGCTTGCCGAGGTCGTCGGAATAAGAATGTCAACCCGTCCCGACTACATAAACGAAGAGATAATGGAGATCCTGTCGCGCTATCCCGTAAGGACCGTTGAGCTCGGACTTCAGAGTATGTCGGATAAGGTGCTCTCCGCCTCAAAGCGCGGACATACCGCCGCCGATGCCGAAAGAGCGTGCAGGATGATAAAGGACGCGGGATATTCGCTTATAGGTCAGATGATGATAGGACTTCCCGAAGCGACACAAGCCGACGAGATATACACCGCGCAAAAGATATGCGATATGGGTGCCGACGGTGCAAGAATATATCCCACGGTCGTGTTCTTCGGCACAGAGCTTGCCGATATGGCAGAGAAGGGCGAATACCCAATGCTCTCGGTCGATGAGGCGATCATTCGCTCCAAGGAGGTCTTGAAGATCTTTGAGGATAGAGAGGTCGAGTGTATACGCATAGGACTTTGCGCGTCGGATAACCTCGGGGACGAGAGCTGTGTTATGGGCGGTGCAAATCACCCGTCGCTCGGCGAGCTCGTTATGGGTGAGGCGTATTTCGACAGAATGTGCGAGGACGGCGACAGACTCATAAAGGACACAGACGGCGAGGGCACACTTGTCTTTTACGTGCCGCGCGGAGAGCTTTCAAAGGCGATCGGACAAAAGGGAAAAAACAAAAAAAGACTTGTTGAAAGATACAAGCCTTATAAAATAGAGATCAAAGAAAAAGAAATACCACAATTAGTTTCGACTTTTGAGAAACGTTAAAGCGGAGGTATAAATTGTATCTTAAATCAATAGAATTGCAGGGCTTCAAGTCCTTCCCCGACAAGACAAAGCTTGTGTTTGACGCAAGTGATGCCGACAATTCGGAGACGGGAGTTACGGTCATCGTAGGCCCTAACGGAAGCGGAAAATCGAATATAGCCGACGCTATGCGTTGGGTCTTGGGTGAGATATCCTCAAAGACCTTGCGCTCGACCAAGATGGAGGACGTTATATTCGGAGGAGCCGACAGCCGTAAGCCCATGGGCTTTGCGGAGGTATCGGTCACCTTTGATAATACCAGAGGACCCTCCCACCTTGAGTGCCCCTACGACGAGGTAACTGTAACAAGACGGTACTTCCGCGCAGGCGAAAGTGAATATTATATCAACCGCCGTGCAGTAAGACTTAAGGATATCTATGAGCTTTTCCTGAATACAGGTATCGGACGTGACGGTTATTCGATAATCGGACAGGGTAGAATTGCCGATATGGTGTCAAGAAAGAGCGAGGACAGACGAGACATCTTTGAGGACGCGTCGGGAATCGCGAAATTCAGACATAAGAAGAGCGAGGCGGAGAGAAAGCTCAAGGCGACCGAGGAGAATATGGTCAGAATAAACGACGTATTCACAGAGGTAGCGGCGCAGGTCGGACCGCTTGAAAAGGAAGCGGGTAAGGCAAAGCGCGCCATCGAGCTTATGGAGGTCAAGAAAAAGGCGGATGTAAGCCTATGGCTCTTTGATACGGAGAAATTCCGCGCGGATATATCCGCCGCGGAGGATGCTCTGCGCCATTCCGAATTTGACTTAAAGAACGCAGAGGACTCAATGCAGTCGCTCGACGCAAGAAACGCAAAGCTTTACGAGGCGGCGCAGTCGGGTAAGCTCGCGGCAAATCAGCTCCTCAATATGATCAAGGAGCAGACGAGCGAGGCGTTCAGACTTGACAGCGAATTCAGAGTCAACGATACAAATATCAAGCACACCGACGAGCTTATCGAGACCGCAAAGCAGTCTCTCTCGTCAAGCGAGAGGTCGTTGGCAGAGGAGAAGATCAAGGAAGAGACGCAACGCGCAAGGATCGTAGAGCTCGAGGATAGCAAAAAAGCAAATTCGGACAAGCTCGAAGAGCTCGAGGACTCGATATTCGACGAGAAGGTCAATATCGATAAGTATAATAAGGACATCGACACCATCTTTGCCGATATAAGAGAGGCAGAGGAAGCGGCGGTAGATATCAAGGTGCGCATCTCTGTGCTCGAGAACGCGCGCGAGAGCGGAAGCGACAGAAACGCGGACGTGCTTGGCGATATCGAGAGCTACGAGGAGGAGTCGGCACGTCTTGAGCGCTCAATGTCACTCAAGAAAAAGACCGTCTCCGAATACGACGAATCTATTGCGGAAATAGACAAAAGCCTTGAAAAGATAGATAGCGAGCTCACAAGTCTCAATACCGAGATCGGCGAGAAGTACGGCGAGCTTAATAACAAAAAGCTCCGTCTTGAATCCTGCGAGCAGAGAATAAAGACGATAAAGGCGATGGAGGAGCAGTTTGAGGGGTATAATAACAGCGTACGCTTCGTAATGAACTCCTACACAGAGGGAAAGATAACCGACCGCCACGGTGCACCCTGCGGCAAGATCTACGGACCTCTTTCAAAGGTCATTTCGGTCGACTCGAAGTATGTAGTTGCTATCGAGACGGCTCTTGCGCACAATCTTCAGCACATCGTCGTCGAGGACGAGGAGACCGCGAAGAACGCAATGTTCGCGCTCAAAAAGGCGGAGGCAGGTAAGGCGACCTTCTTCCCCCTGACCGCTATGAGACCGCAGACCGAGACACAGGAGATGAAGGACGCGCGCGGATTTGCGGGATATATCGCCATCGCGGACGAGCTTTGCCAGTGCGACGGTAAATTTGACAACGTAATAAGCTCACTTCTCGGCAGAACGCTCATTTTCGATAACATCGACAACGCGACGGTCATGGCAAAGAAGCTGCAGTATCGCGTCAAGGTCGTAACGCTTGACGGACAGGTCATAAACGCAGGCGGATCCTTCACGGGTGGATCGGTCAAGCAGAGCGGAGGAATGCTCTCGCGCGCGGACGAGATCAAGAGACTTACAACCGAAGCCGAGGAGCTCAAGGTAAAGGTCGAAAAGATCGCAAACGAGGCGCAAAAGCTCAAAGCGAAGATAGGAGACCTCACCGACGACCGCATAGATCTTGCCGACAGAAAGGATCTTATAAACGTCCTTAAAAACACCGAACTCCAGGCGCTTGAGAAGATCACGGGACAGTTTGAGTCAAACAAAGCCCTGCTTGACAAGCTCAAGGAGGACTACCGCCAGATGATCGAGGCGGCGGGCAGATACGAGGAGGACATTGCGGCGCTGAAGAAGGAGGAGGAGGCGCAGAACAAGCGCATCGAGGAATTCACGGCGGCACGCGAGGCAAGACACGCAAGAAAAGTCGATGCGGAGGATGCACTCAAAGCCTTAGAGGAGCAAAAGACCGCGAATATCATAAAGGCAAGCGAGATACAGAAGGACATCGAGACCGCAAGGGCTCTCCTTGACGTCTCGCTTGAAAGAATAAGAGTCTGCGGGGAGGATATGGCGGCGGCGCGCACAAGGATCGACGCATATCGCGCGCAGATAGATAATATCAATATAGCACAGGCAGAAAACAGAAAGAGATATGCCGAGGTGCAGACCGAGCTCGACACACTCAATTCAAAGAGAGCCGAGGTCGAGGAGGGCAACCAGGAATTTGATAAGAAGCTCGCCGAGATCAACGCAATGATGCGCGACAAGATGGCGGAAAAGGAGCTGATATTCAGAGTCCACACGCAGAACGAGTCGAAGCTTGAAAGCTTGCGCGAAAAATACGATAAGCTGGCAGGCAAGCTCTGGGACGACTATGAGCTGACAAGAGCAGACGCAGTCGCGCTGAACTATCCGCCCGTAACGCAGGAGAACCGCCCCGAGATCGCAAGAACACAGCAGGAGTGCGCAAACAAGCTCCGCGCGATCGGACACGTTGACCTTGACGCAGTCAATAAGTACAACGAGATCAAGGCAAGATACGACTATATGTCCGAGCAGATAAGCGACCTTGACAAATCCAAGTCCGAGCTTGAGGGAATAATCTCGAAGCTTGAAAAGGAGATGAAGACTGCGTTTATCACCGCGTTCGATCAGATCAATGAGAACTTCGGAAAGACCTTCTCCGAGCTCTTTGGCGGAGGTAGTGCGGAGATATACCTCACCGATCCCGAGAACGTGCTTGAGAGCGGAATCGAGATCAAGGCGGCACCTCCCGGAAAGATCATCAAGAACCTTATGCAGCTGTCGGGAGGCGAGCAGGCATTTATCGGTGTAGCGCTCTTCTTTGCAACGCTCAAGGTCAACCCCACGCCCTTCTGTATCCTCGACGAGATAGAGGCGGCGCTTGACGAGGTCAACGTAGAGAGACTTGCGCAGTACATAAAGAGATATACCGACGGAACGCAGTTTATAATGATCACCCACCGCCGAGGAACTATGGCGGCGGCGACCAGACTGTACGGCGTAACGATGCCTGAGCACGGAATCTCGAAGATACTCACCCTCGATATCAAGGATATCGAAAAGAAGAAGGATGGTGAATGGAATGGCATTTTTGAGTAAGCTTTTCGGAAAAAAGGATAAAGACGAAAGCAAAAAAGAAGAAATAGAGCTCGACGGGCTCTTTGACGAAAAGGAAGAGGACAGGGAGAATATCGAGCTTGACGACCTTTTTGAAGACGAGGAGGACGGCGGCGAGGGCTTGACCGACGAGGAGATAGCCGCGGCGGAGGCGTTCGAGGCGGAGAACAGGGAGGAGTTTGAAAACGCGACCTCTCTTGACGTTGACGGTGAATTTGTCGACTACGAGAGCCTCATACCCGAGGACGAGGACGTTGACGATGACGAGCTGTCGGACGGCGAAAACGAGGAAGCACTCTCCGACGTAGAGGCAGTTTACGGCGAAGAAGAAAATGAGGGAGCCGACGCAGAGGAAGAAGAGGACGAGGAAGAGGACAAGGTCTCGTTCTGGGAGAAGCTCAAGAGCGGACTTGCAAAGACGAAGAGCGCGCTTTTCGGCTCTGTCCACGATATGCTCTCAAACTTCGTGCGCGTTGACGAGGATCTTCTCGAGGAGCTCGAGGAGCTGCTCATCATGTCGGATATCGGAGTTGCGGCAACAGAGGAGATCATCGAGGAGCTCCGTGAGAGAATAAAGGACGGCAGACTCAAGGAAAAGGATCAGGTGATCGATACGCTCAAGGAGATACTCTCCGAGATGATCGGCGAGCATCAGCCCCTGGTGCTCGAGACTACCCCCTCCGTCGTGCTCGTCATTGGAGTAAACGGCGCGGGCAAGACCACGTCGATAGGAAAGATATCAAAGAGACTTCGCCTCTCGGGCAAGAAGGTCGTGGTTGCGGCGGCGGATACCTTCCGCGCGGCAGCGATCGATCAGCTCGAGGTGTGGTGTCAGAGAGCAAAGGTAGATATAGTCAAGCAGCAGGAGGGAAGCGATCCCGCAGCGGTGGTATTCGATGCGATCAGTGCCGCCAAGAAAAAGCAGGCAGACGTGCTTATCATCGATACCGCAGGCAGACTTCACAATAAGCAGAACCTTATGAACGAGCTTGCAAAGATAAACAGAGTTATCGACCGCGAGCTGCCGGGCGCATCGCGTGAAAACCTCCTGGTTCTCGATGCGACAACGGGACAGAATGCAGTCATTCAGGCAAAGGAATTTAGCAAAGCGGCGCAAATTACGGGAATAACGCTCAATAAGCTCGACGGAACGGCAAAGGGCGGAATCGTGATCTCGATCAAGCAGGAGCTTGGAATACCGGTCAAATTCATCGGAGTCGGCGAGAAGATCGACGATATGCAGGAATTCGACGCAAAGCAGTTCATCGACGCGCTGTTTGAATAATATTTCAAATTTTGGTTTGTCGGTGTGTTAAGCCTTCCCCAGCGGGGAAGGGGGACCACGAAGTGGTGGATGAGGAGGTCGCTCTTTCAAGGGTTTCACGTCTTTTG
>JBGUSX010000140.1:0-12169 GCA_045132775.1 Eubacteriales bacterium
CACCCCCCCCCCCCCCCCCCCCCCCCCCCCCCCCCCCCTACGTTGGTGTAACACGCCGACAAATCAAAACTTGAAGTGACTGCTGAATGGTTACAACTTTACGTTTGGTGCTATATATAATTATAAATGTAAAGGAGCGAGATGTCAATAGCGGAAATATTAACGCGTTTGGGCAATTTGTAGGAATTTTAACGATTTTGGTCAATTTTTTTATGCATTTGGACAGTTTTGCAATTTTTGAATTCAATTCTTGCAAATTTGCAACAAAAAAATGCAAAAAAGGGGCATAAAATGTATGATTTGGAAATTTCACTTTAGAACGCTAAAATAAAATTGCAAGAACGAGAAAAATAAAATTGCAAAAAAATATACATAAAAATTCGAAAAGTGGTTGACAAGCCGAATTTTCTGTGCTATAATTTCTGTATTCATATATTCGTGCTGTTTTTTTCTTGTTTTGATGAGGGGTTCCGGTTATACTTTTACAGAATGAGAAAAAGGCAGCGGGTATGAACCAAATACTTGAAATTCATAAATGGAGGAAACATTATGAACAAGACACTCAGATCCATACTTGCTATGGCTTTGTGCTTGGTACTCGTATGCAGCGCATTTATAGGCTGTGACAAGGATCCCGAGATAGTTCCCGCGACCTTTAAGCAGGCTGAATACAATACCACAACACAGACGATGCCCAGCAACTGGAACGAATTTACCTACGCTGACAACAACGATACTCAGATCATGAGCTACATTGGCTCTTCGTTCTTTACTTATGACTATAAGTTCGAGAACGACAAGAAGTACAATGAAGACGGCTCCATCAACAAGGCAGGCATCGTTGCAGGCGCTTACACGACCAACTACGACGCAGCAACAAAGCTCGAGGACGTAACCGCGACTGTTGATGCTAAGTGGGGCTACACCGCTGATCAGAAGAAGGAAGGCGGTTATGCTTGGAAGATCACTCTCCGTGATGACCTTAAGTGGGATGACGGTACGGCTATCAAGGCTGCAGACTTCGTATGGTCTATGAAGCAGCTTCTTGATCCTACCTTCATGAACTTCCGCGCTAACACCTACTACGATACCCTTATGATCAAGAACTCTAAGGATTACTTCTTCTCCAAGGCTCCTAAGTATGCTCCCGTTGTTCCCGCTTACGGAGACGGTGAGACACCTGACTACTCCTTCGATATCAACGGTGCTGAGGTTTACTTGAACGTAACCACCACCGATATGACACTCGCTGCATATTCTATCGACGAGTTGATCAACGATTACGTTGGAACAGAGGCTGCTATCGCTGCTCTTAAGGTTATCGCAGACGCTGCTAACGAGTATGGCTACACCTTGATCACTGAAGAGAACAAGGCTACAGCTATGGAGCTTATCGGCTACGCTCTTATGCCCTTCGGTCTCGACTGGAGCACCATGGACGACGCTTCCAAGGAGGAGCTCTTCAAGGAGACTCTCTTCTACGTTTCCGGTTACGGTGATCCTGTAGATTGGGAGAACGTTGGTATCTACTCCATCGACTCTGAGAACGCTATCGTTCTTTGCCTTGACAAGCAGTACTCCTTCCTCACTGAGGACGGCGAGCTCTCTGTTTGGGCTCCTTACTACATGTCCGGACTCCCGCTCGTAAAGAAGGATCTCTACGATTCTTGCAGAATTGAGCCTACAAACGGCGCAACTCTTTGGAAGTCCAACTACAACTCTTCTCTCGCAACAACTGCAAGCTGGGGTGCTTACAAGCTCGTTGAGTTTGAGGCAGGTTCTCACTACAAGCTCGTTAAGAACGAGAACTGGTACGGTTGGGGCATGGAAGAGTACAAGAACCAGTACAACGTAACTGCTATCAACTGCCGTAAGGTCGACAAGCCCGAGACAGTATGGATGGGCTTCCTTAAGGGAGACTATGATGATGCAGCTCTCATTTCCGAGAACGTAGCAGATTACCTCGACTCCAAGTACGTTTACTACACCTCTACCTCCACAGGTACGTTCGGTATGCAGCTCTACTCCAACCTCGACGTACTTAAGGACAGCGAGAACAACAACGGTATCCTTGCTATCCAGGAATTCAGACACGCATTCAACCTCGCTATCAACAGAAGTGACGTTATCGAAAAGATCTGGCCCGGTACAGCAGTTCCTTGCTTCGGTCTTGTAAACGTTGCTTACTACTATGATATTGAAAACGCTCCCGAGCTTTCCGACGGCGGTCAGTACCGTAACACCAAGCTCGCTAAGGAGGGTATCCTCCGCGCTTACGGCTTCACCCAGGGTGCAGACGGCAAGTGGACCAGTGGTGAGCTTAAGAATCTTGAGCTCGATGAGGCTTATGAGGCTCTTACAGGTTACAACCCCACTCTTGCAAAAGAGAAGATGAAGAAGGCTATCGAGATCCTCAATGCAGATCCCGACAAGTACGGCTACGACAGCTCCAAGAACATCACTCTCGTTTACGGTGCTTCCACCGATAACGCCAAGCAGAGATTCAGAGCTAATTACCTTCAGGATATCCTTGATGATCTTACCAAGGGCACTGCTCTTGAGAACAAGATCGACGTTGTATTTGATGCATCCGCAGAATCCAAGTGGGCAGAGGCGTTCAGAAGCGGTGCGACCCAGATCGGTTTCGGTTACGGTTTCTCCGGTAACGCATTCAACCCCTTCGATATCGTCGGCGCATTCGTTAACCCCGATGACTCCCTCAACTACCACATGTACTGGGATACCTCCGACATCGATATGACCCTCAAGATGCCTGCAGGCGATTACGAGGGCGCAGGTGAGGAGATCACCATGAGCATCCAGAACTGGTACTTCTGCCTTAACGGTCTTGCAGAGGGCGAGAAGCAGGAGAAGACATACAACTGGGATGCAGGCTTCGCACCCGCAGAGGCTAGACTTACCATCCTCTCCGCTCTTGAGGAAGTGGTTATCAAGGAGAGCCGTTCCGTAATGCTTATCGGTGACGGCGGCGGATCCTTCCTTGGCGCTAAGTTCTCTTACTTCTCTGACGTTGAGCACACATTCATGGGCTTCGGCGGTCTCAGATACATCGAGGTAAACTACACCGATGCTGAGTGGACAGAGTTTGTTAAGGCTAACAAGAACGACCTCACTGAGGAGTACAAGAAGTCCGAATAATTCTTAACCTATATAAGAATTGATCGAGATCACTTAATTTAAGCAAACGGCGGTGAGCCAAGTGCTCACCGCTGATTTGCGCATTAAAGGGGCATTGCCAGTGCCCTCCGGAACCCTCAATAACCCCATTTTTACTTGAATTTTCATCAAAAAATTGTTAAACGGATACGCTATACTTATTTTTTAGCTTTTAAACTGTTAAATGATTGTGAACAATATAACGAGAGCGTTATATTGAATTTCGAAATTGATGTAAGGTCAATTATTTTTATGCACATTTACGGTGCGCGAAGGGCAACGGAAATACCCGGTATTTCCGTACCCGTATCATGAATTGGAAAACAACAAAACAGAGGAGAAAAACCTATGTATATGTTTAAATATGTAACGAAGCGTCTCGCGCTGATGCTGATGACCTTCTTCATCATCTTCACGATGTGCTTCGTGCTTATCAAGCTTCTCCCTATACCTACAAACGTGCTTCCCGGACAAGATCCGGAGATAGTTATGAAAACTCTTGAGGGAAGAGGCTGGATCACCAATATTCAAAAGGGTGATAACGGTGTCTACACCTACGATAGAGTTCCGATCTTTATTCAGTTCGGAAACTATCTTACAAGGATATTCACAAAGGGAGACTTCGGTATTGCAACCACATACGGAGAGTATCTCAATATGGATCTGTGGGAAGTTTTCGTAAGTCACCTTCCTCCCACGATACTTATCAACATCTACTCAACCCTGATCGGCGTTCCGATCGGTCTCGGATTGGGTATTTTGGCTGCGCTAAAAAAGAACAAGTGGCAGGACCAGGTCATAAACGTTTTCATTATCCTTCTGATCTCGGTTCCTTCGGTCGTTCTGGCTCTTATGATCCAGTACGTGTTCTGCTTTAAGCTCGACTGGTTCCCGCTGACGATGCTGACAAGTGACGAATACTTTACCTGGGAAGTCTTCCATTCGATGCTTCCTGCTGTCTTTGCGCTTTGTCTCGGTTCGATCGCGGGCTACGCGCGTTATACGAGAGCGGAGCTTTCCGAGGTTCTGACGGGTGAGTTTATGCTTCTTGCAAGAACCAAGGGTCTTACCAAGCGTCAGGCTATCTTCCGCCACGCGATGCGTAACTCCATGGTCGTTATCTTCCCCTCGATCTTGAGTGAATTTATCTCGGTCCTTTCGGGCTCGCTTATTATCGAGCAGATGTTTGCCATCAACGGTGTGGGAGGACTTTACCTGAACTCCATCACCTTCCAGGATTACGATTTCTTTATGCTTCTGTCCGGCTTCTATACGCTTGTCAGCCTGACTGCAGGTATAGTTATCGACATAAGCTACGGATTTATCGATCCGAGAATCAGAATGGGGGCGAAGTAATATGGCAGAATACAATATTAACAATATCCCCGCGGAAAAATTCCAATTTGCTCAGGGCAGAGACATAAGCCACGACTCTAAGTTCGATACAAAGCCCGTCAGCTATTTCCAGGGCGCTTTCCGCCGTTTTGCCAAGAACAAGGGAGCAGTCGTTGGCGGAATAGTTATTATGTTCCTGGTGCTTTTTGCGATCCTCGCACCCTTCTTCACGCCATTCCAGCCCTCATACTACGATATGACCTATGCGTACGCTACTCCAAGACTCGATCTCCTTGCAGACAGCGGTATTGATTTTTGGGACGGATGTAAGGTGAAAAACATCAACCGTGTAGGTTATCTGAAGGACCTCGCTCTCGCTCAGGAGACAGGGAAAGAGGTCATCAAGCGCGGTGAATACACCGAGAGTAAGGGTGAAGATGGATCTTCAATTTATACCTACAGATATGATACCTATTACGGTGTGGGATTTGGTAAATACAAGATCATTTCGCTTGAGGAATACAAGGATATTCAAAGATATCAGAATGAGACGGGAAGGCAGATAATTTACCCAACAGTTAGAGTTTCTGACAGACCTACCCTTGAAAAGAACAAATACGATGCGAACATCTACTACAAGATGGAGGATCCTAAAGCATCCGTTATTCGTCCCAAGCTCAACGCCAAGGGTGAGATCGTTCCGAACTACTGGACTTACGAGGCGGATTCGGTTCCCGGAACCGTTGCCCCTTACGATTCCCTTAGAGTTGACGGCGACTGCTTCGTTGAGAACGGCACCGAGTATTGCTATGCCTATGGAAGACTTGTAGACGGTGGCGTTGAGATAAGAGCAGATTACTACGAGTATTACACCTATCAGCACACTCAGGTGATGAAGGACGGAATTGAAGAGCCTTCCTTCCTCTTCGGTACTACCGATACGGGTAAGGATATCTTTGCATGTCTTGCTTACGGTGCCAGATTCTCCTTCGTGTTTGCAACTGTCGTTGCAGCAGTTAACTTTATTGTCGGTGTTATCTGGGGATCTATCTCCGGTTACTTTGGCGGCAAGGTAGACCTTATCATGGAGAGATTTTCCGACATCCTCGGCTCTGTGCCCACGATGATTGTTATTACTCTTCTGAAGTATCACATGGGAACGTCGAGCCAGGCTCTCGTTCTTTTCATCGCGTTCTTTGCGACGGGATGGATCGGTATGGCGGGAAGAACTCGTATGCAGTTCTATCGCTTTAAGAACCAGGAGTACGTTCTTGCCGCAAGAACACTTGGCGCAAGTGACAGAAGGATCATGTTCAAGCACATTTTCCCGAACGGTCTCGGTACCATCGTTACGAGCGTTGCGCTTGTAATTCCTTCGATGATCTATTCGGAGACAAGCTTGTCCTACCTCGGTATCATCAACCTCGAGGCAGGAAACACCACCAGCGTAGGTACGCTTATCGCGGCGGGACAGAAGTCTATAGTTGCGGGTGCGGGATTCGTTGCCCTCTTCCCCTGCTTGTTCCTTGTATTGCTGATGCTCAGCTTTAACTTGTTCGGTAACGGCTTGCGCGATGCGTTCAACCCGTCACTCAGAGGTTCGGAGGATTAAGTATGAGTAAAGAAGTAAAATTATCAGTTAATAATCTGAAGGTCAGCTTCCGTACCGATGCAGGTAAGGTTCAGGCGGTACGCGATATCACATTTGACCTTTATAAAGGTGAGACTCTTGCGATAGTTGGAGAATCCGGCTCGGGTAAGTCGGTCACCTCGAAGGCGATCATGGGTATCTCTGCCGTAAACTCTATCTATGAGGGCGGCGAGATCCTTTACGACGGACAGGACCTTCTCCGTATTCCCGAGGAGGAGATGCACAAGCTCCGCGGTGACAAGATCGCGATGATCTTCCAGGATCCGCTTTCCTCGCTCAACCCTATCATGCGTATAGGTAAGCAGATCACCGAGGCTATGCTCCTCAAGAACAAGGCAAACCGCCAGGAAGGCCGTGTAGCCTTCAATTCAACGCTTGCTACGCTTTCCGAGACCATAAAGAAGGCACTTGCCGAGAATAACGACAAGAGCATTTCTGTCGAGGACGTTGAAAAGTATATCAAGACGTTTGACAATTTCAATATTCAGGCTATCAAGCTTGAAAACAGCTACAGTGAGTCGCGTACCGCTGCCGAGGAGATGATCACTATGATCGTTGACCTCCTCTTCCTTGTCGAGAAGAAGCAGAAGGTTGACGTTGTTGCGACCCTTAAGCTGATCGAAAACCACCTCAAGTCTATTGAGGACAAGTATTTCGTTAGGGGATACGAGGAGACGCTCAAGGCTCATGTTGCCGCACTTGACAGTGCGATCCGCGCTGAAAAGTCCAAGGTGACGATCCTTGACTCCACAAAGAAGATAGTTGCGGGAAGAGCATCCAAGAAGGAAGCAAACCCCGAGACCGTTGCAGTGCTTGAGGAGATCCGAGAAACTGCGGAAAAGATGCTTGCAGAGGAGAAGTACGACTTCTTCAGGATCGGCTACTACGTTTACAAGCGTCCCGAGACCGACCTTAGCAAGATGCCTGCCGCTGAGGCAAACCAGCTGGCGTATAACTTCCTGACCGAAGACTTTATGAACGCGTTTATCGGTTACGAGAAGATCGCTGTTCGCTACTCGGTCAACAAGTGCCTTGAAAATAAGAAAAAGGCAATTGTCGACCTTCAGAGCGCTATCGACTTCTTCAGCGCGGGCAGTTTCAACGCGCAGGAAGCAAACGCGCTCGCCAAGAACCTCAACAAGAGCGTTCTTTCGGCTATCGATCCCCTGGCTGTTATCAAGGACAGCATTGCTTACACGTTTGGCGGTGCTCTTGAGCGCGAGATCGAAAAGTATTTCTTCTACCTTAAGAACAATCCCAAGGAAGAGGAGAGATTTGCCCGTCAGACCGCGAAGAGAGAGGCTCTGCTTGCAAAGGGCAAGACCGGTAAGGCTGTAAGCTGGAAGATCGTTCCGAAGTCCGTTGTTGAGCCCGAGGAGCAGATCGCTATCATCGTTTCGGTCATCTCCCGTGTAATGAACAAGTTTAAGGCGGATATTGATGCTGCTGATTACATCGACGTTGACAAGCGTTGCATTGAGATCATTGATTATCTTAAGGAAAAGGCTTCTCAGGTCGTTTACAAGCTCACAAAGCGTATCGCTAAGGAAAGAGCTATCAAGCTCATGGAAGAGGTTGGTATTCCCGAGGCGAGACTCCGTTACAGACAGTATCCCTTCGAGTTCTCGGGCGGTATGCGTCAGCGTATAGTTATTGCTATCGCGCTTTCCGCTAACCCCGATATCCTTATTTGCGACGAGCCCACAACGGCTCTTGACGTTACCATTCAGGCTCAGATCCTTGAGCTTATCAACCGTCTTAAGCGCGAGCGCGATCTCTCGATCATCTTCATTACGCACGACCTCGGTGTTGTTGCAAATATGGCTGACAGAATCGCGGTTATGTACGCAGGTAAGATAGTAGAGTACGGTACTGCCGAGGAGGTGTTCTACAATCCTCAGCATCCTTATACCTGGGCTCTGCTTTCATCTATGCCTGACCTTGATACCAACGAAAAGCTCGATGCTATTCCCGGTACTCCTCCCAACATGATCTATCCCCCTGTGGGAGACGCGTTTGCGGAGAGAAATAAATATGCTTTGGAGATCGACTACGAGATGCAGCCTCCTATGTTTGAGGTCTCGCCCACGCACTATGCGGCAACGTGGTTGCTCCATCCCAATGCGCCCAAGGTCGAAATGCCCAAGATCATCACCGAGCGTATAAATCGAATGAAGGAAAGAGGAGGCAATTATGGAGAATAATAACGAAGTTTTGTTAAAAGTTGACCATCTTTGCCAGTATTTCCGTATGGGCCGCAAGGACCTCAAGGCAGTTGACGACGTCAGCTTTGAGATCAAAAGAGGTGAGGCGTTCGGTCTCGTTGGTGAGTCCGGATGCGGCAAGACCACGACCGGTCGTTCGATCATCAAGCTTTACGACATTACCTCCGGTAACGTCTATTTCAAGGGTCAGAGGATCGGCGCGGGTACTCGCGCTTATAAGGATGCTATCAAGAAGGCGAAGAAGGACCTTGACGATAAGAAGATCACAAAGGAAGAGTGCGACGAGATAATCGCAAAGAACAGGGAGCTTATCCGTGATGCGAAGCTTGACAGCAAGGCTGTTGACAAGGCATATTCCGAGAGAAAGATCGCTGCTCTTAAGATGGAATACGGTGAGAAGCTCAAGGCTGCTGCGGGTGACGCTGAAAAGACTGCGTATCTCGAGAAGGAATTCAAAGAGAGATGCCGCGTTGCAAGAAAGAGCAAGCTTATCACTGAGATCCAGATGATCTTCCAGGATCCTATCGCTTCTCTCGACCCCCGTATGACCGTTCGCGAGATCATTGCGGAGGGCTTGGTCATCAACGGTATGACCGATAAGGAGCTTATCAACCAGAAGGTTTACGATATTCTTGAGACTGTTGGTCTCGTTCGCGAGCACGCGGACCGTTATCCTCACGAGTTCTCGGGAGGTCAGCGTCAGCGTATCGGTATCGCGAGAGCGGTTATTATGCAGCCCGAGATGATCATTGCGGACGAGCCTATCTCCGCGCTTGACGTGTCTATTCAGGCGCAGGTAATCAACCTGCTCAACGACCTTCGTGACAGCATGGGTCTTACCATTATGTTCATTGCGCACGACTTGTCCGTAGTTAAGTATTTCTCGGATAGGATCGGCGTTATGTACTTCGGTAAGATGGTTGAGCTCGCCGATTCAGAGGAGCTCTTCAAGAATCCCTTGCATCCTTACACGAGATCGCTCCTCTCGGCAATTCCTCTGCCTGACCCGATCTATGAGAAGCAGCGCGTGAGAATTACCTACAATCCTCTCGCAGAGCACGACTATTCTGTCGATCAGCCTACCTTCCGCGAGATCGCTCCCGGACACTTCGTTCAGTGCAATGACGCTGAAGAGAAGAAGTACAGAGAGATGCTCAAGGACTGAGACGGGCGGTTAAAAGATGAAAAAAGAAAATAAAGCGTTATTGGTAAAATACATTATTTGTTTTGCCATAGCTTCATTGATCACGTTTTTCGTGTTCTGGTCGAAGGGCTTTTTCGGTCATTCCTTAGCCGTGAACGTGCAGATATTGGCGGACGGCTTCTTCGTTTCGGGAATCCTTCTGACACTGTTTGCCGGTATGATCTTTATTAGCGGAGAGGGTGCCTTGATCGGAATCGGATTTGTCATTCGAAGCGTCGTTCTTACTTTTATCCCGATGGGTAGACAAAAGCACGAGCTGTACAAGGATTATCGCGATAGAAAGCTCAGTGAGAAGAAAAAGAACACTGACCATGCTATTTTGTATACGGGGCTTTTGTTCCTTATCGTCGGAATTATTTTTAACGTTATCTGGTACGTGAACTTTTATAACGTAGTTTGATACAAACAATAAAACGGATATCAGAGTCCAAAGACTCGGATATCCGTTTTTTGTTGATTTGGGAGTGCAAATTTTGATTTAGCGGTCTGTTAAGCCTTCCCCAGCGGGGAACAACTCGGGCGAGCCCTCGTAGCACCTTTTGCAAGCAAAACGCGCTTTACGGGGGACCACGAAGTGGTGGATGAGGAGGGCATTTTTTCAAGAGTTTCACGTCTTTTGAGAACATTGTTTCGTTGCAAAGGAATCCTATACCACAAAGCAAAAAACACAATACGACAGTGGCGAACGTCTTAATGGCGACCTCCTCATCCACCACTTCGTGGTCCCCCTTCTCCGCTGGAGAAGGCTATTCGTTAAATTGCAATTTGTCTAAAAAAGGACGAGATTGGCTCGTCCTTTTGTGTTTGGTTTTAAATTTTAGGCAGCTTTGCGAAGGCTTTTTCGATCTCCTCGTCGGTGGGACGGTAGTCCTTCATTACTCCGTTATGGAACTTTTCGTAGGACATCATATCGAAGTATCCCGTTCCCGTGAGACCGAACACGATGGTCTTCTCCTCGCCTGTCTTGGCACATTCCTTTGCAATATCGAGCGCGACCTTTATTGCGTGGCTCGATTCGGGCGCGGGGAGGATTCCCTCAACTCTTGCAAACTCCTCTGCGGCGGCGAAGACCTCGGTCTGCTTGACAGTTGTCGCCTCCATAAGTCCGTCGGCATAGAGCTGGGAGAGGGTTGAGTTCATTCCGTGGTAGCGGAGTCCGCCTGCGTGCGTTGCGGCGGGCATGAATGACGAGCCGAGGGTGTACATCTTCGACAGCGGGCAGACCATTCCCGTGTCGCAATAGTCATAGGCATATTTTCCGCGTGTGAAGGAGGGGCAGGATTCGGGCTCGACCGCGATTATGCGGTAGTTACGCTCGCCGCGTATCTTCTCTCCCATAAAGGGGGCGATGAGTCCGCCGAGGTTTGAACCGCCGCCTGCGCATCCGATGATGACGTCGGGAACGATATCGTATTTATCAAGCGCGATCTTGGTTTCAAGTCCGATTATAGACTGATGGAGCATTACCTGATTTAACACGCTTCCGAGCACGTAGCGGTAGCCCTCCATGCTTGTCGCCTTTTCGACCGCCTCGCTGATTGCGCAACCGAGACTTCCCACGGTATCGGGGTGCTCGGCGAGGATCTTGCGTCCGACCTCTGTCTCTGTTGAGGGGGAAGGGGTGACCGACGCACCGTAGGTTCTCATTACCTCGCGGCGATGGGGCTTTTGCTCGTAGGAGCATTTGACCATATAGACCTTACAGTCGAGTCCGAGGTAAGAGCATGCCATTGAGAGTGCGGTACCCCACTGTCCTGCTCCCGTTTCGGTGGTTACGCCCTTGAGTCCTTGATTTTTCGCGTAATATGCCTGCGCGATCGCGGAGTTTAGCTTATGGCTTCCGCTTGTGTTGTTTCCCTCGAATTTATAGTAGATCTTCGCGGGTGTGCCGAGCTTTTCCTCGAGGCAATATGCGCGGACGAGGGGCGCGGGGCGGTACATTTTATAGAAGCTTCTGATCTCCTCGGGGATAGGGAAGAATGCGGTGGTATCGTCGAGCTCCTGTGCGATGAGCTCGTCGCAGAATACGCCCGAGAGGTCGGCTGCGGTCATTTTCTCGTGAGTTACGGGGTCGAGGAGGGGAGCGGGCTTGTTTATCATATCCGCACGGAGATTATACCACGAATGCGGCATTTCGCTCTCTTCGATGTAAATTTTGTAGGGGATCTGCTTGTTTGACATAACTTTGTCCTCGCTTTCGTCGGGTTTTGTGGTGTTTTGCGGGGCGAAAAACAAAAAATCCCGTCCCACAGCTTACTGCCGGGACAGGAGATGATCCTGCGGTGCCACCCTGCTTGATGTAAAAACATCCACTTTACATACTTGCGCCTCTTTATCAGGCGGAAATATATCGGCGTTTTTTCACGGAGCGCCATCTCCGTCGTTCATACTTCGGGAAGTGCTGATGCGCCCCCGTTTCCGTTCGCCCTCGGAAGTCCATTCGCCATAACCTGCTTTGCCGCGATCTCAGCATCCGCAGCTCTCTGTGTAAGCATCTGATACGGTTACTTACTCTTCCTCATCGGTTTTATGATAATACATTATAGCACCGTAAATAAATATTGTCAATAGCTTTTG
>JBGUSX010000141.1:0-72950 GCA_045132775.1 Eubacteriales bacterium
CGAACGACATTACACCAATTTCGTTGATTTGTAACGACTGTAACGGGCGGATATGGAATCCGCCCCTACAGTTATGTGGTGGGGTAAGGCATATAATATTGAGAAAAAATACAGTCGTTTGAAGTGTTCAAACTCCCCCATAAACCGCAATTTATAAGACCACGGTATTATGAACATACCGTGGTCCTTGTTTTATCTTCCTGCAATTATCTGGCTCATTCTCTGATTGAAGAGGACGAGGTCGAAATAATAGTGTATTTCGGGCTCGAGCTCGGAGAGGCGGTCGATCGCTACAGCGAGTGCCGCATTTGCGCCGTCTACGTCATTCTTTGAGAGTGCAACGTAGATATCTGCGACGAGCTTGCAGTATTCGCCGTGGTACTCGAGAAGCTTCCATGACTTTGCAATGCATGCGTCCTCATCTGCGGAGTTTTTCTTAACTGTTTCTGCGAGTGCATCAACCACGCCGTAGACACTTGCGATCCTCTCACCCGCCTCGGTATTTCCGAAGATGCCTGCCTTCTGCGCGCTGTTATCCTCAGCGCCGGTATCCTGTGCTACGATGCTCGTGTTCTGCTTGAGAGCCTTCTTATCAAAGAGATCCGAAACGGTCTGGAGGTAGTTTTGCGCGAGCCTATAGTCTTCGCCAAAGCATCCCTTCATGTAGTTTTCGATGTATTTTTCGGAGTCGGTTTTCTTGTCGAACTGTATCTCACCGATCATGCTTGCGGGGAGGGCGGTGGGGAAGTAAGCGCGCTGAGTCTGGTCGCTCATGACACCGTCAAAGCCTGTCTGATCAAGCTTTTTGAGGTCGGATGCGATACCCTTGGAGAAATTCATATAACCCGGATCTGTGAAGTGCTCGGTGTAGAGCCAGTACGCGTAGATGAATCTCGCGCCGTCAAACGCGGGCTTCCACTGATCGATGAAGTTGAGGCATGTACCAAAGCTCTGGTCAACGTTCGGATAGTTGTTTCTCTCCCACTTCGGCAAGGGCAGAGGACTGCGCTCGCCCGAAATGTCATCAAGAGACCAAGCGGTAGTCATAATAAATCTTGAAGGATTGTTGAGCTTTTCAACGATAGGCGCCCAGAGAGTGTCTACGTACATGATGAATATGATCTTTGCGGGGTTTCCTCTTCTTGTAAGCTCGGCATCAAGCTTGTTGAGCATGCGGACGTAGAGATCGGAGGGATGATGCTTTTTGCACTCCTCGCACTCGCAGTGATTATTGATGTTATCGGCGAGCCAGAAATGGAGGAAGTCGATATAGGGCTTTTCCTCGAGGTAATCTGCAAGCCAATTTACGACCTTGTCCTGCACCCATTCCTGCGACATACAGAGCTGGGTGAAGAAGGGCGAGTTTCCGTGAATATCGCGGACTCCGTCGACAAGGGCGAGAGCCTTCTTAACGTCATCGGAGACGGTATATTTCATACCCGAGATCATGTGACGGACTCCAAACGGCTCGTTAAGCGCGCCGTGGCCCATAACGTGAAGCTGGAGACCAAACTTCTTTACGTCCTTTTCAAGCTGCAAGCACCAAGCCGCATACTGCTCGTACGGAGGCTCGGGATCCCAGCCCTTTCTTGTAGAAACTATGTGTCTGTACCAGCGGTTCATGTAGTTGTAGGGAATGATCTGCTCGATCATAAAGAGGTTCATATTTACCTTGGGCATCCACTTTACTGTCTCGTATACGTGCTCGTAGGAGATCGCACCCTCGATGCACTGTCCGCGGAAACGGAAATCCGCCTTTTTTCTGTACGTAAAGGAGTGGTTTGCCATAGCCTTCTTAGGTACGTAATCACCGTCGGGACCGGGGCGGACAAATGCACAGCCCGCGCTCTTTAAGAGCTCGTAAACTCCCATCAGCACGCTACGCTCGTTGCTTCCTGCGATTATACCCGAGAGATCATTGATCTCAACGTCGATAACGTCGTCAAGCATATGATCCCCAACGTCAGAGTCGTCACGGCCGAGGTCGGCGAGGATGCCGAGGGTGATCGCGTTATCTGATATTTCCTGCGACACGACAATTTCCGTGTCGATCGTGCTATCCATTATTCCGAGAAACCTTGCGAGCTCTTCTGCCGCGTATCTTACTGTTTCGGTGTCCTTGAAAATTCTTATTTGCATTGTAAAATCCTGCCTTTCGACATTAACTTGATTTATGGTTTAATTATAGCATAAAGTGAAGCTATGTCAAGAGACTATTTTCGCAAAAAAATGGTGAAAAGCTGTGAAAATGATATTTCTGTTCGAAAAGACAAGTTAACAGATGTTTTGCCTATTAAAATTGACAAAAAAGAATTCAGAATTGACACCCCGACGAAAGACGTGCATTTGTATGAAAAATTGAAAACGTGGCATAATAATCTTACAAAAAACAGATTTTTGGCGCATTTTGCGCTTTTGGAGAATATATGCAAGAGAAAAACAGGCTTTCGGGCGATTATCGGGGGAACGTGAAGCTGCTTGATTCGATACTTCGTCCGCAGAAAAATTTTGACATTATTAAAAAGCCCTTGGTGGTCGGCAATGGGGAGCTGATGCTCTATTTTATCGACGGATTTGTCAAGGATGCGGTCATGCAGAAGCTGATGATGCATCTTGTCTCGCTTGAAGGACTTGGTGCCGACAGCAAGGGCAAGACTGCCGATTGGGAGGAGAGCGCGCCCATGGGGCAGAGGGTGGCGGCTTTCATTCACGCGCATCTGCCTTACGTTGAGACAGAGGCGACGAGCGATCTTGACAATATGATACAAATGATGATGTCCGGTGCTACGCTGTGTCTGGGATCCTCGTTTGGCGAATATGGTATAATAATTGACGCAAGGACATATCCCGCGCGCGACACTGCAGAGCCCGAGGGCGACAAGGTCATGCGCGGCGCGCGCGACGGATTTGTCGAGACCCTGATCTTCAACACCGCGCTCATCCGCCGCCGCATACGCAATCCCGAGCTTACGATGAGTTATATTTCTATTGGAAAAAGCTCAAAGACCGACGTGGTGGTCTGCTATATGGCGGACAGGGCAGACATTAAATACGTTGACACGATCAAGGAAAAGCTTAAGGGTATCAAGACCGATTCGCTGACATTGGGGCACGAGTCCCTGGCGGAATGCTTGATAAAGCAGAGGTGGTACAATCCATTCCCGAAGATAAGATACACCGAGCGTCCCGATTCTGCCGCGGCGCAGCTGCTTGAGGGAAGTGTGCTTATTATTTGCGACAACACTCCGCAGGTCATGGTTCTTCCTACTTCAATTTTTGACTTTATGCAGGAGACCAACGACTTTTATTTTCCGCCGCTGACGGGAACCTATATCCGCATTGTGAGGCACGTAGTGTTCTTCCTTGCGCTTTATATGGTTCCGCTTTGGTATTTGCTTGTGATGCATCCGCAGTTTATCCCCTCGTGGCTCGAGTTTATCGTGCCGCGGGAGGTGGGACGGTTGCCGCTGGTTGCGCAATTACTGCTCGTTGAATTTATCATTGACGGGCTCCGCATGGCATCGCTGAATACTCCGAATATGCTGTCGAACTCCTTATCGGTCGTTGGCGGCTTGATACTCGGAGATTTCGCGGTGAGCATTGGGTGGCTTATTCCCGAGGTCATTCTGTATATGGCTTTCGTTGCGATCGCGAACTTTACGCAGAGGAGCTACGAGCTTGGATATGCCATTAAGTTTATGAGGATAATTCTGCTTGTGTTTACCGCTATATTCGGGCTTTGGGGATTTATCGGCGGCACAGTGCTGATACTTGTTTTGCTTTTGACAAACAAGACTGTGAACGGAAAAAGAAGCTATCTTTATCCCTTGATACCGTTTGATCTTAAGGCATTTAAGACGTTGTTTATAAGAGTAAAAAAATATGATTAAACAGAAACAGGGAACCGCTCTCGCGGTTCCCTGTACGTTTATTGTATGCTATTAGATGACAGCGTTTCCTGCCTTGTCCATTTCCTCGAAAATGAACTTTACGGATGCACATGCATCGGGAAGAGTAGCCTTGTCGGGCTTCTTGCCTGCTACGAGGCAGCCTGCGAAGTACTCGAGCTCGTTGAAGTATCCGCCGAGGTCGGAGATGTTTCCGCCGCCCGCAACTGCGATCTCTTTCTTGTTGAGCTTAATGGGTGTTGCACCCTCGTCTGTGTAAAGAGTGAAGCCTGCGTTGGTGTACTCCATAACAGCCTTCTCAAAGGTTACGCGGAATGCCATCTCGAAGGGGAAGGATGCGGGAAGATCCCAGGTTCCCTCGCTGGTTACTACGAAATCGTCGTAGTTTGCGATGGTCATAACGTAGCTGTTGGCTTCACCGCCGTGAGCACAGACGGTGTTGAATTTGTTAGGTCTGCCGAATGCATGGAGCATAAAGTCGGTATCGTGAACGTGGAGGTCAAGGAAAGCACCGTGCGAACGTGTAACCTCGAGGTCCCAGTTTTCCCATGTCCATGTGGGTCTGGGGGAGAGACGGCGGAATACCGCATTTACGACCTTACCGTACTTGCCGGTGTCAATAGCGTCCTTGAGGCAAACGTACTCGTCCCAGAAACGAACGACCTGTCCGACCTGAACGCCTGCGCCTGTCTCCTCTTGAGCCGCGAGAAGCGCATCACACTCTTCGGGGGTGAAAGCAACCGGCTTTTCGATAAACACGTTCTTTACCTTGTGCATAGCAGCGATAGCATGCTCGGTGTGAAGGAAGGTGGGAAGGCAGATGTCGATAGCATCAACGTCTGCGTTTGCGATAAGCTCCATACCTGTGCTGTAGATCTCAGCGCCCGAGATCTTTGCAAGCTCCTCTGCTTTTTCGCGGCGGATGTCGGCAACTGCGGTTACCTGTACACCGTCGATGATGTTGTACGCGTTTGCGTGCATGGATCCCATGAATCCACAACCAATAAGACCAATTTTAATCATTTTTTATTTCCTCCCTAAAATTTTGTCAATAGAATTTGATGTGTTGTATATGATCTGCTCGGAGTGCTGTGCATAAGCGGGGATCATCTCTCCCGTTACCCATCCGTCGTAGCCTACCGCTTCAAGTGCGGAAACAACTGCCGCCCAGTTTACGTCACCTGCGAGCAGGTCAACGAATCCGTCAAGTGTTCCGACGTTGGTGCGGAATTCCTTGAAGTGAACCTTCTTTATTCTCTTTCCGAGGATCTTGATCCACTGCTCGGGATAGCCTGTCAGCATAACGTTTCCAACGTCAAAGTAGGACTGCACCCAAGGGGAATCAAAGCTATCGATAAAGCTGCGCATCTCGAGGGGAGACAGCAAAAACTTATTCCATACGTTCTCGACTCCGATAACGACGCCGTACTTCTCCGCATCGGGAATAAGATCCTTAATGCTCTCAACGGCTCTCTCATAAGCCACGTCGTAGTCAACTACACCAAAATCGGGCGCGAAGGATGCAGAAACGCATCCGGGAACGATGAGGATGGTGTCCGCACCGAGAACTGATGCGACTTCAAGCTGACGGCGAACGAATTTCTTTGCTCTCTCTCTTTCCTCTGCGTCGGGGGAAGTGAGAGAATTGCCCCATACGAGATCGTTACAGACAGAGTATATCTCAAGACCGAGATCGTTTGCTGCCTTTTTGATTTTAAGAAGCTCCTCATGAGTTACGTCAAGACCGAGCTCACCTACGTCCGAGATCGCGACCTCGATGCCCTCAAAGCCTGCGTCTGCGGCGAGCTTGAACTTATCAAGGAGCGTACCACTTGTAAAGCTCCAGATGTTAATGCCCTTTTTCATCTTTTTCTCCTTATGTATTTTATTTTTTTATTTTCCGTTATACCAAGATTGACCTTACGGCATAATTTTTCAGATTGCCGTATTGACAACTCTTCGTTTTTATGATACACTGTATTTGTGCAAATGTCTTTGAAGAATTATCCCATATATTTGCACAATCGTACCAAAAAGAAGGGTAGAATATGTCAGATGTTTTTGTCAGACAGGCAAACAAAAAGGAAATATACGTCAGCAAGATAGTGACTGTGCTGTATTTTGAGAATTCCTCTAACTTTGTTTTCGGAGGAGAATCGCACGATTTCTGGGAGTTCAACTACATAGATAAGGGATGCATGGTGGTTACGATCGAGGGTAAGGAGTATCTGCTAAAGAGCGGCGAGCTAATATTTTTTCAACCGAATGAATTTCATTCGCTTGAGGCAAGAGAGCTCTCAGCACCCAATCACACGGTCGTCAGCTTCGTTTCAAACTCAAAGGCGATGAAATACTTTAAAAACAAGATAATCGCCCTCAACAGCGCGGAAAGAAAGCTGCTCTCCATCCTTTTGCGTGAAGGTCTCAGTGCCTATTCGCCGATAGAAAAACAACCGCCGATAACAGGAATGACAGAGAAGGAAAGCGCTCCAATCGGTGCCGTACAGATGACCTTTAATCTGCTTGAGGAATTTCTCATTACGCTTCTTCGCCGCAGTGAGAGCGGAATATCGATAGGAACGCGACTTCTCTCCCCGATGTACTACGAAAGTCTGCCCGACAGAATTAAAGAGATCGCGAAATATATGGAGCAGAATATCCGCACGAGCCTGTCGGTAAGTCAGATCGCAAAGCACTTTCTGCTCAGCGAGAGCGGACTTAAAAAGCTGTTTGCACGCGACGTTGGCTGCGGTGTCACCGATTTCTTCAACAACATGAAGATCGAAAAGGCGAAGGAATACATCCGCGAGAACGAGATGAACTTCACGCAGATATCCGATGAGCTCGGATTCAGCTCGATACACTATTTTTCACGCCTTTTCAAGAAAAAAACAGGCATGACGCTTACCGAATACCGCTCGTCAGTTATTTATCAAAGTGAATAAAAACACGGCTTTCTCTCCAATGCTGAAGAGAAAGCCGTCCTTATTTATGTGCGATCAGAATTCAGATTCGTATGTCTGTGGGAACTCTTCCCAGCAGAGCTCTCTGACCTCGATATCCTTGATCTTGAGCTGTGTGCAATATGCCGAGAAGCCGACTTTGCCGGGGGCTATCGGATTGGGATCCTGAAGCTCAGTGACCATCTCACCGTCGACCATCATAAAGGAATGACCGTTTATGCAACCGACGTCGATCCTTATGAAATCGCCGGTTTGATATTTGTAGAGGGCGGTGGAGGTGTATAGAGTGACTCTTCCGTCCTGCTCGTCACGCTCGATACCGCTTCTGTGCTCATACCAACCGTTTACGCCGCAGACGTAGGATTCGCCAAGGAAATTGGTCTCGTCGTTCCACTTTGCAAAATAGAATGCGTTGAGGTCGCGCGTTGCGGGGGGGATCGCCTGCACGGTAAAGGAGAGCATCATAGCGTTGCCGTATTCACGTTTACTGATAAGCAATGCTGCGGTGCTTTTGCGTTCTGCCCCTATAAGATAGCCATCCTCACACTTCCACTCTCCCGTTTTTGGCTCCCAATGCTCAAGCCAATCCTCTCCTGGCTGATATTTGAAAACTACGGGGGACTTATCAAGGAGTACCTTTTTGCCCCAAAGATGTATTTCGCCCGTCATATCAGTTACACTCCGCGACAAGGGGACCTGCAAGATCCTTGAGATAGAAGAGCTTACCGGGAAGTGTGGGCATAAAGGTAGAGGTGATGTTCATGTCGGGTCCGTAGTGGAGAGTTGTGAGGAAGGACATACCCTGCCATTGCATTCCGCGTCCGAGCGTTCCGTCGCATCCGCCGATGATGTAATCAGCCTGGAGGAAGAGTCCGGGTCCTATGGTGTTAGCGCGGCAAGGAACGAGAGTCGTGCGGCTCTTGAAGCTTGTGAGTGCGTTCTGCTCTATGGTGAGGGGATGGAGCTTTGCGCCGATGCGGTAGGGTGCTTTCTTCCAATCCTCAACAGAAGCGTAGTCCTCTGCAAACTGGGGCTCCCAGAATGCGATGTGGCACATTCTTCCGATACCGAACACCAAAACGAGCTTTGCGCCCTCTGCCTTGAGTGCCGCGATCTTCTCGGGGTAGGTGGGGAGATTTGCTTTTGTTGCGAAGTTTCTCTGATTTTCGGGGATAGTCTTGTTGATCTTGTTGAAGAACGCCTGCTTCATGCTGTACTCGAAGGATGCGGGGTTATCGTTGGAAAGGGTATTACCCTCTGCGTCTGCCCACTCGTCCATATTGAAGGTATATACGTGAGAGCAGTCGATATCCCACTCGTTGAGGAAGTAGGATGCCCACTTGTACATTCCCATAGGTCCTACGGGGAGGATGATAGCGAGCTTCTCGCCTCTCTCTGCCGCAAGCTTGATCTGCATTGCGATCTCGTGACCCATAAGGGTATCGAAGTCGTAGATGCTCTCGCACTCTACGGGGTTGAAGTTCTCGTTCCAGAAGTCCTCGCGAACGACACCCTTATCACAGCAAGCGTCGATCTTTGCAAGATCCCATCCTGCAGGGTAGAAGCCTTCAAGGAGGCTGCCTTTAACAGTTGACAAAAAATCCATGATTTTCTCCGTTCCGCCGCATATTGCGGCTTTTTTATTTGAAATTTTATTTTCTTTTTGTTTACACTCGATTATGAGTGTGCTTTCATAAATTCAAGCGTCTCGTCAAACGAGCGGATGCCCGTCGTAGCGCCCTTTGCGGTCACGCACATAGCACCCGTGGTGTTTCCGACCTTAATGCACTCCTCGGGGTCGAGGTCGCGCGCGAATGCCGAGAGAAATCCCGAGCAGAAGCTGTCTCCCGCTCCCGTCGTATCGACGGCGGTAACACCCTTGAGCGAAGGATAAGTCTTGCCCTCGTTCCAATCTGCGAGGCGCATATAGCTACCGGTTTTACCGGTTTTGATGACTACGTTCTTTACACCCTTTGACATAAAGGTGTCTGCCATTCCTTCGAGGTCGTAGCATCCCGCGATGTTGACCGCCTCGTCGATGCTTGGCATAAGGTAGTCGATATAGGGCAATGCGGGATCAAGTACGCTCGCCCAGCGTCCCTTTGCATCCCAGCAGACGTCGAGGAAGGTAGTCTTGCCCATTTCCTTGCACTTTTTGAGGAACGCGGCGGTCTCGGCTCCGTCGAAGGTGTCCATAAGGTAGGTTCCCGTGAGGAATACGAGGTCGCACTCGTCGATTATCGAATAATCTACGTCGCTCTCCGAGAAGGTTCCGTTCGTTCCGACGGTGTGGAGGAAGGATCTCTCTCCGCTCTTGTCGAGCAGGACGATGGAGACAGATGAGCCTGTGTTCTCATCCTTTGCAAGTCCGCGTGTATCAACGCCGTGTGCATTGAGTCTCTCCTCGAGAAACTGACCGAAGAGGTCGCATCCGACCTTTCCGACCATTCTCGTTTCAACTCCGAGCTTTGTTAAGTTAATCGCGGCGGTCATTGCGTTTCCGCCGTTATGTATCGTGACTCCGTCGACTCGGGCGAGCTCGCCCTTATTTGGAGTTCCGTTCATTCCCGAGACCATTACGTCAGCCACGAGAATTCCCACGCAAGCTACTTTTTTCAAGGCAGCATCCTCCTTGTCGTGACTTTAGGCCACACGAGCTCCTGACGGAATGCTTCTGCGTATCCGACTCCGCACTGAATTCCGCGGAAGCGCGAGCAGGTGCGGACAAACTCCGCAAAGTCGATATGGTCGTGGTCGCGCATCCATTTGAGCTGGCTTACGTGGCACTCGAGCATCTCAATTTTGAGCTCGATCTCGTCCGTGATATCGACGTATTCGGTGGGATTGAAGTTGAGTCCCGCGAGGTTATCCATATAATAAATGGGGGTCACTGCAGCCTTTCCGCCGCCGTTATACTGCGGCACGCTTGCTACGAAGGATGCGTCGAACACGAGCTTTGAGACCTCTCTGTGATCGGGCATATAGTCGTCGGGACCGTGGGTGATGATGAAATCGGGCTGTGTGTCGATGATAAGCTTGGCGACCTTATCTCTCTGCTCAACGGAAGCTCCGTTGGGAAGCAGATCTCCGATATCGAGTGTGACTACCTCGATGCCTGCGAGTGAGCCTGCCTTTTTCGCCTCGTTGGCACGCATTACGCGAAGCTCGTCGGGCTTTATGATCTCGTGTCCCATATTGCCTTTTGCAACGTGGCAGACGGTGACCTTGTCTCCGCGCTTCACACATTTGGCAAGTGTTCCGCAACATGATATTTCGATGTCATCGGGATGACATCCGATAGCGAGTACGTTCATTTTTTATCTCCTTGTCAGCTTTTCGTCGATTTTTGAATAAATAAAAGGACTTTTTGATAAAAAAGCATGATATCTTTGCAATATTGATTGACAATATAACACCTATATGATACAATATTTTAGTGAAAAAGTATTTACCATCATTTCCATATTATTTATCATTTTGTTCGTTTTTTAAATTTGCAGAGAGGGGGGAAGTATATGAGCTTTACAACACGGCCTATAAAAAAGGAGATTGAGATCGAGGGATTCAACAGTATTTATTATTTTGAGTTCTGTAAGGATTTTTCTCATCCGCCCGAGAGACACGATTTCTGGGAGCTTGTTTACGTTGACAGCGGGGAGATCAATGCGGTCACGGACGGAATAGGCAGAACGCTCTCGCAGGGTCAGGTGATCTTTCACAAGCCGATGGAGCTTCACGCGCACGTATCCAACAAGATCGTTCCAAACAGTATGCTTGTTGTTTCATTTACGTGCAGAAGTCCGGCAATGGATTTCTTTGATAAGAAGATATTTACACTTGGGAACACACCGAAAACCTTGCTGACTTTATTTATCAATGAGGCGAAAAACGCGCTTGGAAGTGTACCGAATGAATATGCTGATAAGGATCCGCTTGACTTTTCGTCAGCACCGTTCGGCTCGCTCCAGCTTCTTGAATGCTATCTGACCGAGTTTCTTCTGACACTTAAACGCAGTGACAGCGACACAGCAAGCAAGGCGGTCAGAAGTGAGGACAGCCGCACGCTTGCACACAGCTCAATAGTTGAGCTTATGATTGCGTATCTTGAAGAGCGTATTTACGATACCGTGACGCTTCCTGATCTTTGCTCGCGTTTTTATATGGGTAAAACACAGCTTTGCGCACTCTTTGGCGAGCACGTCGGCATGGGACCGATGGAATACTATTATTCGCTCAAGATATCGAGGGCGAAAAAGCTCTTGCTTGAAGGGGTTTCGGTGAGCAAGATATCAGATATGCTTGGGTACTCGTCGATACATATTTTCTCGCGTGCCTTCAAAAAAGCGGTCGGAGTTCCACCGACGGAATATAAAAAGAAGATACTTGCACAGTAAAAAAGTCCTTCCCGTGTCGATTGACGGGAAGGGCTTTTAACGTTATTTCATTGCTTTTTCGATTGCGGCGACGAGCTCGTCACGAGTCACTTTGCCGTCAAAGCGATCTGTTATTACACCGTTACCGTCAATGACGATAGTTACAGGAAATGCGCTCATCTTGAACAATTTTTGACAATTTCCGCCTTCATCGTATGCCACTAGCAAGGTGCCGTCTTTCCAATTCAGGTTTTCGCTGTTAGCATCTATCCAGCCTGCAATGTCAAGTCCGGGCCAATAAATATGCGTTGCGACAACGGTGACCTTGTTTCCATACTCGGCTGCTACGTCATAGAAATGAGGTAATTCTTCAAGACACGGCGTGCATGTCGTATACCAGAAGTTGAGCACGGTGACACGTCCCTTGTTCTCTTTGACAGAGAATGTGCCATCTTCCAGAACGAGCGGAAGGGTTATGTCCGGACAGCTGTCGCCGATGGCTACACCTACGGGTGGCTGATTTCTTCCATCTATGAAGTTATAATAGATAAGTGTAGAGGAAAGGACAACCACCATAAGAATTGCCACTACTGCTTTTATTATCTTATTGCGTTTGACAATTTTTTTGTTTTTCTCGTCTCTTGCAAGCTTTGCCTCTTCGTCATCGTGCGCGGGCTCGGGGTCGGTGTTTATCATAAACTTCGAGCCCTTCCAGCTTATCGCGCTTGTAGGACAGGAATCGATACACTCGCCGCAGTTGATACATTCGATATCTCCAACGTGGCGAATGTCCATTTTACATTTATTTATGCATATACCGCAATCGGTACAGCTTTTCTTGTCGACCTTTACTCCGACCAAGGATATCTTATTGAAAAATCCGTAGATAAGTCCAAGAGGACAGAGAAAACGGCAGAAAAATCTGAAGATGAACACGCACGCGACGAGGAAGGACACCATAAGTGCAAACTTCCAGGTGAAGAGCGGTCCGAGCATACGGAGATAGCTCTCGTTTACGCTGTTTGACAAAAGTCCCATTGCGCCCTCAAGCGTTCCTGCGGGGCAGATGTATTTGCAGAATGCGGGGAGGGGGAAGTTTCTCGTTGCGTACGCAAGCGGTACGAGGAATACGAAAAACACGAGTATCACGTACTTCAAAAATGAGAGGACACGTGTAAACCTGTTCTTTTTGAGCTTAGGAGTAGGGATCTTATGTAAAAGCTCCTGGATGAGCCCGAAGGGGCAGAGGAATCCGCATATCCAACGTCCGAAGATCAAGCCGTAGAGCATAATGATTCCAAATATGTAATACGGAGTGGTCTTTTTGCTTGCTGAAAGTGCGTTTTGCAGAGAGCCGAGAGGGCATGCGCCCGAGGCTCCGGGGCAGGAATAACAATTAAGTCCCGGGGTGCAGATGCTTTTGAGGGAACCTGTATATATCTGTCCTGTTACAAATCCCTTGATGTTTGCGTTGAAGAGGAGTGCCGCATAGAGCTGGATGAGCTTTCTTTTTGAGGGGCGGTGTGCTTTGAACCAATTTATTATTTTTTTCATCTTCCGTCACCTCGCTTATCCGAGACCGATGCACTCGGTACAGATGTTGATCGCTTTTATCAGCACGTCCGAAAATCCGCCGTTCGTTATTCCGTCGATTATGAAAACGACAGAAACTACAAGAACTGCGACTCGTATTGCTATCATTGTACGGCGTGCTGTCTTTCCGTCCTTTTCGGGTTCGGCATCCGGCTTGTCTTTCTTCGCTCCCGATGCGATCGCGAGCTTCATTTCGGAGATGAGCTTATCGTGATTCGTACTGTCGAGGTATGAGAGGGTGATTTGCGATGCGGCTGATATCAGCGCGCAGGGAAGGATGAGGAGGCATGCGCGGATTACGCTTTCGTTATACTCCGTGGTGTAGCTTGACGGCAAAAGCACGTATATCAGTGCAGGGATAAATGCCGTCACGGAGACGGCGATGAAGATCACGCGCGTGATGAGGATGCGTTTTTTTGCCTCTTTCAAGGCGCGTAAGGTTTCGTCCGTACACTTTGAAATATCGAGCCTCTTTTCAAGTCTTTCGGAGATTTTTTTCTTGTTCGCAACGGCTTTTTGCGGTTCGCTCTTATGCGTGACAAAAAGGCTTGCAACGGCTCCTATCACAACCACCGCGACAGTCGCGTATATAGGAATTGCAATTTTTGAGAACGCATTTGAGATGTTTTCGGTTGTGAACGGGCGGTCTCCGAGGTTATATATCGAGATGCAAGAATATATAAGAAATATTCCCGACACCGCCAGCATCACGGACAAAAGTATCTTGTATGATGCTTGTAAAAATCTTTTGTTTTTTTCTGTCATTTATATTGTCCTTTCGGTGACTGTATATTGCCAATTTATATTATAGTATAAAAATCCGATAAAATCAAGAGAAAAAACATTTTTTGGTCGAGGAAAACAGAAAAACCCCGTCGGCAAGTGCTTGCCGACGGGGTTTTTCTTAAACGATCAGTTTTTGGTCATCACGATAGTTATTGTTTTTGAGCCGTTTTCGAAAGCATATTCAGCTTTCTCTGCGGTGTAACCGTCAAGGTATGCCTTTACGGTATATTCGGAGAGGTCCTGCTCAACTACGACTGTTCCATTTGCATCGGTGAAGTAGGGAGCTAAGCAGAGGTCTCCGCTGCAAATCTGTGCAAACACGCCCTCAAGTGCGTTGCCCTGTTCGTCAACTACGGTTATCTTATAACCTGTCAGCTCTGTTTCGGGCTGTGTGGGCTCTTCGGTAGGGGCTTGTGTGGGGGCTTGTGTAGGAGCTTGTGTGGGTGCTTGCGTGGGCGCCTCGGTGGGAGTTGCCTCGGTATTGCTTTCGGTCTCTTTGTTTCCCGAATTGTCGCACGCGCATACGGTGAGCATTAAGCCGAGCACGAGGCAGACTGTTATGAGAATTCTAAATGTGAGCTTCTTATTCATGATTTTTCTCCGTTGTGTAATTTATTCGTATATTCCGCAGTAGAGCAGCCATGCGTATTCCTGATTGTAGGGTGTGCCGAGCAGCACTCTGTTGAAGATATTTATATCTGCATTTTCACCCCACCAGCCGCTTCTGCCGCCAAATTCCTGAATTGCCTCCGCGAGCTTTTTGGTCAGGGGTATTCTGATCGGCTCGTCAACGGGTGTCGTGTCGGAGGGCATTCCGTACTGGATGAAGAGCTCATTATAACTGCGCTTCTCGGCTACCTTTCCGTTAGCATCGTATATGTATGCTCCCATTCTCTGATTTGCACAGATCGTCTGGATGCTGCTGATATATTTGCTATCCGACGTAAGATCAATAAATATGATCGGACCGTCAACGCTACCAAGGTGGTAATATCCGTCTGCAGCATTGAATACTGCCGATACCGACATATCGGTAAGGTCGATCGCGGTGTATGTTCCGTCCTTTGACTCGGCAAGCTGCTTATTTATCATAGCGTCGTCTTCAAGATAGGGGGTCCATGGCTCGTCCTCAAGTCTTGTGCCGGGATCGCCTACGTTCTTTATATTAAGCACGCAGGACTTTGCATTGTCAGACCAGACGGCGAACACCATATCTCCGCCGATATTTCCCGAATACACACTGAAGGAAAGTCCGTTTTCATATACGCTCATAGTATTGGTGCTGTCGCTGATGTCGGCTCCCTGGATGTAGAAGCTTGAGCCGTGATAGCTTACCTTGAGCTCGCTATCTGATTCATACGTTATAGTATATATTGCGGCGGTCGTCGGGCGGAAAATGAAAAACGTATAATCGTTAGGTGTAAGCTGGACGAAGTATGACCCAACGCTTATTTGATGGAGATCGTACTCCTTTTCGATGGGATAGCCTACGAATCCCGTATCAGAGGGCTCGGGGAGTGCCTCGAAAAGTCTGATAGTCGTGTTTTTCTTATCGGGGGTGAGAACTAGCAGAGATTCGTCATAGTCGTAGCTCTTTTTGAGCATTGAAAGATCGAGCTCGATGGTGTAATTTCCTCTTGCTATGTCGAGCGTGAGGTATTCACCCTTGTACTGATACATTTTGATCTGGTTGCCATCCTTGAATACCTTTATGATAATATCGCTCAAAGGATTTCCAAGTCCGTCAACGATCCATATTCCGTAAGCCTCGGTCTCTCCGCATCCCGTGCAAACACCGTTTTCAAAGTTATGTCCTGTGGGAGGGAGGTAGAGCTGTGTTGCAATGGTAGTTGAACATACCGAGCAGACCTTTCCGTCCGATATACCCGATTCGGTACAGGTAGCGGGCTTGCCCAGAATAATTTTCTCAGTATGGGCTGCCTTTGCCGTGGGGGTCTGCTCCAGGATGACTGTGGAGCAAACGGAGCATTTCTTTCCTTCGGTAAGACCCGAGGAGGTGCACGTTGAGGCAATGCCCGGGAGAATCACCTCTGTGTGAGGCAACATCTTGATCACAGTTTGCTCAACGGTGATTTCTTTACATACAAGGCACTGCTTTCCTTCGGTGAGTCCTTCGGAAGTACAGGTTGCGGCGATGCCCGTGAGCGTTATCTCGGTGTGGGGGAGCTTATCTACAGCATTTTGCTTGACAGTGACTTCTTTACATACCGAGCACTGCTTTCCCTCGGTAAGTCCTTCCTTTGCGCAGGTCGGGGCGACTGCGGGAAGTGTTATTTCGGTGTGAGGAATGCAAGCAATCGATTCGGTCTCGACCGTTTCGCCGCATTCGCAGACGAAGCTGCGGACACCCTCCTTTGTACATGTGGGAGGAACGGATATGAGCCATTCTTTGCCTACGTGTGTATGACTTGCATCTATCTTTGGGATCGACGCAGTGTTGATCACTTCTTTGCAGCGCGTACATTCTGTGTGTTTTTTACCCTCTGCATCGTTTGTTGCGGGTACGTCTATTATCCAGTCGCCTTCCTCGTGATCAAGCGCAGGAATGACCTCGGAGGCTACAAGCACGGCATTGCAGACCGAGCAGGTCTTGCCGTCCGTCATTCCGCTTTCGGTACAGGTGGGCTGATAGCCGTTTACTATCACCTCGGTGTGAGCTGTTTTGGAGATCGCTACTTGTTCAAGAAGGACTGTGTCACAGACCGAGCACTTCTTTCCGTCAGTCAGACCTTCCTCTTTACATGTAGGCTGTTTGCCCTTGACAATGACCTCTGTGTGAGCAGTTGCGGGGATGGGGGACTGCTCCAGAAGGACCTCATCGCATACGGAGCACTTTTTACCCTCCGTCAAGCCTGGCTCGGTACAGGTCGGGGCAGTTCCTTTGATTACTGCTTCAACGTGGCTTGCGATCGGTATTTCTGCCTGTTCGAGAAGAACGGTGTCGCAGACCGAGCATTTTTTGCCGTCCGTAAGTCCTGCAGATGTGCAGGTTGCGGGGGTGCCTTTTATTATCGTCTCGGTGTGTGCTACCTTTTCCACGGTTTCTGTCATAAGTACGGTGCCGCAATCAAGGCACACGGAATCTCTTGATCCCGTAGAGGAGCAAGTCGGAGTTTGCGTTACGCTCCAGTCAGTATTTTCGTGGGCACATTCAGTGACGAGTTCCGATGCAGTCTCGGATGCAGTTTCGGATGCAGTCTCGGATGCAGTTTCGGATGTCATTTCCGATGATGTGGGGGAATTCGACTCGGTCGGATCCTCAGACTCCTCTGCGGAGTCTGTCGGTGCGGTAGAACCGCTTTCGGAATTCAAAACGGTCTCGCTGCCTGTCTCGCCGTCTCCGATATCGCATGATACCAAAGCTAAAAGGAGGATCAGAGCGCATATAAAGTACACGATCTTTCTTGTTTTCATACGTGTTTTCCTTTTCTAGTATTGGACAGAGACCTTATGCTCTGTCGGATTTTACGTTGTGTTGGGTGGCTGTGTAACAGTTACAGCCATCCAACAAGAAGTTGTGTTATCAATTATAAGTTGAATTGAGTGTGTCGTAGTAGTAGCAGAGCTTTGTCCATGAATTCTTTACGTTTTTAAACGAATATTTATCCATGAGTGCCTGGAGAATCGTTGCGAGATTTTCATCTACCGCGACACATCCTTCAAGCTCGGGGGCATCCTCGCTTGCGGGGATCATCTTTTCGACGTATGCCTTTACCGCTTCAGTGAGGTCCTTGCCCTCTCCGTGATATTTGCCTGCCAAAACCTCTTCGAGCTTGTACTCTTCAGCCCAATATTCGTATTCGTCGCCGAATACCTGCTTGTAGTATTCTCTGCATGCGTCAACATCTCCGCCAAGCTCCTTGAGCTTTCCGAGTACCAGATGGTCGTATTCGTCAAGCGAGAAGTTGAAGCCACCGAGGTCTATCATTTCAAGTATTGAGTGGGAAATTATAGAGGTAGGGAACTTGAAGTCCGCGTAAACTATCGAGCCGAGTGTTCCGTCTGCGCGGAGCTCGTGGTAGTAACCGTCGTCGCCGAGCGCTACGTCTATTCCGCCTGCGATGGTCTCATTCATTCCGCCTCCTGCGCTCTCTTCAAAGGTGAAGTATCCGGGAGAAGCTACCTTGAAGTGATCGTATGACTCTGCGATGTATTTGACAGTAAAGGTAAAGCTTCCTGCAGCGTAAATATCGTAGTAAGCTATATCAATATAGTAGGTTTTACCTGCCTCGAAATAGTGCACCATCGTAACGTTGGTGGTATCGAGTGCAACACCTGTGTAGGGACGGTCGGTCGTTTCCGCGGTATAGATTAACTCGCACGCATCATTGAATAACCAGCCGTTTACCTCGTCCTCGCTATTTGATCTTATGATATAAACGCCGCTCTTTTCGGGAACGAACTTGTATTTAAGACCTCTGGGCATAATTACTCGTCCGTCGTAGGTTACGGTATTGAGTTTTTCTTCTGTATCCGTAGAGACAAGGGTATCGAATGCCGCGAAGAACGCAACGCCCTTGACAGGGTCGCCGAGCTGCTCGTTTGTTCCGTATGCGTCGTAATAAACGCATGCCTGGAGCCACTGGAGAGGATTCTCGGTTTCGTATCCGACTAGCTCTGCGGATTTTTCAAGGATGTCCTTGAGCTCTTCTGTGACGGGGGAGAAGCCGTACATTGTTCCGTTGATAGCGTAGTTACAGTAGTCGACGAGCTTGACGTAGAGATCCTCGCCGTTGTATACGAGAGACCCGTTGTAGCCTAAAATATTGAGGGACTCCTCAGACAGCTGTGTTGAACCCATAAGATCAACGAGTATAAGGGGTCCGTTCGCGTCTCCTACGTGGTAATAGCCGTCCTTTTCGTTATAAACGGGGGTGATATAGTTCTGATATCCGAGACCGTTGGGGTTCTTGTTCGTTGCCGCCTGGCGCGGAATGTATGTCGCGGAATCTATCTTGTCTGCGCTGACTTTTCTGATATTTCTGAGATATACCTTGTCGGTGCCTGTATTGGTAGTATCATCCTTTAAATATACAAGGGAGATCTTGTAAGTTCCGTCCTCCACGGCAACGTAGGGGTAGCAGGTGCTCCAGCTTTCGCTCACACCGGAGATCTTGTAGATATCCTTACCGTTTACGAGTATATAAAGGATATCAACCGCGAGCTCTGTGTCAGAGAACCAGTCGATAGCAAGCGCCTCGCCTTTTTTGAGCTCAACGTCTAAATGGATGGTTGCGAATGAAGAATCTATTTCGGAGTTTGCAGGGAAGATACAGGGCTTTCCGTCCTTTTCTCCGATCAGGAAGGGCCATGAAAGCTCAGCGTCCTCGGAGTTCTTTTCAGGGTAATACTCTGCGCTGAAGCCGCTTCCGTTTATTGCCGCACCTATTTTATCGGATGAGGGCATTTCTACATTAGGTGTTTCGGTGGGGACGAGCTCCTCCAAGGATGTGAAGAGCTTTTGCTCGTAATCCTCTGCCGAGAAGTGCTTGAAAGCGGATACGAAAGGCTTTTCGCTCGGGATCGCGCCTGCTTCGATCAAGCAGATAACTCCGTATCTGTCGATGAAAATTGAGGTGGGGTATGCGTTTACTCCAAGTGCCTGTCCGAGTCTTGAGTAGTCCTTGGCAACCGGGAAGGTGAGTCCCATGCTGTCCTTGAATGCCTTGACAGACATATCGTTATCGGTGGGATAATTATTGAGTGCTATGACCTCTATATCATCCTTGTATTTTTCATAAGCGGAGACGAGGTAGGGGAACTCGCTGATACAGGGCGAGCAGGTCGAGAACCAGAAGTTGATGAGCACGCCCTTCTTTTCCTTTAATACCTCGGAAAGTGTAAGGGTGCTTCCGTCGGTGAGGGTGACGGTGAAATCGTGCATGATATCGCCGGCCTTATAGGAAACTCCCGTAAGATTCGAGTCGGGAATGACCGAGGAGGTGAGCACGATCTCGACGTTGCTACTGTCAAGTGCGTATCTGTCCTCGACGATATATCCCTCAAGGGAATTTTTGGGGAGCTCAACGGTATAATTGTCTGCTTTTTCGAGCTGTACCGTTGCTACACCGTTTTCATCGGTCTGTGCATAGCTCTTAAGGTCGTCATCGACGTAGATAAAGAGTGTCAGATTCGGAATGGGGCGGCCGCCTATTGTCTTTACTGAAATTGTATATTCGCCCTCAGCTTTGTTCGGATCCTCTGTCTGATCCTCACTCTCATCTTCCGTGGGGGCAGACGTAGGAGCGTCTGTAGGAGCGGAGGTGGGCTCGTCAGAGGGCTCGTCTGTAGGAGCGAAGGTAGGCTCGTCAGAGGGCTCGTTTGTAGGAGCTGACGAGGGGGCGTCGGTCGGTTTTGATGATTCGGTTGACGTTGAGTCTGTTTTTTGCGATTCCGAGCCGCTTTCGGTTGAGCCTTCTCCTGCGTCGATATCGCAAGCTGCAAAGGCGGAGACGAGAAGCAGTACGGTCAGCAAAAGTGCTGTGAGCTTTTTAAGTGACGATGCGGATAAGGTCGCCGACGTGATCCTTGATGAAAAGAAGGATATTCTCGCGGGACTTGACAAGTTGGGCGTTGATTATTCTCTCGGCGCGGATTACAAGGCGATATTCGGCGGCTTTGAGCTCGAGATCACCGCGCGTGACTTCGAGGCGCTCTGCAAGTCGGTAGGCGACCGCGCGACAGTCATCGTAGGAGACAAGTATCTGCCCGCCGAGACTCAGCTCGTTGAAAACTCGGTCAACGTTTACAGTACGGGTATTTTCGACAGCTCCTCCTTCGGCTACAGCGGAGAGGGAATGGTCATTGCCGTGCTCGATACCGGTCTTGACTATAACCACAGTGCGTTTTCAGTTGGCAACTTTACTGCTGACAGAAATAAGCTTGGTCTTAAGTTCTCGGATATTGACGGCTTTATCCGAGATACCGAGGCGATGAGACTCCATGCGGGTCTTACCGCGTCCGACGTATATCTTAACGAGAAGGTTCCTTTTGCGTTTGACTATGCGGACGGAGACCCCGACGTTTATCCCATGACACCAAGTGCCGCAGAGCACGGAACTCACGTAGCGGGTGTTATCGCAGGTAAAGACAGTGAGATCACCGGTGTTGCTCCCAACGCACAGCTTGCTATAATGAAGATATTTTCCGACGTGGAGGGAAGTGCACGCTCGTCCTGGATACTCAGTGCTCTTGAGGACTGCGTAACGGTAGGCGTTGACGTTATCAATATGTCTATCGGTACGAGCTGCGGATTCAGCCGCGAGATGGACAGAGAAGCTATCACGGGTGTTTACGACCGCATAAGAGCTACGGGAATCAGTATGGTGGTCGCGGCATCCAACAGCTTCAATTCTACATACGGCTCCGAGAAGAACGGTAACCTCGGACTTACCTCCAACCCCGACAGTGCGACCGTCGGCTCGCCTTCTACATACGAGGGAGCAATGTCCGTCGCATCTATCAGCGGAACCAAGACTCCTTACCTTTTATACAACGATACAATAATTTACTTCACCGAATCGACAGACCGCGTTGCAGAGGAAAAGAGCTTCTACGACGATATTCTTAAGAAGGGTCAGAGTGAGCTTGAGATCGAATACGTGACTATCCCCGGTGCGGGAAGAGGTGCGGACTACTCGGGACTTGACGTCACGGGAAAGATCGTTCTCGTTCGCCGCGGTGCTACTACCTTTGAGGAAAAGGCGAACGTTGCACAGAGCAAGGGCGCTGTCGGTATCATTATTTATAACAACGTTTCGGGTGATATCAAGATGAACGTCGGAGAGGCGACTCTCGGTGCTGCATCTATAAGCCAGGACGACGGAGAAATGCTCGCGGCGGCGGGAAGCGGTACTCTTAAGCTGAGTCGCTCGCAGACCTCGGGACCCTTTATGTCAGACTTCTCATCCTGGGGACCTACTCCCGATCTTGGGATCAAGCCCGAGATCACCGCTCACGGCGGAATGATCTATTCTGCAGTGCCCGGACAGAGCTATGACCGTCAGTCAGGTACTAGTATGGCTTGCCCCAACATCGCGGGTGTTACCGCACTTATCCGTCAGTACGTTATCGAGAATTTCCCCGAGATCGCAAACGACAGGGTAAAGGTCGCGGCTCTTGTAAATCAGCTTATGATGTCAACTGCTGACATCGTTTATAACACGAACGGTCTCCCCTATGCCGTCAGAAAGCAGGGAGCGGGACTTGCGAACCTTGATAAAGTCGGAAAAACGACTGCATACATTATTACATACCGCGACGGCGAGGAGATGGACAAGTCAAAGCTAGAGCTTGGCGACGATCCTTCAAAGAGCGGTGTATATACACTCAGCTTCTCGGTCAAGAACTTTGGAAAGACCTCGCTTTCCTACGACGTGTCGGCTCACGTTATGACCGAGGGTGTCAGCGAGACAAAGACCCAGCAGGGTGAGACGACGGTTGACGAGCTCGGATATATCCTCGGCGGTGCTAATGTCGAGATCGTTTCGGTCAACGGCGGAACGCAGAACGGAATGAACGTTACTGTCTCTGCAGGACAGACCGCTGACGTGACTGTAAAGATCACTCTCTCCGACGAGGATAAGAAGTATCTTGACGAGTCCTTTGAGAACGGCATGTACGTTGAGGGCTTTGTTATGCTCGATGCGGCTGATGATAAGACCGTTGACCTCAACGTTCCTTACCTTGCATTCTATGGCGACTGGACGGTTGCACCTCTGTTCGACCTTGATTACTTTGCTACAAACAAGGATGAGCTTGACGATTCGATCGATCTGCTTGACAAGACTCTTCCCGATGCCTACGCTACTCGCCCCATCGGAAGCGTGCAGAGCGATTACGTGAGCTATATGGGTTCGTTCTATTTTGTTCAGGATCCCTCCGCTACAAAGATAGCTGCGGACAGAAAGTATATTTCACTTTCAAACCAGGAGGGCTCGGTGCACGAGCTCAGTAACGTCTGGGCGGGACTTTTACGTAATGCCGCGAAGATAGTTATCACTATCACCGACGACGCTACGGGTGAGGTCGTGTTCGAGAAGGTCGAGAACGACGTGCGCAAGTCCTACGGCGACGGCGGCTCGATCTATCCCGCGGACATCAAGATAGGATTTGATGCTTACGAGGAAAATCTTAAGAATAACTCAAGATACACCGTGAAAATTCAGGGATATCTCGATTACGGTGACGGCGGATCGGAGACGAATCTGAACAATACGTTCGAGTTTCCGATAGTTACCGACTTTGAGGCTCCCGCAGTCACGGGATGCGAATTTTACACCGAATACGACCGCGACGCAGAAAAGACAAGACTATTTGCAAAGATAGCTGTTTACGATAACCACTATTCGATGGCGCTCCAGGTCGGATACGTCCGTCGGGACGGAGAGGGTTCGTATATTCTCGACACCTTCGATCAGTATCTTACCTCTGTGTATTCCGAGGAGAATTCAACGACATACGTTGTCTATGAGCTGACCGATTACGTTGACGACATAAGAAGGGGAGCGGTGAACAAGAACAGCTTTACCGTTGCGACATACGACTACGCGCTCAACACCGCGACGTATGAGATCCGGCTTCCCGACGATTTCGACGCCTTCTACTTTGAAGAGGAGAGCCTTGAGCTCTCGCCAAACCAGGTATATACTCTCAAGCCTCTTGCCACCCCGGGCACAGAGTGGACAGAGCTTCTTGAATACGTTTCAACCAATACCGAGGTCGCTCACGTGATTAACAACAAGCTTGTCGCAAAGGCACCCGGTCAGACGGTGATCATTGCAAGAGATCCCGTTACAAATAAGCGAACGATGCTTGACGTTACGGTTCTCGGAGAAGAGGACGACGGATACGTCAAGTACGATAAGCCCGTGACAGACAATTTCGTTCTTACGGGTTATCTCACGAACAAGGCTTACTACTTCCTTTCAACTGATGAAAGAGAGATAGGAAGCACGGGCGACGAGATGAAGTTCGTCGGCTCTCTTTACTCGCTTTCAATGTATCCCTCCGAGGCGGTCACACTGAGATATAAGCTCGACGCTTATTTCCCCGAGGACACCGAGGTGGTCTGCTCTTCAAGTAACGACGAGCTCGTCAAGGTCGAAGAGGTGAGAGGCGAATGGATGATCACTGCGCAGGCGGAGGGCTTTGCTTCTGTTTCTGTCGACGTGCTTATGGACGGTAAGAGCACCTACTATTCGCAGTCGATCAGCATTGAGATAAAGGATCCTTACATTACGACGGGACCGTCACTTACTCACTATTTCGGTCTTGGCGGTAAGGTAGAGATCCCCGATACGCTTGCAATAACAGATATAGGACAGTTTGCTTTCTCGAACTTCGACTACGTGCCGAAGGGCGAGGGCGACGAGATATCCGAGGACGATCCCACGACTACGAAGCAGTGGTTCCTTGGAGACGATACCATTACCGAGGTCGTTATTCCCGAGGGAGTAAAGACGATAGGCTCTTACGCATTTGCAAATCTTACGGCTCTTACAAAGGTAGTTCTTCCTTCAACGCTTGAGAGGATCGATTTCGGCGCGTTCATCGGCTGCACCTCTCTCGTTGAGGTCGAGGGAATAGAGAACGTCAAATTTATCAACCGCTCGGCGTTTGAGGGCTGTGCGCTGAAAAACAAGGTCGATCTTAAGAGTGCGGTCGCGATCGCTGACAGAGCGTTTGCGGGCAATACGGGACTTGTCGAGGTGGTTCTCGGTGAGGGCGTTCAGTCTGTAGGTGCTTACGCGTTTGCCGGTGATACCGCGCTTAAGGTGGTTACCATCAATGCCGAGATGATAAAGCTTGGCAGATACGCATTCGACGGATGCGAGTCTTTTGAAAAGATAGATATCAATGCGGCGGTAATTCCCACTGCGGCATTCAACGAGTGCAAGTCGCTTAAGACCGTTAAGCTTGGAGCGGCAGTAGCGGTAATTTCCGAGTACGCGTTCAGTAACGCGGCGGCTACCGAATTTATAGTTGATGAAAATAACAGCGTGTTCGCTTCGTCGGAAAACGGCGAATATCTTACAAACAAAGAGGGAACAGAGATCCTGCTCTTAGCTCCCGGTATCAAGGGCGACGTTGTGATCACGGATGAGAAGATCACATCCGTCGGAAGCGGTGCGTTCTCCGGAAACGCGAATATCACGTCGGTAAGTATTCCGAGCGTTACCAAGGTTTCGGATTATGCGTTTGCTTACAGCGAGAATCTTGAAAAGATCGATCTCGGTGCGCTCACAGAGATCGGAGATTACGCGTTCTACAGAACAAAGGTAAGCGAGGTTCCTTCGCTTGACGGTGTGTCGAGAATAGGAAGCTATGCGTTTGCATACACATCCGTTACTTCTCTTGATGTTCCTGCGGGTGTGACAGTCGGCGAGGGCGCATTCAGAGAGTGCAAGGCTCTGGCAACTGTAACGATCGGCGACGGAGCGGTCATAGGAAAGGATGCATTCAGGCTTGACAGAGAGACAAACTTCACAAGCGAGCCCGGAAGCTACCGCGACGAGTCGAACAGACTTGTTTACTATTACATCTATACATCTCCCTTGCACAGTCTTACGATCGGTGACAACGTAACGGTCGGTGACGCTGCGTTCATGGGTGCGGCGGAGCTTGAGTCGGTCACGCTCGGTAAGGGAACGAAATTAGGAAAAGAAGCATTCTACAATGCGGTTTCCTTGAAGAATATCGACTTTACAAAGATCGTCGAGATCGGTGCGGGTGCGTTCTCGGGTGACGTTCTTTACGAATTCTCGGATCAGAGCATGAGTGAGCCGAGAATAGACGCGAACCGCGAATATACGTACAAATATTACGCGCCTGCATTTACTATGATCGATCTTTCAAAGGTAGAATCGATCGGCGAGGATGCGTTTGCATACTGCCGCGAGCTTGTTTCGGTCAAGCTTGGCAAAAATATTACTTCTATACCTGCAAGAGCGTTCAATCTTTGCGTTAAGCTTACATATATCGATCTCTCCGGAGTCAAGGAGATAGGCGAAAACGCATTCTGCGAGACCGCCTTGAAGTCTGCAGATCTTTCAAGTGCAAAGAAGATCGATAAGTTTGCATTTGTTTACAACGCAAGGCTTGACTCTGTAACGCTTGCAAAGGGTGCTGTGCTCGGTGAGGGTGCATTCTCTTACTGCGATACGCTCTCAAAGGTCAATGGAAGTGAGGGCATCAAGGAGATAGGCGATTACGCGTTTGCTTACAGTGCAATAACAAATATTGATATTTCGGGTGCCGAGAGCGTTGGCGATCACGCATTCCTTAAGGAGAAGCTGACCGACTTCTCAGTGGTTCTCGGAGAGAAGCTTACAAGCCTTGGCGAAGATCCCTTTGCGCTTTGCAAGCTTGATAAGTTTGAGAAGATAAACAAAGAGGAATTTGACGGCAAGGAATTTGACAGACCTACCTCCACTTACGATATAAGCGAGACGGTAAAGGTAATCGACGGAAACCTTTATAAGGTCGTAAACAACGGATTGGTATTTGTTTCTTATGCCGGAGAGGGTGACTCGGTCACCGTGGCAGAGGGAACGGTTCGCATCTCTGCACAGGCATTTGCACAGTCGAACGTTAAGTACGTTACACTGCCTTCAACTCTCAAATCGATAGGACATAAGGCGTTCTACGGATGCGACAAGCTTGTGGCGGTAACATTTACAAGCTACGCGGCTCCCGTTCTTGAGGAGGAATACGATTACAGCTACTGGCTCTCTGCGGAGAATCTTCCCGCAACGGGTAAGTATCAGTATCAGGATGCCTTTACGGGTGAGATCGTTTATTACGACGGACTTGGTATCGTTCCTTACTTTATGTGGAACGCGACCGATACTCCTGCGGTCATATACTTCGGTGCAACCTTTGCTGATTACGTCGGACACGTAGACCATAGCATCGCGATGGTGAAGCCCGTAAACGGTGTCGGCTACGACTCTTTTATCTTCGATAAATACTTCAGTGTTGATATTGAGGGTGCGGCTGCGGCAGATCAGACGACGCTTGATGCGATCACCGCGATCGATTCGCTCCCCGATGAGATCAAGCTTGCTGACAAGGCGCTTGTCGAAGCGGCAAGAGCAGCTTACGACAAGATCTCATCCTACACGCAGAGAGCTCTCGTTACAAATTACGACAAGCTCGTTGCGGCAGAGCAGAGAATAAGCGACCTTGAATATATAGCGAACGGAGATGCGGAGACAGAGGCACCGACCGATGCTCCCGGAACCGCAGAACCCGGCAAGAACGAGGTTGATCTTCTTGTTATCATCCTTTCTGTCGCTTCGGGTTGCTTGCTTATAGCCTTCGTTGCAGTTGTGATCATCTGCGCGGTAATGAAGAAGAAAATGAAGCTTTTGAAAAAGGCGGATGAGGAGACCGTTCCCGAAAAAAGCGCAGGAAAATTCCGACAATAGCGAGAGGGGGAACGAGGGACAGTAAAGCTTGCTCCTCATTGGTGAAAAAATGAAAAAAAGATTATTCAGTATGATTTGTGTCGCATTGCTCACAGCTTTGTCTGTGAGCCTTGCGGCATGCGGGGTCGCGGATGTTTACGGCGATCTTGAAGAGGACGGCTACTCCGTCAAGGTCAGATTTGAGCCTTGCGGAGCGGTCGTTAACGAGACACAGAATGTCACGATCGTTGAGGTCTACAACAAGGACGATACCGTGACGGTGGGAGGCAAGAGCGGGATCAAGCTTTTAGCTCCCGATGACGGGAGGCGCGGAGATGCGACCTTCAGACTTGCAATGAACGACGGTGAGAACAACTATTTCTCGCCCGGGTGGTACAGAGAGCGCACGCTCCGTGTTGACGAGAGCGGCGAGGCACTTGACGCTTACGGAATTCCTTGCTCGGTCTCGGGAAGAGAACAGGGCTACGTTTATTCGGGCAGATGGGATTTTGATAGCGACGTTGTCGATCCCGAGTCGCTTGAAAACGGAGAATTTACTCTCTATGCCGCATGGATACCGTTCTTCAGCTACGAGATATATTCTGTGGGAGATTCGGAAGATCCCGAGCTTCTCAAAACGGTAAATAAGCTCGATTTCACGTTCCCCGAGTGGAATGAGAGAACGGGAAAGGTCAAGATGAACGACATGCCGAAGGTGAACGGAAAGACCTTTTACGCGGCATATTCGGATCCCGGTTTGACACAAGAGATCACCGAGACGATCGACGGCGACGGCACTTTCGTTGATTTGGAAAAGGGAATTGCACTTGAGACGGTCGTAAAGATCTACACGACCTGGCTCGACGGAGAATACATCAAGATATTCGATGCGGAGCAGCTCGTTGAGGAGCTTGCGGACGAGCCCGACGGAAAATTCATTCTCGGTGCGGATATCGATCTGTCCGAGGTGGATTGGAGAAGTGAGCTCTTTGATATTACGTTCGCGGGAGTGCTTCTCGGAGACGGATATTCGATATGCAATGCTCAATTTGAATCCGGAGAACCGATATGGGACGTAAAGGATATCTTCGGTGCAGTAGGCGACGGTGCGGTCATTCTTGACGTGACTATGTCCGACGTCTGTGATGAAAACGGTTAAATTTTTTAAGGTACATAAATGGAGGAACTTATGAAAAAGAGAATTTTGAGCCTTATGCTCTGCCTTGCAATGCTCGCAGGAAGCCTTATGCTCTTCGCTTGCGACAACGAGAAGGTGAATACAGAGAAGCCCGATGCGCTCGTTATTATGACCGAGCAGCTTGACGGACTTTTCAACCCCTTCTTTGCTACGAGTGCAAACGACAGCACGATCGTTGCAATGACGCAGATAGGCATGCTCACCACGGGCTATGAAAACGGTGAGGTCACTGTTGCTTACGGAGACGACGAGGCTGTCGTAGTAAAGGATTATTCCAAAAAGTATGACGGCAAGAACACAACTTATACCTTCGTTTTGAAGAACGGTATCAAGTTTTCGGACGGACATCCTCTTACAATGGAGGACGTGCTCTTTAACATGTACGTTTATCTCGACCCCGTTTACACGGGCTCGTCGACAATGTACTCTACCGATATCGTAGGTCTTAAGGATTACCGCACACAGACTCTCGGTTCGGGCTCGTCCGACACTGACGACGCTATCTCTACTGCGGCTAGAGGCAGAGCAAACAACCGTATAAACGAGCTTCTTAACCTTTATATGCAGGTCGGTAAGACCTCGACTGCAGGCTCTTACAGTGCAGACTACGACAAGATGGTAGCCGCTATCAACAAGCACAGCCTCTCAAGCGGATATAAGAAGGCTGTCTCCGCCGAGCCTTCCTCTGTCAAGAACACACAGCTTCTTGCAGACTACGAGCTTACACTTAAGCTTTTCAAGGAAGAGCTTGAAAGAGACTATGCATCCGCGCTCGAGAGTTTTACCCAGGAGCCCTACAAGTCCAGAGAAGAATTCAAGGACGAGGTATTCTGCTTCATGTTTATGGAGGGATACGTTGAGCTCAAGTACGCAAAGGACGCGAACGGTAAAGAGGATAAGACAAAGATCGATACTCTTACCCCTCAGTACAGCACCTCTGTCGTTACCGACAAGGCATCCGCTATCGATTACGTTTACAACCACAAGGTAGAGAATGCACTTAACGAGATCCTTCTTTACTGGGCAACGGGAACCGAGCTCCGCACACAGTACACAGCACAGGCAAGAGAGGTAATCCTTCGCGAGAGCAGTGAGGGCGGCGAGCTTGCTATTCCTAACATTTCGGGTATCAAGTCCCTCGGACATACCACAGACGTTGCGACAGTTACCATCGACGGCAACACATACAACGTAGCTCACGAGCACAATGAGGACGGCACTCCCAAGAATGACGGTGAGTACGACGTTCTTGAGATCACCATCAACGGCGTTGACCCCAAGGCTATCTGGAACTTCGCATTTGCAGTCGCTCCCCAGCACTACTATGCACAGGGCTATGAGGTTGATATTGCAGACAACAAATTCGGTGTTGAGTACGCGTCCTTCGACTTTATGAGAGACGTTATTCAGTCAACAAGAAACATCAAGGTTCCCATGGGCGCAGGTCCCTACAAGGCAACCGACAGAAACAACAGCGACACACCCAAGGAAGACGATTTCTACACAAACAACGTGGTATACTTCAAGAGAAATGATAGCTTCATCATGGGTCAGCCCAAGATCGAGAAGCTACGTTACAGAGTTGTAAGCACCTCTAACGCGATCGCGGCTCTTGAGGAGGGATCTGTACACTACATCTCTCCCCAGTACACACAGTACAATATTGAAAAGCTTGATTCTCTCGCATCAAAGGGAGTCAAGAAGGTAAGCACAGACCAGCTCGGTTACGGTTACATCGGTATCAATGCCGGCAAGGTTCCTAATATCAATATCCGTAAGGCTATTATGTGCGCTATGGATACCTCGCTCGCACTCAGCTACTACAGCGTAGGTACGGCAGAGAACATCTACTGGAATATGTCCACTGTAAGCTGGGCATACCCCAAAGACGAGCTTGGCAACAACGACAGACTTAACGGTCACGATTATCCCGCAGTCAAGTACACCAAGGAAGGCGCAAAGAGCAAGATCCAGTATTACATGGACGAGGCGGGAGTTTCCGCAGGCGACTCCAAGCTTAAGCTCAAGTTCACCATCGCAGGCGCAGACCTTACCGATCACCCGACATATCTTACCTTCCGCGCAGCTGCAGACCTTCTCAACGAAATGGGATGGGATATCGAGGTAGTTCCGGATACACAGGCACTTACCAAGCTCACCACGGGCTCGCTCGCAGTCTGGGCGGCTGCTTGGGGAAGCACCGTTGACCCCGATATGTATCAGGTATACCACAAGAACTCCACCGCGACAAGCGTTCTTGCGTGGGGCTACCGTGAGATCCTTGCTTCTCCCTCTACTTATCCCGAGGAGAATGCAATTCTCAACGATCTCTCCGAGGTTATAGACGAGGCTCGTGAGACAGAGGATCAGGATGAGAGAGCAGAGCTCTACAAGGAGGCTATGAGATACGTTCTTGACCTTGCCGTCGAGCTTCCCGTATACCAGAGAGACGTGCTCTACGCTTATGATTCAACGGTCATCAAGAGTGAGTCCATTCCCACACAGATCAACCCCTATACGTCTCCCCTCGATCACATCTGGGAGATCGAATTTGCAGACTGATAAATGATTAAATGGTACGTGGGGGAGAGATCCCCCCGTACCGTAAGGATTTTGGAGTAATTTATGTTAAAATACATAGCAAAAAGACTTCTTCTGTCCGTCCTTATTTTGCTCGGAGTATCTCTTATACTCTTTGCGCTCATTCAGAATATGCCCTCGAGCTTTGCCGAGAACAAGATAAATGAAATGAACGCGGGCGGCGCGATCGTGGATCAGGCTACGAAGGACGCGATAATGGAGATGTACGATATGAGCTACGGCGAGTGGCTCAAAAGGATCGTAACGCTCGATTTCGGAGAGAGCTTTACTCAGATGATGCCTGTCGTTGACGTAATTAAGAGGGATATGCTCGTATCCTTTCTCGTTGCGGCCATAGCGACTGTCTTTGAGTTTATGATAGCTATTCCTCTCGGAATCACGGCGGCTACGCATCAGTATTCATTCAGAGACTATCTTGTTACGGTTCTCGTAATGATAGGAATATCCCTGCCTGCATTCTTCTTCGGGCAGGTGCTCAAAGGTGTTTTCGCGGTCGAGCTTGGGTGGTTCCCATCCTCAGGCCTTGGAGATGCCACGCAATCGGCAACGGGATTTGCTTACGTGCTTGAGTATGTGAAATACCTCGTTTTGCCTATTCTTACCGTCGTTATTCTGAGTATAGGCGGAAGAATGAGAATGACAAGGACCAATATGCTCGAGGTGTTGGGCTCGGATTACATCCGCACCGCAAGAGCAAAGGGACTTAAGGAGCGCGTCGTTATTTACAAGCACGCGTTCAGAAACACAATGATCCCTCTTGTCACAAGCCTTGCGGGGCTTTTGCCGTCGCTTTTCTCGGGTGCTATCATCACCGAGCAGATATTCGACCTGCCGGGTATCGGTAACACGGCTTACGACGCAATGATAGTGGGAGACGTTCCCGTAATAATGGGCTACAATATGTTCTTGGCTCTGCTCAGTATTATAGGCGTCCTTTTGGCAGACCTTATGTACGCGGTGGTCGATCCTCGCGTAAAGCTGCAGTAAAGGAGGACGTATGGAAGAGAAGATTAAAAACGATACCGAGCTTGAAGAAGTGAATAAGCCCGAGGTGCAGGACGACGAGCCGCTTGACAAGAACGTAAGACTTATGTCACCTGCAAGAATGGTAGTCCGCAGATTTTTCCGCTCAAAGCTCAGTGTTGTCGGACTTATTATGTTGGCTACACTCTTTCTTTTCTGCTTCCTGGGCCCCGTTATCTACAGCGAATGGGGCGAGATAGAGGTCGACGAGACTCCTATGGTCGAGTACACCACCAAGACTATCACCTACGAGCAGGACGGAAAGACTTATACCGTTTATCAGGTCACCGAGAAGGTAGAGAAGGAGAACGCACTGGCACCCTTGAGTCCAAAGCATCCTCTCGGAACAGACGAGACAGGCTATGACGTTCTGACGCGTCTTATGTACGGCGGAAGAATATCACTGATAATCGGATTTATTTCGGTGTTTATCATTACCGTTCTCGGAGTGATCCTTGGCGGAATAGCAGGTTATTTCGGCGGAATCGTCGATAACGTGATAATGAGAATCTGCGACGTGCTTATGTGCATACCCGGATTCCCGATCATGCTTGTTTTCGGTACGGTGCTCACCGCATTCGGCGAGATGGAGAACCCCTCGGCAGTTCAGGCTCTGATGGGTGACCCCCGTTACCGCATATACTTCCTTATGGCATTTCTGACGCTTTTCTCATGGCCCGGAACCGCAAGACTCGTTCGCGGACAGATCCTTTCTTTGCGCGAGCAGGAGTATATGGTCGCGGCAGAGGCTATGGGTTATTCGACGGGAAGAAAGATTTTCAAGCATCTTATCCCCAACGTAATGCCCCAGCTCATCGTAACTATGACTCTGAGCCTTGGAAGTATGATACTCTACGAGGCATCGCTCTCATTCTTGAATATGGGAGTTCAGCCTCCTTATGCCGCTTGGGGAACTATGATAAATGCCGCAAGCGACCTCAACATTCTTGAAAACTATATAAATATCTGGGCTCCTCCCGGAATTTGCATAGTAATCGCGGTGCTCGGCTTCAACTTTGTCGGTGACGGCCTTCGCGATGCACTCGATCCTAAAGCAAGGAGGTAATGAAAATGGCAGAAAAGAAAAAAGGACATTACCTCACAGGTAAGGAGATACGCGAGATAACGCGCGAAAACCGCAAGATCACGCGCGAGCTTGAAAAGAAAAAGCACAGAAAGGCTGACGAGAGCGAATTCGTCAGCAAGATGAAGGATGATAACAATATTCTTGAGATCGAGGACCTCCACACCTATTTCTTCACCGACCAGGGTGTAGTCAAGGCGGTAAACGGAGTTTCCTTCAACGTTCCGAAGAATTCGACGGTGGGAATCGTCGGAGAATCGGGATGCGGAAAGAGCGTTACGAGCATGTCGGTCATGCAGCTCGTTGCGGGTCCGCAGGGACAGATAGTTTCGGGAAGTATTCGCTTCAATTCGCAGGATTTCAAGCGAGACAAAAAGGGCGAGCCTATCTCAGTTGAGGGCGAGGGCGAGAAGAAATACGAGACCGAGGAAAAGGTCTACGATATCGCACAGATGCCCGTAAACGAGATATACCGCATCAGAGGCAGACAGATCGCTATGATCTTCCAGGAGCCTATGACGTCACTCAATCCCGTTTTCACGATTGGAAATCAGCTTGACGAGGTCACGTTCATACACGTGCCCGGGGCAACCAAAGAGGACGCAAAGAAAAAGTCTATCGAGATGCTCGAGCTTGTCGGAATAGCGGCTCCCGAGCGTGTCTATAAGGCTTTCCCCCACGAGCTTTCGGGCGGAATGAGGCAGAGAGTTATGATAGCAATGGCACTCGCCTGCAATCCGAGGCTTATCATTGCCGACGAGCCCACGACCGCGCTTGACGTAACTATTCAGGCGCAGATACTCGATCTCTTCAGAGACCTCAAGACGAAGATCAACGGATCTATTCTGCTTATCACCCACGATCTCGGTGTCGTTGCGGAGATGGCGGATTACGTGGTCGTAATGTACGCGGGACGCGTGATAGAGCAGGGAACGGTGCGTGAAATATTCCACAATCCCATGCACCCTTATACGATCGGGCTTCAGAAATCAAAGCCCACGATGGATTCGGACAGTGACACGCTCTTCAATATCCCCGGAAACGTGCCCAACCCAATAAATATGCCCGACCATTGCTATTTTAAGGAAAGATGCTCGCAGTGTACGAAAAAATGCTCGGGCGACTATCCCGGTATGATTCAGGTGAGCCCCACGCACTTCGTTGCGTGCCATCTGTACGGAGAGGAGGAGAAAAATGACTGATAAGAAGCCTTATGAAGCAGTTTCCGAAAAGGAACCGCTTTTGGTCGTTAAAAACCTCCGAAAGACCTTTCCCGTTGAAAAAAATCTCGTTGGAAAGGTACAAAAGGAGCTTGTCGCTGTTGATAACGTTTCCTTTACTCTCAATGCGGGGGAGACGCTCGGTATCGTCGGAGAATCGGGTTGCGGTAAGACAACGATGGGAAGAACGATACTCAAGCTCTATGAGCCGAACGGCGGAGAGATAATCTTCAACGGTGAGGACATCACGAAGTATTCAAGGTCGCAGATGCGCCGTCTCCGTACTGATATGCAGATAATATTCCAGGATCCCTATTCCTCTCTTCCTCCGAGAGCGACGGTAGGTGATATCCTTTCCGAGCCCGTCAAGGTACACAACGTGGTACCTCAGGGCGAGGTCAAGGAATACGTAATGGACCTTATGGAAAAATGCGGTCTGCGTGACTACTATTACGAGAGATATCCTCACGAGTTCTCGGGCGGTCAGAGGCAGAGAATTTGCATAGCTCGTGCTCTGTCTGTAAAGCCCAAGCTCGTTGTCTGCGATGAGCCCGTGTCTGCACTCGACGTGTCGATCCAGGCGCAGATCATCAATCTCCTTAAAGAGCTGCAAAGATCGATGAATCTTACCTATTTATTTATATCGCACGATTTGTCGGTCGTCAAATTCATTTCGGACAAGGTCGGAGTTATGTATCTCGGCGCGATGATGGAGTACGGTGACAAGAAGGATATTTTTGACAATCCTCTTCATCCTTACACCAAGGCACTCTTTTCCGCGATACCAAATCCCAACCCCGACGTAAAGATGAACCGCACGGTACTCTCGGGCGATATCCCTTCTCCCACAAATCCCCCCAAGGGATGCAGATTCCACACCCGTTGCCCCTACGCGACAGAGAAGTGCCGCGAGTGCGTGCCGGAGTACAAGGAGTACGGAAACGGACACTTTGCCGCATGCCACATGCTTGAGGAGACGGGCAATGAGTAAGAAGAATAATAAAAAAAAGAAGCAAAAGGTAACGTACATCGACGACGGCTCGTCGATAGCAGATATGAGCGGAGTGGGCGGCAGAAAAAACAAAACGCCGAACACCCCGCGCCCGCGTGCTACGTTCAAGGAGCAGTGGCAGACCTACACCGATGCGGTGAAGATGATGTTTTTGCCGATGCTCGCGGTGCTCGGAATGCTTGCGATAGCGTTTTTGCTCGTATATCTGATCCTATAAATAAATATCCCCCCGTTTCACGGGGGGATATTTATTTCTTTGGTGATCCGCTTGTATAAGCGGCAATATTTGAAACAGGATAAACGTTTATAAAAAAACACACCCGCGTTTACTTTTTATCAGCACGGGAATACTAACAAAAAACGGAGGTGTTTATGTGTACTGTAGTTTGCCGTAGAAGCATTGCTTCTTATTTTGGAAGAAATCTTGACATTGATCGAGGATATGGCGAGAAGGTGGTCATAACACCGCGAAATTATGAGATCAAAATGCGGTGCGCAAAGTCGGTAAAAACGCATTACGCGATGATAGGGATGGCTGCCGTAGTTAACAACTTTCCTTTGTACTATGAGGCTACGAACGAGATGGGACTGAGCATGGCGGGCTTGAATTTCCCCGAAAACGCCGTGTACTATAGCTTTGCAGAGGGAAAGGACAATGTTGCACCGTTTGAGTTTATTCCGTGGATCCTGGCGCAATGCGCGTGCGTCGAGGAGGCTAAGGTGCTTCTTGACAGGATCAATTTGCTTAATATCGACTTTAGCGAGAAGCTCCCACTGTCGCCTCTGCATTGGATGATCAGCGATAAAAGGTACAGTATCGCGGTAGAACCCGTAAAGGAAGGGCTCAGGATCTATGAAGATCCGTTTGAGGTGCTGACCAATAATCCTACTTTTGAATATCATCAAACGAATATGAGTAATTATATGGGGCTTCACACCGGTCTCGCAACATCTCGGTTCGGGAAGGATATACCTGTAAAAAACTACAGCTTGGGATTGGGGGCACTTGGACTGCCTGGTGACTTTTCAAGTGCATCACGGTTTGTCAGAGCGTTTTTTGTCAAGGAAAATTCGGTAGCGGAGAGGAGTGAAGGGTCAAACGTAAGCACTTTTTTCCACATTTTGAATTCTGTCGCTATGCCAAAGGGTTGCGTGCGGACCGCAGACGGATTTGAATATACGCGCTACAGCAGCTGCTGCAATGCTGATACGGGGATATATTATTACACCACCTATGACTGTCATGAGATCACCCCGATAAATATGCATAGCGTTGATCTGGATCGGTCGCGAATATATACCTATGATGTCAAAGGGCTGTGATAACTTTATAAAAACAAGTATTGACAGAAGGAAAAAAAGATGGTATAATCGTTATGTTAATAATTATAAGTGGAACCAGCTGACTGCAGAGAACGTTGGTTCCTTTATGCCTTTTCAGAGGAAATACTTATGGATAGAAAAAGGAAATTCAAACTTTCAACCACGCAGGTGATATTGCTCAGCTTTCTTTTGACTATACTCGCGGGCAGTGCATTATTGGCATTGCCGATAAGCTCTGCGACAGGGGACGCAGTGCCGTATCTTGACGCACTGTTTACCGCGACCACGTCAACCTGCGTGACGGGACTCGTTACGCTTCCCACGGTATCCACGTGGAGCGTATTCGGTCAGATCGTCATATTGTTTTTGATACAGATAGGCGGTCTTGGTATCATTACCATAATGTCGGGGCTGATGCTTCTTCTCAACAGAAAGATGGGTATCGGCGACAGATTGCTTATTCAGGATGCCTTTAATCTCAATACAATGTCGGGACTTGCAAAATTCGTTAAGAACGTGCTGTTCGGCACCCTGATAATCGAGGGAATAGGTGCTGTATTGTATATGCTCGTGTTCGTCCCCGAATTCGGTGCGAAGGGAATATGGATATCGGTGTTCAATTCTGTTTCGGCTTTCTGTAACGCAGGTATTGACATAATTGCGGAAAACAGCCTTTGCAATTACGCGACAGATCCCTTGATCAACGTCGTAACCTCTGTGCTCATTATTCTCGGCGGTCTCGGTTATATCGTGTGGTGGGACGTACTTCGTGTCGTCAGGAGCCGTTCGCAAAAGAACCGCAAGATATTCAGGCATCTGACCTTGCACTCGAAAATAGCGATTACAGTTACCGCAGGTCTTATTGTTGCAGGTGCGGCTCTGATCTTCATCTTTGAATACGCAAACCCGTTGACCATCGGAGAGATGTCCCTCTTTGATAAGATACAAGTGTCATTATTTCAATCTGTCACCACGAGGACCGCGGGCTTTGCTTCGATTCCTCAAGAGAATCTGACAGACGCTTCTGCCGCCGTATCGATCATATTGATGCTGATAGGCGGTTCACCCGTCGGAACAGCAGGAGGTATGAAGACCGTAACAATTGCGGTGCTCATCTGCTCGGCATATTCTACCGTCAGAAACAAGAACAGCGCAACACTGTTCGGTCGCCGTGTTTCCGAGGAATCGGTGAAAAAGGCAGTTGCAGTGGCGGTATCGTTTTTTACAATATGCACCGTCTCAACCGTGCTTTTGATGGCAATGAGTGATGTATCTGCTCTTGATGCGGTCTATGAAACGGTCAGTGCGACGGCGACTGTCGGACTTTCAAGAAACCTGACCGCAACACTTAACACATTCGGCAAGCTTATAATAATTATGACGATGTATTTCGGAAGAGTCGGACCCATCTCGCTTGCGGTGGCACTTGGCAGTAAGAGCGAAAGCCAGAATGTTATTTCTGAGCCGACGGAGGATATCAGTATAGGATAAGGATAAGGAGAAGGAGAAGGAGAAGAATATGAAAGCAAAGAAAACATACGCAGTCTTTGGACTTGGAAGATATGGCACGGCTGTGGCACGTGAGCTTGTGGAGAATGGCATGGAGGTCATTGCCGTGGATACTGATGAGAGGATCGTCAATGATGCGGCGGCATATCTGCCCGTGTGCAAGTGTGCCGACGTGACCGATGCGGAGGTCATATCACGTCTCGGAATCGGAAATATTGACACCGTTATAGTTTGTATGGCGGGAAATCTGGAAGCGAGCGTGATGGCGATCACTCTGTGTAAGGAGGCAGGTGTCAAGACAGTTATAGCAAAGTGCTCAAACGAGATGCATCAAAAGATACTGCTCCGCGTAGGCGCGGATCAGGTGGTCTTTCCCGAAAACGAATCGGGCATTCGCCTTGCAAAGAATCTGTTGAGCTCAGGCTTTATTGATATGATCTCGCTGTCACGTGACGTGTCAATGGTTGAGATAGACGTAAAGGAAGAGTGGCGAGGCAAGAACCTGATCGAATTGAACCTCCGAAAAAAATACGGCTTCAATATCGTTGCTATCAAGAAGGGCGAGAATGTCAACGTTAACATAAATCCCGAGCAGATTCTTGATGCGGAAAGCTCGTTGATCGTAATTGCGAATACTGCACAATTGGAAAAAATGAAATAACGTCATACTTTACACGTGAGAACCGACCGCCGGGGAGATGCCTCGGCGGTCGGTTTACTTTAATCTTGTTTACTTATCAAAGCTGGGATTCATTGCATAAAAGTTCTTCGAATCCAACCTGTCCTGCGTGATGCGCAGGGCATCGCCAAACCTCTGATAATGGACGATCTCGCGCTCGCGGAGGTATTTGAGCGGCTCGCGAACGTCGGGGTCGTCGATAAGGCGGATAAGGTTGTCGTAGGTCACGCGAGCCTTCTGCTCTGTTACTATCACGTATTCGCAATGTTTTGGACCTTTCAAGAACCGCGAAAAATCCTTATTTTACAAGGGGTTTCTCGCTTTTAGGCTCCCTCCGGGAGGGAGCTGTCGCGTTAGCGACTGAGGGAGAGCGCGTGTGCTTGAAAATCAATTGAATTTCATTGTTCCGCAGGCTCCTTCCGTCAGCCTTCGGCTGCTACCTCCCTCTCGGAGGGAGGCTTTGAAAAACGTGTCCTTTTCAAAAATTCCAATGTATCTCAATCGGCACATTCCTTGTTCCTTGTATTCGCTTTCCGACCATGATTTTGTCGATCAAAATCTCCACCATTTCCCGTGTCAAACGCTCTACCTTGACGTACTTTTCGATCAATTCTCGGCGGTTGTCACCCACGGCAATTTTGATTTCAATCTCGGCAATTTGCTTTTGACATTCCAGTACCTGCGCTTCAAGGCGTTCTTTTTGTGAGGTAAAGTCCTTCGACAGTTCGATGAAGTCCGCCTCGCAAATCAGCCCTTTTACCTTGTCAAGATAGAGGTCGCGAACGCCTTTAGAAAACTGATTGATCTTGCCTTGATAGGTCGCAATTTCGGCTTCAATTTCTTGCTTTTGCGCCAAGATATCGGCGTTAAACTGTATCTTGCGTTCCAACTCGTCCATATCAAGATACTCGGCGTTGAGTCGTCTAAGCTCCGCAATGACCATTCTTTCCAGCCTATCCACCGAGATAAACGCACCCTCGCAAGCACCCTTGGCGTAGTGTCGGCTGGGGCATTGCAAAAAGTGTCTGCCGCCCGATTTTGACGAGCGCATCACGTATCCGCAGGATGCGCACCGTACCTTTTTGGCAAATAGTCCGATCGTACCGACCTTAAACGGCTTTGCTCGCTCGGCGATCATCTTCTGCACTCTGTCCCACAATGCGCGGTCAATGATAGGTTCGTGTGTGCCTTCCACACGAAACCACTGCTCCTTTTGGCGTGGGCGATTTATACTCGTTTTATAGGAAATGCTCTCGTACTTGCCTTGCACCAGATTGCCAATGTAGGTCTCGTTGACCAGCATATCCGAGATTGCAAAGTACTTCCACAGCGTGCTGTTCTTGCTTGGCGGCAGACTGAAACGAAGCCCCTGCATTCGCTTGTACTCGGTGGGATTTGGGATCCCTCGGTCGTTGAGCATTCGCGCGATTGCCGTCTTGCCGTAACCTTGTGAAAAGAGGGTGAATACCTCTCGCACCACGGCGGCGGCTTCCTCGTCGATGATCAGATGACCTTTTAGTTCCGGATCCTTCTTGTAGCCATAGAGTGCAAACGAACCGATATGAAAGCCGTTTTTGCGGCGGCTGTCAAGTGCGGATTTGATGCTGTCCGACATATCCTCCAGATACCACTCGTTGACAAGACCGTTGATCTGACGGCTTTTTTTGTTGCCCTTGTTGGCGGTGTCGGCGTTATCCACGATGCTGACAAACCGAATGCCCCAGATGGGAAACAGACCGTGTATGTACCGCTCCACAAGCTCAAGCTCACGGGTGAAACGGGATTGCGTTTTGCAGAGGATAATGTCAAATTTCTTTGCCTGCGCGTCGGCAAGAAGCCGCTTAAATTCGGGACGATTTCTGTCCGAGCCCGCATAATCGTCATCACTGTAAATGCCGTAAAGCTCCCAGCCCATTCGATCGGCGTAGTCGCGTAGCATCGCCTTTTGGTTCTGAATGCTCCCCGAATCGTCGGTGGCGTTCTGCTTATTTTTGTCCTCCTCGGACAGTCTGCAATAGATTGCTACTTTTTCTCTCATGTTCTTATCTCCTCCACGATAAGAACAAGCTGTTTTCCTCCGCCTCTATTATACCACAGACTGCCCTTGTTTGTCATTGACTCGGAGAAAAATTTACACTTTTTCTGCGTTCTAAAGTTGATATGAGCTCGATCCATATATGCGTGTAATCCTCCTTAGTCAGTTCTTTTTTCTTGAAAACACTTATAACGTGTGATTGCTTTTCCATGATTGTCTCCTTTCGGTTTACTAAATGAGTATGACGGAGAGCCTGTACACTATGCTCACCGTCGGTGTGTACGATTATAGTATAAACCATAAAATCCCGTTTGTCATCGGCGAAACTCCGCCAAATTTTTGCCTATTTTGTGCCATTTCATTTTCACCGAAAAAAGCAAAAAAACTATTGACAAACGGAACACGATATGATAAAATAAACTCGTAAGTTAGTAACTCGTGATATAATTATTAACGAAGAAAGGAGTTTTTTATGTTTTACTGTCGTGAAAAAGAGCTTTTTGAACTCAATAAACGGTATGATAACGGTAAATTTGAATGTGTCGTTGTTTACGGTCGCCGCCGTGTAGGCAAGACGGCTTTGCTCGGTGAGTTTTGCAAGGATAAACCGACTATATTTTTTTCAGCACTCAACGCAACCGCACAGGAGAATTTAGAGGCACTTTCAAAGGCGATCTATGAAAAGGATCATCCCGACGCTGCTACTGCTCCGATTTACAACAGCTTCGATGATGCCTTTGCGGAAATCACCCGTATGGCACAGGACGAACGAATCGTATTCGTCATTGACGAGTATCCGTATCTTGCCAAAGCGGATAAATCTATTTCCTCGCGCCTTCAGCACATCATCGACCGAGTATGGCAGGACAGTCAGCTCTACCTGATCCTTTGCGGCTCGTCTATGAGCTTTATGGAGTATCAGGTGCTTGGTTATGAAAGCCCTCTGTACGGCAGAAGAACGGCTCAGTTTAAGATTCAAGCCTTGACCTACCGTGAGACTACCGTGTTCAATCAGAGTCTCACAAACGAAGAAAACGCCCTCGTGTACGGCATTACGGGCGGTGTTCCTCACTATATTAACAAGCTGAACGTTGAGAGCGACGTGGACGAGGCTCTGCTTGATAATCTTTTCAACAACGCAAGCTATCTTTTTGAAGAGCCCGAAAACCTCTTGAAGCAGGAGCTTCGAGAGCCTGCAATTTACAATTCCATTATTTCAGCAATTGCGGGCGGTGCTTCCCATGCAAACGAGATCTCTACCAAGGTCGGTATTGAATCTGCCGTATGCGCGAAGTATTTGAAAATTCTACTTGACCTCGGCATTCTCAAAAAGGAAACGCCGATTACCGAAAAGGCGGGCAAGAAAACCATCTACAATATCGGAGATAATTTCTTCCGATTCTGGTATCGTTTTGTGCCGCAGAATACCTCCGCCATCAGTGCGGGACGTATGCCGAAAATCTACGAGCAGTCGGTCAAGAAATATATCCCTGAATATATGGGATTGGTATTTGAGCAGATGTGCCGCGACTATCTCCTGCGATATGACGAAAATCTTCCCATTATGTTATCTGAGGTAGGTCAGTGGTGGGGGACGGATCCCAAAGCACGGAAAGAAGTACAGATCGACATTGTCGGTACACCTGTCGAGGGCGATGAGTATATCATCGGTTCCTGCAAATACAAAAACGAGCAGATCGGCATTGACGAGTTGGAACTCTTGAAACACTATGCTTCCGTATTTGGCAAAGGATCAAAATACCACTACTATATTTTCTCCAAGAGCGGATATACAAAAGGTCTCGAAGAAAGAGCCAAGGAAGAAGGAGTTAAGCTTCTTACTCTTGACGACATCTACCGTAAATAAAACAGCGAGGTCACGCAACTGAAAAGACGGAAGCGTGACCTCATTTTGATTTGTGTGTGAGTGTGATAGGTGTCGTAGGCGTAATGAGCAATTTAGAAATTTTGATACAGAAAACACGTATCTTATGAGAATTGAGAAGACTGCCCGGGGCGGCTTGTGCAACGTGGAAAAAATGCGAAATTACGCGCGGTACGAACCTCTCTCATGCGTAATTTGAAATAGCTATACCGCTGAAAGTCCTTATTTTGCAAGAATTTTCGTGGGCAAATAAAAGAAAAAACATGGGTACTTTTCAAAGCCGATTTTTGCTCAAAAAATACCCATGTTTTTTGATTGTTTTAGTCGTATTGAACGGGGATGCAATGACGGTGCTTTTGCTTGATTCTGCAATTGATCGAATCAAAATCAAGGGGATGCCACCATGCGCTCTGCATCCAATCCGAGATCCATTCGTGTTCGGGATGGTCGGGATCGTTCAGTATTTTCATCTTCTCATCAAACCCATACGCACCGCCGCTGTCCTCCATAGGCGCGTCACCAATCGCCTCGGTACAGTGTGGATATGGCGTGGTACAGTTGGGAATAAATCGCTTCAGCTTGATCGTATGTATCCAACCGTCACCGAAATCGTATTCATAGTCTATCTTCTTTTGTGATTCGAAAATTTCACGAATAGTAACCGTTGTGCTGTCAATGCTTTCGAGTTTTTCGTCAAGCGCAAGCCAATCTTCGTTTTTCATAAATCCGGGCTGTATGATTTTCATTGGTCTGCCCATACTGTCCTTTTTCAAAACAAACTGATGCAGATGACAATCGTGCCACTCAAATGCGTCTTGCAAAATCCTGTGAAGCTGATAGAAATTGAGATCACTCGGAACGACCAGCGTTCTCTTACAGGGAGTAAGGAGATCAAGCGTGACTTCGAGCTCTGCCACGTGAGCAGACTGCACGGGTGAGCCGTATCTTTCGGTAAGCGTGGCAATCAACTTTTCATAGATAAACGAATAATCTTCTTTTGCGATCATATCGTTGTTGATCCACGGCAGGTATTTCTCTTGAAACATACTGTCAGGCTCAAACAAATTCACAAAACGCTCCACGCGCTCACACGCTTTATTGCAATACGCAACGTCCGATCGAGATGCCGTTGTAGCATAGGTTAGATCACTACCGCAATCGTCAAGATATTTTTCTATAATCTCGAAAGCAACATACTCACTTTGCAATACCGCGCGAATACCGTCCTTCATCAGATCGGGCAATCTTGAAATACTCTTTGCCGTCAATCCGTGAAGCACAAAGCAGCACTTGGTTGCATTATTTACGGCAACCAATGTCTTGCGGCGATTCAGTATGATAAGATTCGCCGTCCAAGAAAACAGTGGATCGGTTTCGGTAGTTAATTTTTGTGGCTTCACCGCCAAAAAATCAAGCAGCTTTTTTGTACATCCTATAACCATATTTTTCTCCTTCCTCGCACTCACTTCTATAATATCATTATACCACATTTTTGAAAAATTTCAACAGAAATAGCGGAATGAGTATGAGGCATTTTCGTATAAGCAATTTTGCTTAATACTCATTTTGAAATCGCAAAAAGTTGTGTAAAAGGTGAAGACTGCCCGGGGGCTTGCATAAAGTGGAGAACGCACGAAATTGCGCCATATAGACTGCTCTCTTTGGCGTAAATTTTGAGAGATAACCGCCTGTGTGCCTTGAAAAAACAAGACTTTTCCGCGAGATTTTTTATGTAATTAGAACGTCCGATTTTTAGGCGGTTTTTACATAAAAAATTTATTCCTTTTTGAACGTGTAAGGGGAATTGTTGCGCAGTTGAGACTTGGCGTATTTTTCGAAGCCGATTTTCAATCGAAAATACCCATGTTTTCTGAATATTAGAGGGCGATAATCCGAACAAAGCAATCGGAAAATCGTATGGAGCGACGATCATCATAATAATTTCGCTTTATAACTCATTCCAAGAATGGTGCAAGTCGGGAGAATTGTGAAGACTGCCGGGGTGGAAAGAAAAACGGCAATCATTGCGAAATTGCGTTATGATGAAGCATCTCTCTAACGCAATTTAATAAAGCGAAAGCTTGAAAAAGTCAGGTATTATAAGGAATTCTTCAATTTTTTAATCGCCTAAAAGAAGGGTACTTTTTGAGAGCGTTTTTTGCTCAAAAAATACCCATGTTTTTTAATGCGGATATTGACAAACAATATAACATTTGGTATAATAAAAATAATAAAACTTGTTATAATCAACGCAAGCTTCATCTGCAAGCTCGCTTGCAAGTGAACCGAGGCAGATTGCTCCGCGAGCGTTGCGTGAAGCGCAACATGGGCGAAAGCCCGATATCGCAGAGATCGGCTCGCGTGGAGTATACAAAGCGGAGGCATAAAATGCAAAAGCTAATCAAGAGTATAAGAGAATATTTGGGGCTGAGCCAAGCCGACTTCGCCGAGAAGCTGGGAGTGACCTTTGCGACCATCAACCGTTGGGAAAACGGTCGTGCGATCCCCACCAAATTGGCGCAGGCAACCCTTTACGAATACTGCAAGGCGCAGGGCGTTCCCGTCTATCAGATGATCCTCGATAAGATCAGAAATGCAGCCGAGGAAATCGCACTTGAAGAAGGACGAAGCCTGCTCTACCACGGCTCAAAGTCGGGTATCGTTGGCGACATCGCTCCCAAGAGCCGCGAGATGTGCGACTTCGGTAAGGGCTTTTATATGGGAACTGAGCCCGGACAACCGCTGACTCTGATCTGCGATTTTGAAAAATCCAAGTTCTACATCGTGTCGATCGACATGCGCGAGCTTGATGCCATTGAGATCAAAGCCGACCTCGACTGGGCAATGCTCGTTGCCTACCACCGCGGCAGAATGGAACAGATCAGGGGCACAGCATTTTACGAGAAATACAGTCAGCTTGATGCAGGCAAGGATCTCGTGATCGGAAGCATCGCAAACGACAGAATGTTCTACGTGCTGGATAACTTCTTTACCGGCGGCATCACCGATATGGCACTTGTCAATAGCCTTTCCGCGCTGAAGCTCGGAAAGCAGTACGTGGCGACCACCGAAAAGGCGTGTGCATCCGTTCGTGTGGAAAAGGAACTCCCTATCTCCATGATGGAGCGCAGATTCCTTCAGGACGAGAGCGAAGCCAACCGACAGAAAGGAATCCACCTTGCAAACGACATTTGCAAGAACTACCGCCGCGAAGGAAAGTTCTACGACGAGATACTTGACGAGGCGAAATAATAGGAGGACACAATGAACGAACTCCAACTGAAAATGTGTGATATACAAGGCAGACTCTTCGAGCTGTCGGGTGCTGTCGGTTACGATAGCGTGACCTTCATCAAGGCGTTTATGACAGGTGAGGTCGCCAAAGGACTTGACTCCAAGTTCAACCGTATGCAATGGGCTGGCGAAGAATATCTCCTCGCGGAGATTGCCGATAACGCCGAGCTCACAAAGGGCGGCACCGTGTACGATAAAGAGGTGCTCTATTGGACAGGCTACCTCTACCGCTTCTGGCACTTCGCCACAGGCGAGGATAGCAAGGACATCTACCGCCAAGCCCCTGCCGAAACCATGAGCCGCAATTGGCTCATCTTCCATACCCTCGCCCCCGAAGTGGCAATCGAGGATCTGAAAGAGATTTATAGGCAGAGAAATGGGAATTAAGATTAGGAGAATTTAATGAATAAACAAGAAGATATTAAAAAGGCTAAAAAGATACTTGATGCCAACGATGACATCCACAAAATTGAAGAAATATTGCATGATTCCACATTGTTTCATCGCAAGGCAGATCATTTATATGATGAATTATCAAAAAAGATTGACTATTTGCCCTATATTGAACTTGGCAAAACTGCCAATCGAATGAATGGTGATATTCCATTTAAAAATTTGAATTATAAATATAAGCTAAACGTTTTTCGGATGATTCGCAATGCAATATTAGAGTATATTGCATATGAAACTTGTAAAAAAGAGGAATCAGAAAATGAAGGAAACCAATGATATAGAAAAATATATTTTGAACAAAGTTTTGATGTCTGCTATCGTAAATTGTTTGGAAGCGGGATTAATTTCAAAAGATGATTCTGTTGAAAAAATAAAGGAAATTATATATTCTAAAAAAGTCCTTGATCCCGATAATCTTTTCATACAAATTACGTATGTTGATTCCTTGAAATCCTCAATAGAGTTGTTGCTGAGTCATAACGCATATGATGAAGCGATTATTTTGGCGATGACTTGTGTCGAGCATATGTTGAATTATTTTTACGGTGAGTATTTTGAGCGAATTGTAGCAATGTCGAATCGAAAAATAGATGATTTACTGAAAGGAACAAAGGTTTCTGAAAAAATCGGTGCATTATATCTTTTGACATTCAGAGAATCCTTTCCACAACAGTTGGAATCAGATATACTTGCGCTTAATAAAAAGAGAAATGACTTTATACATTACAAAACTCCTAAGATTGCCATAGATGAATGGGACGTGAAAAGCAAAAAGGACGATGAAACAGTCAAAATTGCATCGTCCGCCCTTGATTTAATTGAGAAATTAAAAGCATTTTTAAGCAATAAAGAAGATGAAATATATGGTAGCAATCAAATTGCCCAAGAAATTTTTGAAAAACTAAAAGTAGAGGAACAAAACAATGTCAAATAAATTAGAGCTTACTTGGTTTGGCAAAGACGAGCCGATGCACATAGAGCCGAGACTTTTGATTGAAAACGCGGAGCTTTCCAATACCGCCGTGGATCCCGATACCGAAAATATATTGATTCATGGCGATAACTTACTTGCATTAAAAGCGTTGGAAAGTAAATATGCGGGAAAAGTAAAGTGTATCTATATAGATCCCCCATATAATACGGGTTATGCTTTTGAGCATTACGATGATAATATGGAGCATAGTATTTGGCTTCAGTTGATGCGCTCAAGATTGCAAGTTCTGCGTTTTCTATTGCACGAAACGGGTACGATATGGATTTCTCTGGACGATAATGAGGCCCATTATCTTAAAGTGCTGTGTGATGAAATTTTTGGCAGAAAAAACTTCATTGCGGATGTTGCGTGGGAAAAGGCAGATAGCCCTCGCATGGATGCTAAGTTGTTTTCAACACGATATGATCATACTCTTGTATATGCCAAAAATATAGATGTGGTACAGATTAATCAAGTAGTCACAGATGAAGTGCCAGAACACTATAACAAGGTGTCCGAGGATGGTCGTAAATATTATTTGAAACCTCTTCGCTACATGGGTGCTGAAGATAGCCGAGAAGCTCGACCAAATTTGTATTTTCCAATTACTGCACCAGACGGAACGGAAGTGTATCCTATCCGTAATGATGGAACTGATGGCCGGTGGCGTTGGGCTAAAGAAAAAGTGGAGTCAAGTCCAGAACTCTTAGAATGGGTTAATGGCAGAAATGGGTGGTCGGTATACTACCGCATTTTTGCCAATGAGTTTTCCACTCGTCCTCCAGAGACTTTGTGGAGTTACCAATACGCAGGTAGCAACAGAAATGCAAAAGCCGAAATCAAGGCACTTTTTAAGGGCGATAAATCTTTTGATACTCCTAAGCCGGAAAAATTGATTGAAGTAATCTTAAATATTGCAACTAATCCTGGTGATCTTGTGTTGGATTCCTTCCTCGGCTCCGGTACAACTGCTGCTGTGGCACACAAGATGGGTAGACATTATATAGGCGTTGAAATGGGTGCCCACGCCTATACACACTGCAAAGTGCGTCTTGATAAAGTTATCTCAGGTACGGATAAAGGCGGTATCACTAAATCAACTAATTGGCAAAGTGGCGGCGGATACCGCTTCTATGAACTTGCTCCGTCGTTGATAAACGAAGATCCTTTCGGAGAATACGTTATCAATCCTGATTATGACGCAGATATGCTTGCCGCTGCGGTTGCTCTACACGAAGGATTTACCTATCAACCAAACACGGAGATGTTTTGGAAACAATCCGTCGGTAATGAAAAATCCTATCTGTTCGTTACTACCCGTCATCTCAATTCTACCTTCCTTGACTCTATCAAGGATTCTATGGAGGATGACGAATATTTGATCATTGCTTGCCGTTCTTTTGAAAGCGGACTTGACAAGGCGTATGACCACATTACGCTCAAAAAGATTCCTCAAATGTTGCTTTCCCGTTGCGAGTTCGGCAAAACCGATTACAATTTGAACATCGTACATCCACCCGTATATGAAGATGAGGAGGACATAGATGAATAATAACTATTTCCCTCAATATACCACCGACTATATCAGCGGTGTTATGTCCCTGCGTAAGCCGCAGACCGCTTCTTTGAAGATACTTGAAGAAATTGTCAATAGCGTTAGTTTGCGAAAAGGAATGAATTTGAAGGCTGCATTGGGAGCAGTTCATGCTATGTATCCAATCTGCTCTGACTTTGAACGTGAGTTCATGTCGCTTACCTTTGCCTTGGCAACAGGTGTTGGTAAAACACGTTTGATGGGCGCTTTTATTGCATACCTCTATACGCAACACAATATTAAGAATTTCTTTGTTGTTGCACCTAATACCACGATTTATGAAAAGCTCAAGCGCGATCTGAGCGATTGGAATAGCAGTAAATATGTGTTCAAAGGTCTGGGCTGTTTTAGCACACCTCCGCAGATTATTACGGATGACGATTACCGCACCAAGAATCTTGAAATATTTGATTCAGAGGTACATATTTTCGTATTCAATATTGACAAGTTCAATAAAGAAGACGCGAATATGAAAAAGGTAAATGAGCTGCTCGGTGATTCCTTCTACCAGTATTTGTCCAATCTGCCCGACTTGGTGTTGATTATGGATGAATCTCACCACTATCGTGCAGAAAAGGGCGCGCAGGCTCTTAACGAGCTTCACCCTTTGCTCGGATTGGAGTTGACCGCTACTCCTCTTGTTGCGAGTGGATCAAAGCAGATTCCTTTTAAGAATGTTGTATATGAATATCCTCTTTCTCGCGCAATTGAGGACGGATATACTCGTACGCCCTTTGCGGTTACACGCTCTGATATTGATTTTTACAATTTTGGTGACGAGCAACTTGACAAAATGATGTTGATTGACGGCATCGCTTGTCACGAAAATACAAAGCGTAAACTTGAAATGTATGCGCTAAATAATAGCACTCCCGAAAAGCCTATCCGTATTGTAAAGCCGTTTATGCTGGTTGTGTGTAAGGATACAGATCACGCAGCTTGGGTAGAAAGCTTTATCAAGTCGGATGAGTTCCGAGATGGCGCATATAGAAACAAGACAATTACTGTTCACTCTAAGCAAAAGGGAGCGGAAAGCGAGTTTAATACTCGTTTACTCTTAGATGTTGAAAGTGAGGATAACCCTATTGAGATCGTTATTCACGTTAATATGCTCAAAGAAGGTTGGGATGTAAACAATCTCTATACGATAGTACCGTTGAGAACTGCGGCATCCAAAATTCTCCGTGAACAGATGGTAGGTCGTGGACTTCGCTTGCCTTACGGCGAACGTACCGGTGACAAAGATGTAGATGCCGTTATGCTTACCGCGCACGATAAATTCAATGACATTTTGGCTGAAGCTCAAAAAGGCGATTCGATTTTCAAGGCGGGCAACGTTATCAAAGCGGAGGAAATTGTTCCTGAAAAAATTACCTCTACTCAGTTGAAGATCGAATTTGAGCCGGACAAGGTGTTAGAAACAGCTTACTCACAGACAAACATTGAGAAAAGCGAAGAAATGGATACGTTGGTAAAGAAGGCAACCGAGATTATTACCACCGAAGTATCCAAGCACATTCAGAACACCCCTGCGCACAAGGTGGAGCCCGCGCAGGCAAAAGAAATTGTATCCACAGTTGCTGAACAACTTGGAGAGGATGAGGATTTAGGCAACATTTTCAAGGAAAATGAAATGCCTCTTGCCGCTTGGCTGCTTTATCAGACCGAGGAAACCCACAAAGCAGCACAGAAAAAGTTCATTCCCATTCCTCGTATTAAAGTTACAGATAGCGGGGTTGAGGAATATGTGTTTGTTGATTTTGATTTGGAGTTGTCCGATTTTACACATGTTCCGATTAAGAACGAATTGCTTGTTCAAAATCTTGAGGATATGCAGGACAAGCAACGTATCAAAGGAGAAGCTATAGACTTCGAGGGATATAATCCCAAAAAGGTCATTCTTGAGCAGTTGCGTCAAAAGCCGGAAATCGATTACGAAAAGTGTTCTGCACTCCTATTCAAGCTTATTACACAGTTGTGCGATCATTACGAGAGCATTCACGGCGAGAACGGTATGCGAAATATCGTTATGATGTATAAGCGCGATATTGGCAACAAGATCTATAAGCAGATGATGCAAAACTTTTATTGCGAAAACGGCTTCTTGCAAGCGGAAGTAATCGGAACGCGCGACTATAATTTGCAACAGATTTATAGCTACAAGGAAAAGGTATCTTTGTTTGATAGCTTCACCGAGGATATTCGTTCCGTGCTGTTTTGCGATATCAAGCGTGGTGTTTTTGAAAATGCCAAGTTCGATAGTTTGCCAGAACTTGTTTTAGCAAGAGTATTGGAAACCGAAACCGATGATGTTGAAAATTGGCTTCGTCCTTCTCCCCGTGAGTTTAATATCACGTACAATCACGGTCATACTTATGAACCCGACTTTGTTGTAGAAACCAAAGATACAATCTATTTGGTCGAGGTTAAGGGAGAGGACAAGTTGCAAGATCCCGATGTTATTGCTAAAAAGAAGCGCGGTATTCAGTATTGCGAGGTTGCATCGCGTTGGGGTAAGGCAAACGGATATAAGGAGTGGAAATATCTCTTTATCCCGTCAAAGCAGATTATGCCGAACTCTTCGTTTGTGCAGTTGGCAAAGCGATTTCAAGAATGATTCTGTTTTATAATTAATTTTGTATTAATCGAATTGAGGTGAGACAATTGGATGATGTAACCAAATCTGAGTCCAACATGTTAAATGATAACGAATGGATGTTCCTTTTGTTTTTGATGTTGGTAGAAGATGCAAAACAAAGAAATGAACAGTGGAAATCCTTTGAGAATGAACTCATTTACAATAATCGTTTTTCGTCACATCATCCTATTGTTGACGAATTACATAAGAGACGTGAACAAGCTACCACAACTATACAGAAGGATACAATATTTTATAGGGCACGTTGTTTTGATCAAACAAGTTTTGATAAATTGGTATCATATTATTTAAGAGAAAATGGATACAAGGAAAAACAAATAAAATCGATACTTGAAGAATGGTCTGATCAGGAAAAATTATTAACACTAATGCCACAAATATATAGCGATGTAGATTCCTTTGAAAATTCAGCACTGATAAGTGCACAGCGAAAATGGAAACGATATGTAAAATTCAAAGGGTGGGGAGAAAAGGATTCTTCTGCCCCAAACGCGGATTTGATTGGCAATGGTAGAGCAAATCCAGATCACATACGGTATCTATACCTTTGTGAAGATAAAACCACACCTGTATATGAAGTTCGCCCAATTATTGGACAGACGGTTAGTGTGGCAAAATTTAAGCTGCAGAGAGACGTTAAAGTTTATGATTTGACGTTGGATATTCAAGATGAAATTGGCGAAGAAAAAATGCAAATGCCAAGCCTTTATAATACGATTGGTCAAATGTTTTCAAGGCCTTATAACGGTGAACCTACAAAATATCTTCCCACACAATATTTAGCTGAAGAAATAAAGAATATGGGGTTTGACGGTTTGCGGTTTAATAGTTCGCTTCATAGTGGTGGTATTAATGTAGTCCTTTTTGATCCCGAAGCTTGCAAAGCAGTATCGTCTGATTTGGTTGAAATCAAATCAATAAACATTGACATAGATCGACCTTTGATTTATACCATAGGAGATTCGAGCAAAAATCAAACAGAGGTGAAAAAATAATGGATAATAGTGGAGTGATTTATATTCTTACAAACCCGTCCTTTCCCGAGTATGTAAAAATCGGATACGCAGATGACATCAACAAGCGCTTAAATCAACTGAATAGAAGCGAATGTATTCCTTTCGCATTCCGCGTATACGCTACATATGAGGTTAACTCTCGTCTGTCAGATTTAAAAATTCATGCGATTATCGATAAGCTGAATCCAAATTTGCGCTCAATTGACAACTTTAATGGTCAAAAGCGCGTTCGCGAGTTTTATGCTATGTCGCCCGAGGATGCCTACTCCATTCTTGAGGCAATAGCTGAAATTCACGGTTGCGCGGATAAGCTTACTCTTGTTCAGCCAAGCGAAGATGAAATTGCTGCCGAGGATACGGCACAAGAAATTGTAGCCGAGAGAACCGAGAGAATGGCTCCGTTCTCATTTACTATGTGTAATATCCCTGTAGGAGCAACATTGGAATTTTACTTGAATGCACGAGAGGCAACCGGCATCACTTGCACCGTTGCAGACGAAAAGCATGTGAATTATCAGGGACGCATTCTTTCCCTCTCTGCTCTTGCATGCGAGTTGAGTGGTAAAAGTCCTTTAGCCGGACCGCGCTATTTCAAATATAATGGCGAGTGGCTCAATGATATTCGACATAAAGCAGGAGTGTAAATTTGAAGTTGCCCACTGAGATGTTTGGCTCGTTCGGTGTGGCGGACGGAGTCTATCCGGCGTATCACATGAACAAACTTCATTGGATCTCGGTGCTTTTGCCCGACGCGCCCAACGACATTGTGCAGTTTCTTGTGAACGTGAGTTTTGAAGTAACAAAGGCGTTCAACAAGAGGAAAATGCAGCAAATGTAATTGTAATAATGATGACAAGCGAAAAGCCTGAACAAGTATGACGGTTACTTTGTTCAGGCTTTTTTGTATGACATTGTACGAATTGCGGTTTAAAGACTGCCGGGGGCTGTGCCCCCCCAAAACGATCGTGTATCAGACTGATTTCGGATTTGATTTTGGGTGCAAATTTCATCTCGGTATGGACGAATCCAAAATGAATATGGGGGCTTTGAGCGCAAAGTTAGGTGATTTGCACCTAACTTTCAAATCAAAAATAGAGATTCCAAAGTGTCAAATTGATACTTTGGAATGATACTTTGGATATAATAAGTTACATTGCTGAGGTTGCATGTGGTATTCAAGGCGTTTTATCATCGGAATACCAGAAAGATGGTCGTGGGTTCTGTACAGGAAAGCATAGAGTGTTAAAATTGTATGCAAGCATGAGAAATACCGAGAAGTGCGCGATTGTGTCTCAGACTCATTTTAGGATTGTGCAGGATTTGACAGAATTGTGAGGACTGCCCGGGGCGTGAATCGCACTCACAAAAGAACATTGGCTGGGACAAAATTGCGGCATATTGTAAGCCTGCTTTGCCGTAAAAATCTTATTTATTCTCTCAAAAAACCTTATATTACCTTGTATTTGCTCTGAAAGAACTTATGTATTTTGAACATCGATTTTTTGAATCATTTTTACATAAAAATTTTGCTGTTTTTATGTCATATATGGTGTTTGGATCACTGTGAGTAATTGAGAGAAGAAGACTGCCGAGGCGGTCACCCTCGGAAATGCATTTATACCAGACTCATTCTACCAATAAAGCTGAGATTTATAATTTGTTGCAATTTCAAAATGAGTATGGGAAGTGAAACGGTCAAGGTATAAAAAGAAAAACTTCGGCTAATTTATAAGATTTCTTAAAATTAGCCGAAAAAAAGAGCGTTTATCAACAATCGTCGGAAAAATATTTCAACAATCGTCGGAAAAGTGATGATATATTACATCTTTTTGTCATCGGTTGCGGGGTTGTCGATAAGCTGACCGTCCATGGTAAAACGCGAGCCATGGCAGGGGCAATCCCAGGTATGCTCGGCACGGTTGTATTTGAGGGCGCATCCGAGGTGTGGGCATCGGGGCGCGGTGGGCGTGAGAATGCCTATCGTTGATTCAAAGGCGTTGACAGCAAGCTGTGGGCGCATGACAGTGCGCGATGGATCGAAAACGGCTGCGTAGGGATTCACCTTGCCTTGCACGAGGTCGCAGAGAAGTTCGGCAGCAACCATGGCGCTTGTCATACCCCATTTGTTAAAGCCCGTTGCAACGAACACGTCGGGTGTGGATTTTGCGTACTGCCCGATATAGGGAATATCGTCCAAAGTCATGCAGTCCTGCGTTGCCCATTTGCCGACGATCTCGGCGTTTTTGTAGTGCTTGCGGGCAAAACCTTCAAGCTCTTGCCAACAGCCGCCCTTCTTGCCTGTGCGGTGTCCGCCACCACCGAGGAGCAATAGGTCTCCGTAGCTTCGGAAGGACAACCCCGTGTCCGATTCGTCCACGTACATACCGCTGACATTCTGCGCACCCTTGAGGGCTATGACATAGGAACGGTGCTGATAGAGCTTTAGGGAATATAAGCCGTGCTTGTTGAGCATCGGAAAATGAGTCGCAATAATCAGCTTTTTGAAAGCAATCTCGCCGCGGTTGGTTTTTGCCTTGTGCGGCATTAGTTCTGTGACCTTTGTATTCTCGTATATCGGCAGATCTTTTGCGATTGTATATAAAAATTTCAATGGGTGAAACTGCGCTTGATCTTTGACGCGAACCGCGCCTGCGACAGAAAACGGAAGCTCTTTTGCATCCGAAAACTCGGCTTTGACACCGATACGGTTGAGTGTAGCTACTTCTTTTTCAATCTTCTTACGGTCATTGAGAGAATACACGTAGTTATCCCGCGTTTCAAAATCGCAGTCGATATTCTCGCAAAGTTTGGTGTATTCTTTGATTGCTTTGTTTTGTGCGTCAACATAAAGGCGCGCTTTGTCTTCCCCAAAGCGTTTTATCATCTTATCGTAAATCAATCCGTGTCCGAGCGTAATCTTTGCCGTGGTGTTTTTCGTAATGCCGCCGCAGATTTCCGTCGCTTCTGCCAGCAGACAATCCACGCCCGCGTTTTTTAGCTTATACGCGCACAAAAGCCCCGCAATCCCACCGCCGATAATTAAAACGTCGGTGCTTTTATTTTCTTTCAATGTATCAAACCGCACTCGCGGCGCGTCGGTTTCCCAAATCGATTTCATATTAATCCTCCAAGGTTTAGTATGATTAGTTTTTGTCGTTTCCATAGTGGCTATACGCATATTGATGTTCCTTTTATCACACACTAAAAAGAAACGTATCTTGTGGGGGCAATATGGATATAATCAAGGTTATACTAACTGCGCTTCTTTCGGTGGCGGCGCTGTTTATCATTACGAAAATCATGGGACACAAGCAGGTGGCGCAGCTTGACTTTTTCGACTACGTTTCGGGTATCACTATCGGCTCTATCGGCGCGGAGCTTGCGACTGAGCTCGAAGAACCCGAAAAGCCGCTGATCGCGCTTTGCGTTTGGGGCGGCGCGTCGTTGATTCTCAATCTGATCGCCCATAAGCTACCGAAAACGCGCAAATATATCAACGGAACGCCGACTATCTTAATGAACGCCGGCAAGCTCTACCGAAAGAATTTGAAAAAAGCCAAGCTCGACTTGTCCGAGTTTATGCTCCTTTGCCGAGAGCAGGGATATTTCGACCTTGACGAGATACAAACGGCGGTCTTTGAGCATAACGGAAAGCTCTCTATCTTGCCCAAGGCAGCCAACCGACCCGCAACACCCGATGATTTGAAAATTACCGCCAAGGCGACGCACATCGGAGTGGAGGTCATTATGGACGGGCGCGTGATGGGAGAAAATCTTTCCCGTATCGGTCGCGACACAAATTGGCTGACAAAGCAGTTGAAGGCGCAAGGACATAAGGACGCAAAAGAGATATTCCTCGGCGTTTACCGTCCTGAAGAGGACAAGCTGATGCTTTATCCAAACGAGTGAATTTGGCATATAATGATACCGAAACCATAAAAGGAGGTATCATTTATGCGAAGACGCAACTGCGGCGAGCATCCCGAGATCCGCGATTACGGATGCGAGCCGTTTATATTCAATATCAATCACGCAACGTGTATGAATGAGAATTTCCGAACGACACTTTGGACAGGGCGGGATATGCAGCTGACGCTGATGAGCATTCCTGTGTGCGGAGACATCGGTGTGGAAATGCACTCTGACGTTGACCAATTTATCCGCGTGGAGAGTGGCAAAGCCAAGGTCTATATGGGCAGTTGCCGAAATGATCTGCGCGAGATGGGTTGTGTGGACGGTAACTACGCCATCCTCATTCCCGCGGGCACGTGGCACAATATCGTCAACACCGGCAACCGACCATTAAAACTCTATTCGCTTTACGCGCCGCCTCAGCACCCATTTGGCACGGTACATCGCACGAAGGCGGATGCGGAACACGGTGAGCATTGAGTACGAGAAAATCACTTGAGCTGACAAGCGCGGTAACGGCACTTGCAAACGCCATTGCCTGCAATCTTACGGTCGACGAGATCGCATTGATCGCAAGCATATTCGTCCAGCTTGGCGATACGCTTGCCACCATCGCGGCGAGGGAGAATCTGTGCGGAGATCAGAATAAAATTAAGGGCTGACGAGTGTCAGCCTTTTATCTTTCAAAAAGCTTCGGCTAATTTATATAACTTCTTAAAATTAGCCGAAAAATGCTTTTAATTCGTCGTTTTACGTAATTTTATGCCTTCAGTAATATATTCTTCGCTGTTTTGGGAAATACTAACGGTGAATACAATAATCGGAGGTATCTATGTTCAAACACGAAAAAATGTTATTCCATCCCGTAGAGGTAGAGAGACCGAATCCTCAGTATGCGGTTCTCTTACAGGAGCAGCTTGGCGGCGGCAATGGCGAATTGAAGGCGGCAATGCAGTATATGTCGCAGAGCTTTCGCATTAAGGATCCCGAGATTAAGGATCTTTTCCTTGACATAGCCGCGGAGGAGCTGGGGCATATGGAAATGGTGGCGCAGACAATCAATCTGCTCAACGGTCACGACGTGGACGCCACGAAGGTACAGGCGGGCGAGGTGCAGACCCACGTCTTGCTTGGGCTCAATCCCGGACTGATCAATTCCTCGGGTTACTCCTGGACGGCGGATTACGTGACCGTGACGGGCGACCTGTGCGCCGACTTGCTCTCCAATATCGCGTCCGAGCAGAGAGCCAAGGTTGTTTACGAATATCTCTACCGTCAGATTGAGGATAAGAAGGTACGCGAAACTATAGATTTTCTTCTCAATCGCGAGGAGGCGCACAATCAGATGTTCCGTGATGCCTTCAACAAGGTGCAGGAAACGGGATCAAACCGTGATTTCGGCACGACCAAGGCGGCGAAGATGTATTTTTCTATGTCGAACCCAGGACCGAATACGTTTGCGACGGGCGAAACTCACGCACCGTCATTTAAGTAATTTAAGAAAGTCACCGTCATTGTTTGGCGGTGACTTTTGTACTTTGAGAAAACAGCTTGTCGTTATCAATTTTTTAATTAATTAAGCTAAATTTTGTTAAAATTACGTGTTGTTGCTCTTATATGATAGCAGGATAGCAATTTTTGAGCGTTTTGCCGAAGTATGAAAAATCCTTATTTTACAAGGCTTTTCGGCGATTTTTTGCTAAAGGTTGAATTTGCGGGATTGCAGCATCGGCTGCGAGGTCCTCGTTAAGATCGGCGATCACGTCGCCCTTGACACCGATATACTTCATATCGTTAGGAACACCTGCGGCGGAAACGGGATAAATGCCGGTCGTATGATCGACGAAATACGGTGCGAGGGGTGACTTGCCGATCTCCTCTGCGTCAACGTTTCGCGTCAGCTGATAGAGGATACTTGCTACCATTTCCAGATGCGCAAGCTCCTCGGTTCCGACATCGGTTAGGATGCCGACCACCTCATTGTAAGGCATCGAATAACGCTGATTGAGATAGCGCATCGAAGCCGAGAGCTCTCCGTCGGGGCCGCCAAGCTGACTGACGATGAGCGAGGCGGTCTTGGGATTCGGTGTTTTTATCTTGACGGGGAACTGCAATTTTTTCTCATAGATCCACATGAAAAAATACTCCATTCTTGCCGACTCGGGTCGGCATTTTTAATTGTAAATATTAAGAATTCGGTCTTGATCAGACCTGTAAATGCACGCTCGGTTAAAAATCGTGTTAAATGGGGAAATGCGGTCAAAATGACACAATAAACGACATATTTTCCCACTAAAAACTAAAAACCAACCGAAAAGCGGCTTCAATTCACCACTTTAAGCCTGCCATGGCCAAGGAGTCTTTACCCAATCCCAAGACGTCTGGCTGACGTTTGAAAATGCGGTCAGAGGTCCTACCTCGCGCTCGTACTGAGCGACGACGCCCTTGCGCTGTGCGAGCAGGGAGTGATAGTAAGCAAGAGCCTCGCGGCAGTCGGGATAGGCATCAAGGTAGAGAATTGTCTCGTAGATCGAGAAATCGATCTCCTGGATCTTGCGAAGCAAGCTTGATCCGTTTGATGAGTTACAAGGGTACGGACGGTTCATTACATGCACCCCCTTTTGCATCCTGTGGGCTCGAAGGGAAGATCAAGCTCGGAAAAAAGCGTTCCGCGTGCAAGAGCAACGTCGGGCGCGTATGCATCCCGCCAAGCCTGGCAGGGAGAGTAGACCATAGCAAGAGGATGACCCTCAATACCAAAGCCGCCGCAACGACCGTTGGCACAACCGTTTTGTGAGACGTTGCCCGGCTCTGCGCGAAGCGACCCGTCACAGTTTCTGCGTGACGGCGTGTTTTCGGCAAGGTCGAAAACCGGAATGTCACTTCTTACGCGCACAAAAGCGTCGTTTCGGCTTCTTTGAGGCCTCATTGCGCCCGAGAACACGCTCTCGGGCTGTCGAGTTCTTTCATTATACATTCTAAACTCCAATCCTCGGCGGCGGACAAAAGGTTCGCCGCCATATCAATTTAATATTGATATATTCGACATATATCACTATAATTCTATGCGAGTCGACAGGAAAGTGACACAGTGTGGCGCAAACGATCGCACATTCAAACGAATTGGAAATAAATGTAATAATTTCAAGTTAATTGTAAATCTTCCGAGACTGCCAGTGAAAATGGATAAAAAGAGGAGCAAGTTGTGTTTTTGAGAAAAAAATTCCCTAAAAAACTGAACGAAATTTTTGGGAATTTTAAAAACCACCTTGAACTCCACTTGAAAATATATTATAATTATAGCACCCGATGTGGTGGAAAGTGGAGCGAATACGGTGGAAAGTGTTTAATAATTCCGTCTTTGATCCCCCACCTCGAAAAAATGCAGTCAAAAGGAGCCCACAGGAATGTTCACGGGAGAGTACGAGCACAGCGTTGACAGTAAAAACAGAATATTTGTCCCCGCGAAATTCAGGGAGGAGCTTGGAGAGACATTTATCGTCTCGCGCGACCTTCGCGGAACAAGGCTAAAGATCTTCTCGCTTTCGGGTTGGGAAGAATACATCGCGCCGATCTTGAGCCAGGAGCGCAAGATCTCCGAGAAGGCAATGAGATATCTGCACAGAAATGCGGTTCAGGTAACACCCGATTCGCAGGGAAGAATAATCCTGACGCGCGAGCTTCTGTCCTACGCGGAAATCGAGAAGAGCGCGGTCATAGTTGGTTGCTCAACCTACGCTGAGATCTGGTCGAGTGAGAACTGGCACGCAGAGCTTGAGAGCGAGAGTGCGGAGGATATCCGACTCGAGCTTGAAAGATTCGGACTTTGAGGTGCGCCGTGGGAGAGAAGATAAATTTTTCGCACCGCTCGGTGCTCCTTGACGAATGTATAGAGTCGCTTGACATAAAGCCCGACGGTATATACGTCGATGGAACGGCAGGCGGCGGAGGACATTCGCTCGAAATAGTAAAAAGACTTACAGACGGCGGTCGCCTTATCGCAATAGACCGCGACGACGCGGCAATAGCGGCGGCAACTGCTCGACTTTCGGACTATCTTGACAGAGTCACCTTTGTCAGAAATAATTTTTCAAGTGCCGCGGAGGTATGCCGTGAGCTTGGGATAGAAAAGATCGACGGAATACTTCTCGACCTCGGAGTGTCGTCCTATCAGCTCGACACAGCAGAGAGAGGATTTACCCATAATACAGATGCGCCGCTCGATATGAGAATGGACAGGCGCGGTGAGCTCGACGCGTACACGGTGGTCAACACCTACAGTGCCGAGGAGCTTAAAAGAGTCATCTGGGAGTACGGAGAGGAGAGATTCGCTCCGAAGATCGCGCAAGCGATAGTCAAAAGACGAGAGATAAAGCCTATCGAGAGCACGGGTGAGCTTGTTGATATAATCAAGAGCGCAATACCTGCGGCGGCAAGAGAGGGCGGACATCATCCTGCCAAAAGAACCTTCCAGGCGATAAGAATTGAGGTCAACGGTGAGCTTGATGCCATCGAGCCTGCGATAAGACGGGCAAAGGATATAATGGCAAAGGGCGGAAGAATAGTGATAATCACGTTCCACTCGCTTGAGGACAGGATCGTAAAGCAAACCTACGCAGATATGGCAAGCGGATGTACGTGTCCGCGCAGTTTGCCGATATGCGTGTGCGGAAAGAAGCCGGAGGTCAAGGTCCTGACTAAAAAGCCGATACTTCCGAGTGAGCGGGAGCTTGAAGAAAATCCACGCTCGCGCAGTGCAAAGCTTCGCGTTTGCGAAAAGCTGTAAAGGTCGGGTCTGCCAAAGCGTTCGACAAAAAGCGCGACAAATCGCAAGAACCCATAACAATACGACAAATTAAAACGGAGAAATAAAATGAAAAAGAACACGTCGAGAAGCTTCGACAAGGCGGCGGCGGTCGCCTGCGGCAGCCCTCAGACAAGCGGCGCAGCGGACGTCGTAACGCTGTACATCGATATGCTCTGCGAGAGATTCAAGGATCGCGGCATCAAAACGAGCGTACAGAGCAGTGCTGAGGAATATAGCGGCAGGGACAGTGCAAGGAGCCGACTCGTAAGCCTTTATCCATCGATGGCAGGTGTGTCAGCGAAGGATGAAAAATACAATAGTATCAACGTGGGCGGAAGAGCCTGTATGTCGAGCGAGGATTTCGCAAACTACTACAGGGATCTGCGTGACTATAAGATGCCCCGATTCTACTCCCGCGCGGAAAAGGAGTATGAAGAAGCGGAAGCGGCAAAAGTGGCGGAAGGTGTGCAGGAAACGGGTAACCCGCCAAAAAAAGCCGTGTGGCTTACCGTAAAGGGACGCATTAAAAGCATAACGTCTCATCTCGGCAAAGAGGAATTCACAAAATTCAGTGAAGAGTGGTTCGAGCTTGAAAGCGGAGATGAGATCAGAGAGGGAGAGAAGAGGAGGATGCCACGCGGAGTCATCCCGACGATTCTCGCAGTATCGCTCTCACTTATGCTTATAGTGTGCAGCTCGGTTATGGTAAGCCGCGCATCAGCAGAGGTAAGCGCACTTGAGGACAAGATCGACTCACTCGGTGTCGAGATAAGAGACCTTGAGGGAAAGCTTGAGGTCAAGAACGACATGCTCGAGATATACCGTATAGCTACCGAGCAGTACGGAATGATCAGCGAGGATTATGCATCGTCGAGATACGTTGACATAAGAGAGGACGAGCAGATCAAGTCTGCAGATAAGGGCGAGAAAAAAGGCTCGTGGCTTGACGAGCTATTAAGAGCGATAGGCTTCAAAAAGGATTGAAGCAATATTAAAAAATGAAAACGGGTCAAACGGCCTCTGATGTCCAATGCTGGCAGTTTCGGAGGTCGTTTCTCGTATAAACAAGCATAAAAACAAGTAAAAAAAGGCGAAAAAGATACCAAAAAGCATAAAAAACGGGTGTTTTTCGTCTATCATATTGAGGTAGGGACAGGCATATAGTTTAGAGAAACCGAATGCTTGTCAGATAATAAAAAAGTTTATTTTGGGGAGGAGAGAACTATGGAGAGCACAACGCCGTCAACAAAGATGCGCCGTCGCGCAGGGGCGATATGCATAGTACTCAGCCTCCTTTTTATTGCCCTTGCGCTGAGGATACTTTTCTATCAGACCTTCAAATACGACGAGTATAATCAAAAGGTGCTCGATCAGATAACAAGGGAGACAAAGGTCAGTGCAAACCGAGGCAATATATACGATACGAACGGAGTGGTAATCGCCACCAACATAACCACCTACCGTCTCTTTATCGACCCCGCAACGATAGCAAGACAGTCAGAGGCGGACGGAGTAAATTACGCGGATATGATCGCGAGAGGGATAAGCGCGATAGATACGCTCGGTGTTTCGTACGACGACGTAATGAAGCAAGCGACCTATACGAAATACCGTGACAGAACGCTCGCAAGACATATATCCGAGGAGCAGGCAGAGGCGGTAAGAGTATTGCTCGACAGCACGGGACTTGACGACAAAGCACTGCTTTTCCTCCAGGCAACAAGCAAGAGATACTACCCCTACGACACACTTGCAAGCCACGTTATCGGCTTTACGGGAAGTGACGGCACGGGACTTTACGGACTTGAATATACCTACAATCAGCTCTTGAAGGGCACCGACGGAAAGTACATTGGAGCAAAGGACACCTACGGCAATGAAATGGTGTACGATTACGAGAGCTATATCCCCGCAATAGACGGCTATAACGTCACAACGACGATAGACGTTTATATCCAGGCGGAGCTTGAGGAGCAGTTAAAGCAATCCTATCTCGAATCCGACGCAAAGAGCCGCGCCTGCGGAATAGTAATGGACGTTGATACGGGAGCGATACTTGCAATGGCAGTGTACCCGCCCTATAACCTCAACGAACCGTCAAAGCTCGACGACCAAAGTCAGAAAACGCTTGATGAGAGCGGATTTGACAAGGAGAGCGAGGAATATAGCAAGCTTCAGCAGGAGCTTATGCTCAAGATGTGGAATAATAAGGCGATAACCGAGCTTTATATGCCGGGATCGACCTTCAAGGTAATAACCGCGGCTATGTCGTACGAAGAGGGCATCGTCAAGGACGAGGAGAAATTCTCCTGCCCGGGTTACTATATAGTAAATGGAAACAGGATCAAGTGCCACTACCACGCAGGTCACGGTATGCTGACCTTCGCGCGCGGACTTCAGCAGTCCTGCAACCCCGTGCTTATGCAGATGGGACTCAGACTCGGAGTTGAGAATTATTACGAATATTTCTCGGCACTCGGTTATTTTGAAAAAACGGGAATAGATGCATCGGGCGAGGAGTACACCAAGGAGGGAGTTACCTTCTGGGATAAGGACCTCTTTGCAAGCGCAGATATATATCTTGCGACCGCGTCGTTCGGACAGAACTTCAAGATCTCTCCGATAGCACATCTCACCGCAATAAATACCGTTGCAAATGACGGAAATCTTGTAACACCGCACTTTATCAAGGAAATAACCGATAAAGACGGAAAGGTCATTTATTCTTATGAAACAGAAGTAAAGAGACAGGTGTTCAGCAAGGAGACCTGCGATAAGGTCTCGGATATTCTTGAAGAGGGCGTTGCCACCGACGGAGGATCGAAGGCGGCTTACGTTCCGGGCTTCAGAATAGCGGCAAAGACAGGAACGAGTGAGAAAAAGGACGTCCACGATACACCCTATATCCCTTACGTTTGCTCGGCAATCGCGTTTGCACCTGCCGAGAAGCCCGAGGTGTCGGTGCTCTTTATGGTCGACGAACCGACCGACGGCGTGCTTTACGCAAGCGTTATCGCCGCACCCTACGTCGGCTCATTGCTCAAGGAGATACTCCCGTATCGAGGGGTAAACGCAGAGTACGAAGAGGGAGAGATCGAGCCCGTGAGCGCACCCTGGCTCATAGCCGCAAAGACAGAGACAGCGAAGTCGCTTGCCGAAATGCTTGGATTTAAGGTCGAGGTGGTCGGCGACGGAGAGTTCGTCAAGGATCAGTCACCCGCAATGGGCGCACAGCTCGATCCCAATAACGCAAAGATAATTCTTTATACTACCGATGAAGCGGTCAAGCAAAAGAAGACCGTGACCGTTCCGAGCCTTGCGGGAATGACCGCAGTGGCGGCTAACGGAACGCTTGCAAATCTCGGATTGAATATAAGAATTTTCGGCACACCCAATTATCTTGCAAGCGGTGTTGTCGTAGTAAAGCAGACACCCGCGGCAGGAACCGTCGTTGACGAGGGAACTGTTATTGAGGTGACGTTCGGAGATCCGAACGCATCGGATAACACATATTACGATCCCGATACAGACGTTGAATGGCAATAAGGTCATAAAAATATAGGAAGATAAAAAAGCAGGAAGCATAAACAGGAAGAAAAAAGATAATATTTTTCGGAGGGTTATGATGCTGCTTTCAAAGCTTCTTATAAATTCAGATCTCGGACAGTATACGGTAATAGACTCAAGGGACGGGAATGAAACGACAACTTCTAATATCAATATTGAAGAATTATTCACAGATTCAAGGCAGGTAGTCAAAAACGGGCTATATATAGCTCTTGACGGCTTGCATACCGACTCACATAAATGTGTGGGAGAGGCGGCAGACCACGGTGCAAGAGCCGCAATAGTTTCGCGGCAAGCCTACCTTGAGGGAAGAGTAAGCAGATCGATCGAGCCGCACCTCTTGATTTTGGTGGATGACACGAGGGAAGCGTTTGCGAAAATATACGCATCCCGATATTCAAATCCGCAAAAGAGCATGACCTTTATCGGAGTCACGGGAACAAACGGAAAAACCACAGTTTCGAGAATGATATTCGAAATACTGACTCGTTCGGGGCATAAATGCGGACTTGTCGGCACCGAGGGAAGCTTTATCTCGGGCAGTGAAGATGATGCGTCTACCTGCACAGAGCTTGGTATCAAGCCAAGGAGTGCACTTGCCAATATGACCACTCCCGACCCACCCGAGCTCTATCAGATACTCGACCAAATGAGAAAATCGGGTGTTATATACGTCGTAATGGAGGTCACCTCGCACTCTCTTGCACTCGGGAAGGTCGCGCCGATCTTCTTTGACGTCGGAGTGTTCACAAATCTCACAGAGGATCACCTTGATTTTCATCTTTCAATGGAGGAATATTTCAAGGCAAAGAAAAAGCTGTTCTCCCGTTGCAGATCTGCGATAGTAAATATCGACGATAAATACGGAAGAAGACTTGCAGAGGAGCTTGAGATAAACAGATACACCTGCTCGGCAGAGGGCAGAGCGGCGGATTATAACGCCTGCGACGTGCGAAGCCTAGGTGAGCGCGGTGTGGAATACAGACTCGCATCGGGAAGAATGAGACTTCGCCTGCGGACAAGGATCCCGGGCGGTGTTACAGTAATGAACACGATGCAAGCCGCGGCGGCTTGTAATCTGCTCGGCATCTCGGCAAGAGATATAAAGGATTCAGTAGCCTCGATCGAGGGAATAAAAGGCAGGCTTGAACGCATAAAGCTTCCAAATTACGTTAATTTTTCGGTATATATAGACTACGCGCACACACCGGACGCGCTTGAAAATCTCTTGCGAAGTGCAAAAATGCTCGCAGGACGAAATCAGAGAGTCGTCTTGGTCTTTGGGTGCGGAGGAGACAGAGAAAAGCAAAAAAGAGGCATGATGGGACGCATCGCGTCACAAATGGCAGACTTTTTCGTGGTGACGGAGGACAATTCAAGGAGCGAGCGAACCTCGGATATAATCGATGAGATCGTATCGGGAATAACCGACGAGGGACATTATACCGTCATAGAGGACAGAGAAAAGGCGATCGAATACGTCATAAAGAACGCGAGAGATGGGGACATCATCCTGCTCGCAGGCAAGGGACACGAGGAATATCAGATAAAGGGCAACGAAAAGAGAGAATTTTCGGAGCGCAAAATAGTTGAGAGATACACAAAGAGATACTACGGATGAGTGGACTCATCGGGGAGAGATAAATGAAGATAAAGCTTGGACTTGGAAGATTGACTATGGAAAGCGTCGCGCGATACTGCTCGGGCGAGCTTTACGACTATACAAAAGAGGAAAACTGCTCGGTCGCATACGTCTGCACGGACAGCAGAGAGGCGGATAGCGAAACAATGTTCGTAGCAACTCGCGGTGAGCGGGTGGACGGACACGACTATATAATCAGCGCAATTGACCGCGGATGCAAGTGTATCCTTTGCGAATACGTGCCCACCGACATCGCGGGCAGAGCGGTAGCGTTCGTCACGGTTGAAAACTCCATAGATGCCTTTGCGCTCACGGCGAAAGGGTACAGAGAAGAAAAGAAGCTCAGAACAGTGGCAATAACGGGAAGTGTCGGAAAAACGACCACAAAGGAGCTCACCGCATCAATTCTCACAAGAGCTACAAACCTTTATGCCACAAGCGGAAACTTCAACAGCGTGATCGGAATGCCGATGTCGCTTATGGAAGCTCCGAGCGACAAAGACACCGCAGTCTTCGAGATGGGAATGAGCGGATTTGGAGAGATCAGCAGTATGTCCCTCACCGCAACTCCCGACGTTGCAATGGTGGTTAATATCGGCTCCTCACACCTCGAATATCTCAAAACAAGAGAAAACATAGCACGCGCAAAGCTCGAGATTGCCGATGGACTTTGCGAGGGCGGATTTCTTCTGCTCAACGGAGACGAGCCCTTGCTTCGTAAGGATTTTACCGATAAAAAATACAATGTCCTCTACCTTGGCACAGAGAACAAGGATGCACAGGACGCATTTGCATACAACGTGAAGGTTGGCGAGAGCGGTACCGAATTTGACCTTGATTTCAGGGGTAAAACATACAAGACACTCAAAATAAAGCCGGTCGGTAAGCAATTCGTATATAACGCAATGTTTGCCGCAGTCGCATCGATCCTTATGGGATGCGGCGAGGAGACAGTAAGAGAGGGACTTGCCTCCTACACCCCCGACGGTATAAGACAAAATATAAGAAAAACAAACGGCATCACCCTTGTTGCCGATTGCTATAATGCCGCGCCCGAGTCAATGAGGGGGGCTATAGACACCCTCTCTGCGATAAACATTTCGGGCAAGAGAATTGCCGTGCTCGGAGATATGCGCGAGCTTGGTAAGGATTCCGACAAAATGCACAGAGAAATGGGCAGATACCTTGTCGGGAAAGGCGTTGATCTTCTCTTTACCCTTGGCGATTCGGGAAAGCTTATTGCCGACGGCGCAAAAGAGAGTGGAATGAGCGAGGACAATATCTTCTCCGAGACCGACGTTGAAAACGTTGAGACACTTTGCACAGAGCTTGAAAAACGACTCTGTCACGGCGACGGAGTGCTTGTAAAGGCAAGCCGTGGAGTAAGACTTGAGCGAGTAATAGAAAGACTTTTCAAATAAAACGATACGGGTCAAACCGTGACAAATCGAAGGGAATAGGACAAAAATGTTTTACACGATACTTGAAGGACTGAAATACAGCGAAAAAATAGCCATTGAGATCACTCTCGTTGCCGTGGCGGTATTCTTGCTGACGGTGATAGCGGGCAAGGTCATCATACCCGTCCTGCGCGCCAAGAAGCTCAACCAGCCGATAAACGCATACGTAGCGGAGCACGCATCAAAATCGGGAACCCCGACGATGGGCGGTATCACATTTATCATTGCAACTCTTGTCGTAATGCTTTTGTGGATAATACTTGAAAGCTGCGGAGTTCTCGGACGTACGGGAACAGCCGAAAGGCTTATCCCCCTGGCACTTACGCTTTGCCTTGGAGTCGGAAACGGTATGATAGGCTTCATCGACGACTATAAAAAGCTCGTCAAGAAGGAGAACGAGGGGCTCAGCGAGATGCAGAAGCTTGTTTTGCAGGTCATCATAGCGTCGGCATATCTCTTTATGATGGGAATGACGCAGAACGTTACCACCGCATTCCACATTCCTTTCACAAATGTGCACCTCGATCTCGGATTTTTCGCGTATCCCATCTATCTTCTCGTGATAGTCGGCTTTGTCAATAGCACGAATATAACAGACGGACTTGACGGACTTGCCTCCTCGGTGGGACTTGCATCCTCCCTTGGAATCGCGCTTATGAGCGTGATGAGTCTGCGCCACTTCAATATGATCGAACCTACAAGGGAAAGATACGTGGCGGTCGTAGCGGCAACGCTCGTGGGCTCGCTGCTTGGATTTCTTGTATTCAACCACTATCCCGCAAAGGTGTTCATGGGCGACACAGGCTCGCTTTACATCGGCGGAATCATTATGGGATGTGCAATAAGCTCGGGCGAGTTTCTGGCAGTGATACTTATGTCCTTCGTGTTCGTCCTCGATATGCTCTCAAGCCTTGTGCAGAGACTTTACTTCAAGGCAACGCACGGCAAGAGACTCTTCAAAAAAGCCCCCGTCCACCATCATTTCCAGATGCTCGGATGGAAGGAGCCCAAAATTGTAACGGTGTTTTTCATAGTCAGCGCGATCTTTACGGCTCTCGGAGTCATAGGCGCATTGATATAATTTTTGAAAGGATAGGAAAGGCTTGTGAGTAAGCAGAAAAAGAGCGGATTTTTCACCCGCAGTGCAGAAAAACTGAATAATGCTTATGAGAAGAGCCTTGAGAGAAGAGACCCCATCTACCTCGAGCCTATCCATAAGACAGAGGAAAAAGAGGAAAAGATACTCTCTCGCGGAAGCATAGATTGGTATTTTCTCCTCATAGTGATAGCAATATGCGCGTTCGGTGCGGTAATGTCGTACAGCGCAAGCTTTTACACCGCGGAGCTCGAAACGGGAGATAGCCTCTATTACGTAATAAGGCATATCGGCTTTATCTTGCTTGCGGCAATAGTAACGGTGCCGTTCGTGATACTTGCAAGACCGTGGTTCTGGAGAGCGTTCTCAATGCTCGCATATATCGCCTCAATAATTCTGCTTTTGGCGGTGCTGGTCGTCGGAGCAAGCGGAAACGGCGCGCAGAGATGGATAGAAATCGGACCGATCACGATCCAGCCCTCCGAGATCGCAAAAATGGCGGTAGTAATGTTTCTGGCACTCATAATGTCGAAATACGAAAAGCAGATCGAGCTCTCGCAAAGATTCAAGGGACATTTCCGCTATGCAGTTCTTTATCCCGTGCTTGTGATCGGCTCGATATGCGGACTCGTAATGCTCGAAAAACACTTGTCGGGACTTATAATTATAGGACTTCTGGGTCTTACCACAATGCTGCTTGGCGGTACGGATAAAAAGTGGATGCTCGCTATATGCGCTGTAGGTGTAGTGGCAGTCGGAGTCGTTCTTCTGTTCTCGGATTACGCGCAGGAAAGAGTCATGACCTGGCTCTTTATCGATAAAGCAGACCCGCAGGGCTCAGCTTGGCAGACGTTGCAGGGACTTTATGCAATAGGCTCGGGAGGAATATTCGGAGTCGGACTTGGCAACTCAAAGCAGAAGTACGGCTACGTATCAGAGCCGCAAAACGACTTTATCTTCACGATCATCTGCGAGGAATTGGGCTTTATCGGAGCCGTCGCGGTGATCATTCTGTTCGGTCTTCTGCTCTGGCGAGGATACAGGATCGCATCAAGAGCGCCCGATAAATTCACCTCGCTCGTAGCATACGGACTTACCACGAAGATCGCATTGCAAACAATACTTAACATCGCGGTCGTAACAAATTCAATGCCGAATACGGGAATCGCGCTTCCGTTCTTCTCATCGGGAGGAACGGCACTGATGCTGCAGATATTCGAGATGGGAATAATCCTGTCGATTTCAAGATATTCGTACGTAAAGAAATAAAACGGAAAAGAGAGACATAATGAAGGTACTTATGACAGGCGGCGGCACCGCAGGACACGTAAATCCCGCAATAGCCATAGCCGAAACGATAAAAAGACATCACAAAGACGCAGAGATAGAATTTGTAAGCTCAAATCTCGCGCGCGATAAGGCAAACGACCTCGTGCCCCGCGCAGGATATAAGCTCAATAAGGTCGACATCTGCGGAAGCTATAAGATATACGACCCCCGAAACCTCAAAACGCTTTATTATATGATAAAGTCGAATAAGCAGGCAAAAAAGCTCGTCGAAGAATTCGAGCCCGACGTAATAATCGGCACAGGCGGATTTGCGTGCTACCCCGTGCTAAACGCGGGCGCACAGATGGGCGTACCCACACTCGTCCATGAGTCAAATGCGATCGCAGGCAAGGCGGTAATGAAGCTCTCGCCCTACGTCGATTGTGTAATGACTAATTTTCAGTCAACAACCGAGGCGATAAAGGGAGCAAAAAGGGTAATAAGAGTCGGAAATCCCACGCTTTTCGATATTTCCGCATCAGCAGAGATAAAGGCTGAAAGGAGAGACAATACAAAGCAGAAGATCATCTTCGTCGGAGGCTCGGGCGGTTCGGAAACGATGAACGACGGAGTCGTGGATGCCCTCACAACACTCGCCGACAGATTCCCGAATGCAGAATTTTATCACGCATCGGGAAAGCGCGACTATGAGCGAATGAGATCGGAATACGCGCGACTCGGAATTGATAAGAAAGAGAATGTGATCCTGACCGACTATATCTACGATATGAAGGAAAGAATGGCAGAAGCAGACCTCGTGGTCTGCCGCGCAGGAGCGATGACGGTCTCCGAGCTTGCATTGCTCGGTAAGGCGGCGCTCTTTATTCCGTCGCCCTACGTAGTCGCAAATCATCAGTATAAGAACGCAAAAGCTATATACGATAAGGGCGCGTGCGAGCTTGTCGAGGAAAAGGACTTCGGCAGCGGAATACTCGCAAAGACAGTTGAAAAGCTTTTGAACGATAAGGAAAGACTCGCAATACTCGGCGAGAAGATAAAGGACTTCGCCGACCCCGACGCAAACGAAAAGATCTATCTTGAGATAAAGAATCTCTTGAAGCTGTAACATCTCTGTCCGTTAAAAGCTTTAAATTTTGATTTGTCGCTGTGTTAAGCCTTCCCCAGCGGGGAAGGGGGACCGCTTGCGGTGGATGAGGAGGGCATTTTTTCAAGGACTTCACGTCTTTTGAGGACATTGTTTCGTTGCAAAAGATACCTTGTGCCACACGAAAAAATCCACGATACACCCGTGACGCACATTCTAAGGGCGACCTCCTCATCCACCACTTCGTGGTCCCCCTTCTCCGCTGGAGAAGGCTATTCGTTAAATTGCAATTTACCATCCCCAAAAAGAAAGGAAGTGAGACCGTGGCAGAAAGAAAGCCGGAAGACAAGGCAAGAGAACAGTTTGAAGCGATAAGAACCAAAATGCTGCTCCGTTTTGGCGAGCGAGGAAGCCGCCGATTAGTGACGGGTGTACTTGTCGCACTGGGAGCTGCAATACTGCTCACCGTCGCATTTTTCCTTATCAAGATAGATTCGATAGAGATAACGGGTGATGTAACGGTCTTTAACGAGACCGAGGTGGTAAATGCCGCGGACATCAGCATCGGAGACAGACTCTTTTCGAAAAGTAGCTTTAGAATCAAGCGGAATATCAAGGATAATATGCCCATTGCCGACAATATCAAGGTAAGAAAATCGATTTTCGGTAAGGTAACGATACACGTTGAAATGATGGAGGTCGATTACTATACAAAGGTCGGAGATATCTATTACGCGCTCGACGGCGAGCTCAAGGTGCTCGGAAAAAGCAAGTCAGCAGGCAAGTTTTCGGCTTTTGGCGCAGTTCTTGTCAAGCTCCCTGAGATCAGAGAGCCCGAGATAGGTAAAAGGATAGTATTCTACGATACGGTAGTTGAAACGGATACCGAAAAGGAGACGATCTACGAGGTCCGCGAGGAATCCTTCTATAAATACACGACCGACTTTTTGACCGCACTGAAAACGAGCGGATATCATTCCGAGGCGAACGGAGTAATACTCACCGAAAAATTCGAGGTAACGCTTATCTACGCAGAGAAATTCAGCATACACTTCGGCACGTCAAACGATCTCGACGTAAAGTTCCGCGTATTGTATGAAATACTGTCGGAAGGCTCAATGCGGTATACCGACAAGGCATCAATAGACCTCTCCGAGCCCTCGCGCGCCACCGCGCGCCCCGACCCAAGCCTCGATCTCTCGGAATTTGTCGAATGACAAATAAAAACAAAAAACCCCATATATCAAAAACAAAAAGCACTTAACACATCTTCCTGTTAAGTGCTTTTTGTTTTTTTAAAATTGCAATTTAGCGGTGTGTTTGAAATTTGCAAACGGCTTAAAATAACTTCACGTCAATAAACCAAACGTCACTTTAAAACCGTAGGGGAGGTGCTTGCTCCTCCCGCTAACAAACAATTATAAAACCCTTATGGCTAAAGAAGAAACAAACGCTTTAGAAACGGGAGGAGCAAGCACCTC